>JBDTTF010000300.1:0-2456 GCA_039930765.1 Gemmatimonadota bacterium | reverse complement strand
GAGTCTGCCCCATCTTGATCAGCCGGTCGAACAGGGCGTAGTCCTCGTGGGCAATAACCACCCGCGGCAGTGGCGAGATCGCGTACGGCGATCCGCTCATCGTCATCAGCCCCTGCTCCTTGCTGCCGTCCTGCAACTGACCCAGCGCCCCCATCTGCTTGAGCAGGTAGGGTCGGTCGATGGCCAGCTGCTGCCGGGCCGTCCGCGCCGCGGTGGAGGTATCGATATCCCGCCGGCCGGCAACAGCTCGGGAGCGAGCCTCCTGCAGTGCGGTGGAGTCGGCCGCGGTCATCGGCGGACCATCGGGATTCCATACGCTGGCGGGATCGGCGGTCATTAGCCAGGCCCCTTTGATCTTCGAGGCGTAAGTCTTCATGCTGTCCGGGTTGGCCACATCCACTCGCACCACCGGGCCGGTCAGCACCTTGCCACCAGTCCCATCGGTCCAGGCCCAGCTATGGGCCACCAGGTTGCGGGTAAACGGGGCATTGATCGTGAATTGGACGGGACCGCGGCTCCATCCGAGTCCGAAATTCCACTGTTCGAGATGGGAGTCGAGCCCGTACGACTTGAACTGGGCGCTGGTCCAGTCGTTGGCCTTGCGGGCCGCCGGCGAGCCGGTGAGGCGTGGTCCGATGACATCGGAGAGATACTGCAGGTTCTTCATGACTTCGGAGCGCTGCATCCCCTCCTCGATCAGTTTGCCGGCCCCGCTGGTATCGACGGTCTGGGCAGCGGCGGGAGCGGCGAGGGCCAGGAGCCCGGCGAGGAGAAGTCTGGATCTCATGCGGTGGTCCATTCTGAAAGGGTTATCCCGCTACAGACAAACTACCTGGCCGCGGAAAAACGCGGAACAACGCGGACGAAACAGCTGAGGTGATGGAGTGACCGGCCACATACGGGCAGACCCCCCAATTCGTTGTGAATCCTCCTGAGAGTGCCCAGGGAAACGGCGCCCGATCGCGCCCCGGCACGGTCCGCGCCCTCCGCGTTACTCCGGGGCCGTTTGTTCCGGAACCAGCCCGATCAGCCGGTGCGCCAACGCCCTCAGCCGATCAGCCTCGTGCAGCCGGTCGAGCCAGCGCACCGGGATGGCGCCGTCCCCGTCACGAATCCCCATCAGGGCCCCGGCCACTGCCGCGTTGGTATCAGTATCCCCGCCGGCGTTGGCCAGCCAGATCAGCCCCCGCTCCAGGTTCGGCTCGTGATAGGCAAACCAGAGCGCAATCTCGACGCAATGCACCACATAGCCCGCCTCCGCCCCCGTCACTGGCAGCTGCTCCTGCTTTTTCAGCGGCACTCGTCGCACCGCCTGGATCAGGTCAGCGGGCGCCTGATTCCGGGTGAGGGCATCAAGGACTTCAGGCAGGAAATCGGTGATGCCGCGCAGCAGGCAGTGGGCGGCGACATTGACCGCCACGGCGCCCCAGGTGCAGCGGTCGTCGGGATGGGTCAGCGCCGCCGTGTGGTAGCTGCCACTGATCAGGTTCCGGGTCGAATTGAGGGTGGCCAGGGCCACGGGAATGCAGCGGGAAACGGTGCCGTTGCCGGCCCGTCCACCGGTCGATGCCGGGGGTGAGCCGTGGGTGGCAATGTGCTGCAGCGCGATCCCGGTCCAGATCCCGACGCCCCGGCCCCCGGCCCGCATCCATTCGATCCACCGGGTGGCCAGGCGTTCGAGATTGACCTCGGGCTCCAGCAGCTCCTCCGCCAGGCCGATACTGAGTGCCAGGTCGTCATCCCACGGCTCGGCCGCGCCGGGCAGGATATCGCGGACCCCGCCGGGAAATCGGGCAGCAATCGATTCGGCGCTGCCGAGGAATTCGGTGGGGACGCCGAGCGCGTTACCGGCGGCCAGTCCGAGAAGGGCGCCGCGGGCACGGGACGGGAGGTCGGGAGTCGGTCTGGGCATGGTCGAGGGAGCGCGTATTGTAAGCGGGCCACCCATTCCGCGCCGCCCCCCGCGTCCGCTATCTTCGAGGCCAGGGCTTTCACTTCAGCGCGAGGTACCACCGTGGGCAAGGACACCCTTTCCGTCACCGACAATCGCACCGGCAAGAGCTACGAACTGCCGATCCGTGAGGGCGCGATCAAGGCGCTCGACCTGCGCCAGATCAAGACCAGCGACGAAGACTTCGGCCTGATGACCTACGATTCGGCGTTTCTCAATACCGCCGCCTGTCGCAGCGCCATCACCTTCATCGACGGCGACCGGGGCATCCTCCGGTATCGCGGCTACCCGATCGAGCAGCTGGCTGAAAAGGCTTCCTTCCTCGAGGTGGCGTTCCTGCTCAACAATGGCGAGCTGCCAACCAAGGCCCAGCTGGAAAAATGGACCAGGGACATCACCTACCACACCTACGTCCACACCAACATCATCAAGTTCCTCGAGGGATTCCGCTACGACGCCCACCCGATGGGCATGCTGCTCGGCGCGGTCGGCGCGCTGTCGACCT
>JBDTTF010000299.1:0-5882 GCA_039930765.1 Gemmatimonadota bacterium | reverse complement strand
GGCGGGCGGGCGGGCCGGAAATATGGCCAGCTTCGCCCGCCTTCTATTTTCCGGTAAGCCGTGCATTGCCAACTGCCTCCAGTGCCGGATTGAGGAGGTCCCTCGCTCACCTGGTGAGCTGGTGATGACCTAATTTTCTCCTCCTTCCTCCCTCCTCCTTCCTCCCGTTTTCCGCTCCTTGCTATCTTGCGAAAGACTCCGGCAGCGTGCCGAGTCGGAACCCGGAGTTGGACATGACCGACCCAATCGAATCGCCCCCGACTCCCACTCGGGACAGCGAAGCCGATATCACCAGTCAGCTGGCCGAAGGATTCTTCAAGACCTTCGCGCCTCGGCTCACCGGCCGAGTCCGGTCCAAGGCGCTGCAGGACGCCATCGGCGATTCCTGCTCGAGCGCGGAGCATCCGACCTGGCTCGCGATCGCCAGTCAGCCGCCGATCGAGACCAGGGCCGCGACAATTCGTGACCAGGCCCACTCGTCTGCCGGCCTCAAGGCCATTCTGAGCTCGTTCCGCTTTGCCCTGCCCCGCCTGGGGCTGAGTGCCACGTACCACAACTTCCTGGAAATCAACCAGAAAGACGGATTCGACTGCCAGAGCTGCGCCTGGCCTTCGCCAGATGGCAAGCGGCACCAGTTCGAATTCTGCGAGAACGGCGCCAAGGCCATGGCCAGTGAAGGATCGAAACACACCATCGGCGCCGATTTTTTCCGGAAGTGGAGCATCGAGCAGCTGAGTGAACAGTCGGACACCTGGCTGGAAAACCGGGGCCGGCTGACCGAACCGCTGGTACGTCGGGCCGGCAGCAGCCACTACGAACCGATTAGCTGGGACGACGCCTTTGCCCTGATCGGCAAGGAACTCAATACCGTCCTGTCCCCCGACTCGGCCGCCTTTTATACCTCAGGCCGGGCTAGCAACGAGGCGGCCTTTCTCTGGCAGCTGTTTGCCCGGCAGTACGGCACCAACAACCTCCCTGACTGCTCCAACATGTGCCACGAGTCCTCTGGTACCGCCCTGACCCAGAGCCTCGGCATCGGGAAAGGGACGATCACGCTCGAGGACTTTGAGCAGACCGACCTGATCATCCTGGTGGGGCAGAACCCCGGCACCAATCACCCCCGAATGCTGACCTCGCTGGAGCATGCCAAGAAGCATGGGGCCAAGATTCTCGCCATCAATCCGATGCGGGAGACCGGGTTCATGCGGTTCACCGACCCGAACCCGGATGAATTCCCCACCCCATTCCATTTCGCAGCCCATATCCTGGGCCCCGGAGTGCCGCTGGCGGATCTGCACCTGCCGGTCCGGATCAACGGCGACATTGCCGTGATCAAGGGGCTGATGAAGGTGATGCTGGCCGAGGAGGTCCGGCGTGGCGGAGTGATTGACCAGCAGTTCATCACCGACTCGACCAACGGCTGGGACGCGGTCAAGGCCGACCTCGACGCCACCAGTTGGGACGAGATCGTCGAGGGGTCGGGGCTCACCCGGGCCGAGATCGAGGAGGCCGGACTGATGGCGGCCAGTGCCAAGCGGATGATCTGCTGCTGGGCCATGGGACTGACCCAGCACAAGAATGCCGTCGCCACCATCAGGACCATGGTCAATCTGCTGTTGATGGGGGGGCACATCGGGCGGCCGGGCACCGGAACCGGCTGCGTCCGGGGCCACTCGAATGTCCAGGGCGACCGGACCATGGGCATCTGGGAACGCCCCGGCGAGCCGTTCCTCCTGGCGCTCGACAAGGAGTTCGGTTTCCGGTCGCCGAGGCATTTCGGAAAGGACACCGTCGATACCATTGCCGCCATGCATGACGGCAGTATCGAAGTGTTCATCGGGCTGGGCGGTAACTTTCTGGCTTCGGCACCCGATACCGTCACTACCGCCTCGGCGCTGAGCCATTGCCGGCTGACCGCCCAGATTGCGACCAAACTCAATCGCGGTCACCTGATCACCGGAGAAACGGCGCTGCTGCTGCCATGCCTGGGCCGCTCAGAGAAGGACGCCGGCGGGGTCGTGACCGTCGAGGACTCGATGGGGATCGTCAGTGCCTCCAGGGGCCGACGCGAGCCGGCAGGGCCTGAACTGCGGAGCGAGGTGGGGATCATCGCGGGGATAGCGACTGCGACGCTCAAGGGCCGCACCAATATCGACTGGCAGGGACTGGCGGCCGATCACAGCCGGATCCGCGACCATATCAGCCGGGTGGTGCCAGGGTTCGAGAACTACAACGGCCGGCTGGACCAGCCGTTCTACCTCCCCAACCCCGCTCGGCAGCGGCGGTTCGTGACCGAGAGCAAGAAGGCCGAGTTCTTCGTGGCGCCGATCGCGGTGCACCCGGTGAGCAGTGAGCGGTTTCTGATGATGACAATCCGCAGCCACGATCAGTTCAATACCACCGTGTATGCCCTCAACGACCGATACAGAGGAATCTACGGCGGGCGCCGGGTCGTTTTCATGAACGAAGAGGATGCCCGGGAAAAGGGATGGGCCACCGGGCACTACGTCGACATCACCAGTCACTTCGAGGACGAGCGGCGAGTCGCGCGGCACTTCCAGGTAGTGGTCTACAACATCCCGAGGCGGTGCGTGGCCACCTATTTCCCTGAGGCCAATGTGCTGGTCCCGATCGGGAGTGTGGCGGACGGGAGCAATACGCCGACCTACAAGTCGATCATCGTTTCGCTGGAGGCGAGTGTGAGGGCGTAGAGAGAGGGGAGAGGGGGCCAACGTCTGCGGAGCCCCTGGCCTGGGCAAGGGTGAGCCGGCTCACGGCGCCCGGCAGGTGGAGGGTGTGGCATTGAGGTCGGGTGCAGGGATAATGACGTGCTGGTGGCACCCCGTTTTCCGATTCTTCCTTTCGGAGGCACCATGGTCAAGCCCAAGGCAATCAAGGATCTGAACCGAGCGGTCAAGCCGAAGGAAGCCCAGGGCGTGCGGGGCGGGGCTGGCAAGGCCAAGACTCCTCCCAAGACGCCCCCGAAGGATCCCAACTACCTGGAGTTCAAAATCATCGACGTCCAGATCAGCAGCTGATCGGGAGTGTCCTGTGTCAGGGGGAACGCCTGCTGATTGTTCGGGGCCTGGCGCACCCAATCCCTGGTTTCCGATTCCCGGGCCGATCATTGCCTCTACCCGTGCGGAGAAGCGGATGGCCACAGCAACGCAGCCCCGCGGCGTTAGGGTCGAGGGTCGAGCGGAACCTGCCTTGGCAAGGAAAACCCACTGCAGGCTAGAGCTCACCGCCATCGTGGAGGGCCTCGAGTTTCCGCTCAAGGAGGTCTCGCCGTGACCGCATGACCTTGAGTCGGGCACCACTGGTCAGCACGACCACCCCATCGCCTCGAAGCGCCGCCTCGACCGCGCGCACCCGGCTCAGGTTCACGATGGTGGACCGGTGGATCCGGATGAACCGGTCCGGGTCCAGACGCCGCTCCAGCGAAGTCAGCGTTTCCCGGAGCAGGTGCGCCGTGGACCCCACATGCAGCAGCGCGTAGTAGTCCGCCCCCTCAATCCAGTCGACCTCCCTGCTCGGCACCACGATGACCTGACCCACTTCGCGCACGATCAACCGGCCGACTCCTCTGGGACGGCCCGGCAACCCCTCGAGCAACGCCGAGATCCTGGACTGGGCGCTGGCTGCATCCTGGTCACGCCGTTGCGCCCTGACCCGTTCGACCGCCTGACCCAGCCGTTCCGGTGACACCGGCTTGAGCAGGTAATCGAGCGCGTTGACCTCGAAGGCACGGATGGCGTGAGCATCGAAGGCCGTCACGAAGACCACCAGCGGCAATGGACCACCGGAGAGGGCCTCGATCAGGTCGAAGCCCGACATCCCCGGCATCTGGATGTCGACGAACAGCACGTCCACCTCAAGCTGGTGCAGGCCGATGAGTGCCGACATTCCGTCGACGAAGGCGCCGACGATGGTCAGCTCCGGCAGGCGCTCCAGCAATTCCACCAGCCCCTCCCGCGCCAGCGGTTCGTCATCCACCACCACGGCGCGCAGCGGGTTCATTGCGGCTCCGTGGCGGACGCCGGCGGCCGGCGCGGGAGCTCGATCACGACGATGGCACCGGCCCCCGACGGGCCGGGTCGCAGGGAAAGCGAGGCGCACGCCCCATACAGGGCAGCCAGGCGCGCCTTCGTGTGTCCGAGTCCGACACCATCCCGCCGTCCACCCTCGATGAGCCCTGCCCCATCGTTCGCGATCGTGATGCGCACACCGTCGGTCAGCGCCTCGACCCCGACCTCCAGGTGCAGTGGGTGGGTGGCGTCGGTAAAGCCGTGCCGGATGGCATTCTCGACGAGGGGCTGGAGCAGGAAGGATGGAACGATGGCCGCGTGCAGGGCTTCCGGCACATCGAGCCGGACCACCAGTCGATCGGCATATCTGACCTGTTCGATCTCGAGGTAGTACCTCACGGCCGCCAGTTCGGCTCCAAGCGTTACCAATTGTGCCCGGGACGATTCCAGCGAATGGCGCAGCAATCCCGCCAGGCGGGTGACCATCTGCTCGACATCACCGGTGAGGCCCCGCCGGGCCAGCACTGCGATGCTGTTGAGGGCATTGAACAGGAAATGCGGATCGAGCTGGGCTCGGAGAGTTTCGAGCTGGGCATCGGCCAGCTGGGCGTTCAGCCGGGCGGCGGTCACCTCCAGCAGCCGGGCCCGGCGGAGACTCAGCGAGCTGTACGCTACGCCTACGAACGCCATGCCGAGCAGCAGGTCCGTCAGGCCGTTGTGCAGCAGCATGTGCAGCCAGGTCTGCGGCAGCGTGCCGCCGAACCCGGCCCAGTGGACTGGCGCGGCGACCAGCGGGACCAGGCCCACTGGAAGCAGTATGAGGAGAATCAGCTTCCATGCGGTTGAGCCACGGGCCGCTGGATGATCAACCACCCCTGCCATGAGCGGAACCAGCGCCGCACCCCAGAGCAGCCAGCCCAGCCAGATGGCCGCCTCGGTCGGGAGCAGGTGGCCCCATGGCGTCGCTACCGCCGCCGCCGCGAACTGCTGCACCATCGTCACGGTTCGGGCGACGGTAACGGCGAGCGCCACTGCCCCGAGGATCACGGGGATCGAGACGCTGCTGGCCGGGCGCTGCGGCGATTCGAGAATCGTCATCCGGTGAAAGTAGCGTGGCGGAACCCCGCGGCGTCAGCCACCGCCCCGCAGCGCAACGATGGGGTCGATCCGGGTGGCCCGCCATGCCGGAACCATGGCACCGGCAATCCCCGTGAATACGGCACCGAGCACCACCAGGCCCAGGACCCCGAGGTTGAACGGTCCGACGCCGTAGAGCAGCCCTGCCAGCAGACGGGCGCTCGACAGGGCCCCAGCCAGACCGATCAGGATGCCGGCGCCCACCACCAGCAGCGATTCCCGTCCCACCAGCTTCACGATTTCAGCCGGCTTGGCACCGAGCGCGATTCGAACCGCCAGCTCCCGTTCCCGCTGGGTGACCAGGAACGAGAGCACCGCGTAGGTGCCGGCCAGGGCCAGGAGCAGGGCCGCAAGCGCGTAGCCGGACATCAGGCGGGTGGTGATGGCCATCCGCGCGCCGGCATCTTGCACGATGGCATCGAGGGTGAACTGGTTGTAAATCGCGATATCGGGGGCGGCCTCGGTGATGATCCGGCGAATTGGCCCCGCCAGGGCCAGCGGATCGCCGGAGGCCCGGACCACGATGGTGATTTCGGTGGCAAAGCCCATCGAGGCCCAGCTACCGAGCCCAGGCAGATACAGCTCGGGGCGCGGCTCATCGGTCAAACTGCGATTTCTGGCATCCGCCACCACCGCCACGATCGGCATCCACGGGGAGACCGGTCCGAATCGCAACCGCTGGCCGAGCGGGTCCTGGCCGTCAGGAAAAAGCCGGCG
>JBDTTF010000298.1:0-39946 GCA_039930765.1 Gemmatimonadota bacterium | reverse complement strand
TCTCGTCTCTCGTCTCTCGTCTCTCGTCTCTCGTCTCTCGTCTCTCGTCTCTCGCTATCTTCCGGCATGAAACATCCCATCCACTCCCTCCTCCTCCGCGATCTCGCCGCGCTGCGCCGAGAGCTCGAGGCCTATCCTGATGAGCGGCAGATCTGGGCGCTGCCGCCTGGCCTCCCCAATTCGGCCGGCACTCTCACCTTGCACCTCGCCGGCAACCTGCAGTCGTTCATCGGGACCGCGTTTGGCAAGACGGGCTATGTCCGCAATCGACCGGCTGAGTTCAGTCGGCGGGATGTCTCGCGGAGCGAGTTGCTGGCCCAGATCGACGCCACGGTGTCCGCCATCAACGCGGCCTTTGCCCGGCTGACCTCCGAGCAGCTGGCGGCTGACTTTCCCGATGTACTGAACGGCTACCGCTACAACGCCGAGGACTTCCTCATTCACCTGGCAGTCCACCTCGGCTTTCACCTTGGCCAGATCGACTACCACCGACGCGTCGTGACCGGCGACCCCGCTCCGGCCAGGGTCATGGCGATGACGGAGATGATGAGCGCGCGGAGGGTCGAGGGGTAGTAGGCGGGCGGGCGGGACAGGCGGACAGGCGGACAGGCGGACCGAGACTTCACAAGACTTACATCCTGTCTAGACCCTCGACCCTCGACCCTCGACCCTCGACTCCAATTACAATCCTCCCATGCCTCAAAGTCCCAACTCCCACCCCCTCCCCCCCGTTCGCCGCCTGACGTCCGCCGATGCCGCGGCGTTCCAGCGCCTTCGACTGGAAGGGTTCGAACGACACCCGCTCCAGTTCCGGTTCGCGGTGGAAGATGAAATCGATCTGACCCTCGAATCCGTCGGCGCCCGGCTCGACCGCGAATACGTCGTGGGTGGGTTTATCGGCAGGAAACTGGTCGCCATCGGTGGGATCAGTCGGCTGACCGGCCTCAAGCATCGGCACAAGGCGCTGCTCTGGGGGATGTATGTGCGCGAGGAGGCCCGGGGCGTCGGACTCGGTGATGCCATCGTCTCGCGGCTGCTCAATCAGGCCGTTGCCGAAGGGGTGGAGGCGGTGGTCCTGACCGTCGCCGCAGACAATGCCCGGGGCCGGGCCCTGTACGAGCGCTGGGGTTTCACGCTGTATGGTGTCGAGCCCCGGGCGCTCAAGCACGGCGACGTCTACTTCGATGAAGCCCTGATGAACTGGCATCCACCCATGGCTCCGAGTACCGATGACTAGACGAACGGAAATTTTCCTGGTCGCCCTGTCGCTGCCATTCCTGGTGGCCATCGGCGGCGCCGCCTGGCAATCGATCTCGACCGCCCGCGACACCGCTCGGCTCCCGCCGCCCGGGCAGATGATCGATATCGGCGGCCACCGACTGCACCTGGTCTGCACCGGCCGGGGCTCTCCAGTGGTGGTCATGGATGCCGGACTCGGAGACAGCTGGCTGACCTGGAGCAAGACCCAGCCTGAGATCTCGAAGCGGACCAGAACCTGCTCGTATGACCGGGCTGGCTTCGGCTACAGCGAGCCCGGCCCGTATCCGAGGGACAGCAGGCAGATCGTCGCCGAATTGCATGCCCTGCTCAAGGCGGCCGAGGTACCTCCACCCTACCTGCTGGTAGGCCACTCGTTCGGTGGTTATAACGTCCGGCTGTTCAGTGCGACTTACCCTGAAGAAACCGCCGGGCTGGTCCTGGTCGACGCCTCACACGAGGATCAGTCGAAGCGCTTTCCGGCGGCCATGGCCCAGCTGTTCGGGGGCTACTCCAGCCAGCTCCGTTGGCAGATCTGGCTGGCACGGTTCGGGATCCAGAGAGCCCGCGGCATTCCGGCCTACGATCCTCCTTCGGTGCCGGCTGAGCAGGACGCCTGGGGCCAGGCGGTGGGGTATCGGACCGAGTGGTACAAGACCACGCTCGCCGAGCTCGAGAGTTTCCCCGGGTTGAGTGCCGGAGAGGTGCGAGCCAGCCGGAAGCCGATCGATATTCCGCTAGTGGTCGTCACCGGTAGCGCCCACATGGCGGAAGAGCTCCACGCCGGCGGCATGAGCCAGCCCGACGCCGATTCCGCCGCCAGAGTGTGGCGCTACCTGCAGCATGACGAGTCGACCATTTCGAGCCGGGGGCGCCAGGTCATTGCGGACCATAGCAGCCACTACGTGAACATGGACCAGCCGGAGCTCGTCATCGCTGCCGTCGATACCATCCTCGCGCAACTGAATCGTCCGACGAACCCATGATCTGGGCCTGAGAATCACTGGAATCCGCCGCGGACACCGAGAGCACCGAATCAGTCAATTGTGCCAGCGGTCGATTGGAATCTGCGTAGCGGTCGAGAAGCGCCTCGGTGGATTGCACTTCTCACACTCGAATCGAGGGACCTATCATGGAAGTTCCCAAGCCCGCTGCCGCGCACAAACTGCTCCACGCCCTTCCTGGTGACTGGATCGGTGACGAAACCGTGCACCCGAGTCCCTGGGCGCCACAGGGAGCCAAGTCCGTCGGCCGCGTCAAGAACAAGGTGGCCCTCGGCGGATTAGCGGTCATCCAGCACTACGACCAGGAAATGGGTGGCACCGTCGTGTTCAAGGGCCATGGCATCTTCACCGTTGACCGGAAGCAGAACCAGCACGTGATGTACTGGTTCGACACCATGCTCCAGAGTCCGCCCAACTTCTCCCAAGGCGGGTTCAGCGGCACGACCCTGGTCCTGGTCAGTGAATCCGGGGAGGGACAGACCCGGGCGAGCTGGCAGCTGGCCGCGCCAGATGAGTATGAGTACAAGCTGGAAGTGTCTGAAGACGGCCAGCAGTGGACACCGAGGCTGGACGCCATCTACCGGAGGGCGAAATGAGTTCACCGATCGGGCAGGCCACGCTCAGGCCGGCCACCCCCGCCGACGAACCGTTCCTGGTCAGGATCAGTGAGCGGCTGGCAGCCTTTGCGGTACCGCACTGGCGGACGGCCGGACAGATCGCCGAGGCCGACTTCGTGATCCTTCGGGAAGCACTGGCCCGCCCGATTCCCGAGACATTACTCCTGGTCGCCGAACTGCCTGAAATGGGTCCCGTCGGTACAGTCTTCGCGACCACCCGCTCCGACTATTTCACCGGCGAACCCCACGCCCACGTCGAAGTACTGGCCATCGAACCCACCGTCGAGGGCCGAGGACTCGCCAGACAGTTGATGGATCAAACCGAGCGGTGGGCCAAGGGTCGTGGCTATCGCCGAATTACCCTGAACGTCTTCAATACCAACACCCGCGCGCAGGGATTGTACGAGAAACTCGGCTACGAGGCCGAGACGGTGCATTACCACAAGCTGCTGGAATAGAGACGAGAGACGAGAGACGAGAGACGAGAAAATACACCTCATCCCGAGCGCAGCGAGGGATCGCGTGGTTAAATCCAGTGGGCCGGCGGCGAGGAGCGAAGCTTGTATTCGCCCGACTGATCAAGCGGCCTTCTTCAGCCTCGACCGAAAAACCAGAATGGCGATCACCGCCGTCACCACCGCCCCACCACCGAACACCACTCGGCAACCCATCTCTCCCATCAGGAACCCATTGGCGGTGCAACTCCGCTCGCCGGCACCGAATCCGATCCAGCCCCCAATCGCGACCAGGCCACCGATGAACAGAAAGATCACGACGGTGGCCGCTCGGAGCCTGCCCGCCCGCTGCAGCAGCAGACTTAGCCCGGCCGCCAGGAATGAGCCGGCCACGGCATATCCGACGAGCGGTGGCACTCGCCACCCCGGCATCCCTGACCAGACGGTGTAGCCAAGCCAGACCCCGATTGCCGAAACCGCCAATCCAGACCAGAGCTGCTGCCGCGGTGTGGTATCCGGCATCAGCCGGAAATCTCGTACTGGTAACGCTCGGTACTCGTGGCGCTGAACCCTCGATCGAGATAGTTCGGCAGCGCCGCCGGATGGTCCAGGGTGCAGGTGTGCAACCAGACCCTGGTTGGCTGGGTGGCCCAGGCCTCCTCGATGGCCCGCACCAGCAGATACTTGCCGAGGCCCTTGCCCACGAAGTCGGGCAGCAGCCCGAAGTAGGAAATCTCGATTGACCGATCGTCGTTTCTCGTCAACTCGAAAAATCCCGCCGGCGCGCCGCCGGAGGAGAGCAGCCAGAGCGTGATCGGTCTGGCCAGGTATTCCCTGATCTGGGCATCGCTCCAGTTAAGCCGGTCGAGCCAGAAATACGGACCGCCGACCGTGGCGTACAGGTATCGCCAGAGCGAAGCAGGCACATGGGCCACCGGCTCGAGCCGGCTCCCGGCCGGCACTCGTGCCCCGCCGCCTTTGAGGTCGGCGGGGCTTCTCATTTCGAGATAGGTCCGGGTCACATCCACGAGCGGCATAGCGGCTGGCTCAGTCGACGGTGATGATCTGGTGCATGCCGTGCTGGTAGTGGTTGAGCGAGTCCCCGGCGACGGAGAAGTAGCAATACAGCCGATAGGTCCCGGGCTTGAAGGCGGCGTTCATCAGGATGGTATCGCCCGGCGCCAGGTCTCCTACCCCGCCGGACAATTCCCACGGCGAGACGCCCTTGGGATCCGTGCTGTCATCGTGGGCCCGGGCCTGCTCGACCGTGAACCCGTCCTTGAGACGGCCCATGATCACCTCGTGCCCCTGGTGAGACGGATTGACGACCGCAATCGTTCGGGTCCCGGCCTTGAGCGGTGTCGAGAATTCGTAGCCGTAGTCAATCGTCCGGATCTCGAGGTCGGCCGGCGGCTGTACCGCCAGCGCGGCCGCCTCCGTCACGATGACCTCCTTGATCATCCCCTTCGCGAAATGAGGGACGTGAGTGCTGTCTCCGAAGTAGCAGAGCATCACGTAACGGCCCGGTATGAGCGCGAGGGTGTAGCTGGGGCTGTTCCCTTCCGTGGCGCTCACCCCGCCACCGACACTCCTGGCCCAGGCCGAGTCAGCGACTCCCTCGCCGGCGGCCATCAGATCCTTGAGCGTCTTGCCCTGATCCAGCCGGATCAGGTCCATCACGTGGCCATCGGTCCCGATCACATTGAGCCGAAACGTGACCCGCCCCGCAGGGATGGTGTCTGGAGAATGGAAGAAGTAATCGCCCAGCGATACCTCGACGATAGTGGGCTTATCCAAGGTGGGAGGCTTCGGCCGGCAGGCCGAGGAACCGGCCAGCAGTACGGCAACCAGGGTCACGATGGTTCGAGTCATTGCCCACTCCTGCAAAGGTTTGTCAGGGAAATTTCTGTGCAACCAAGCACTGCCGACCGGCTCAGCCCTCCGCACGGGAACGCAGCCGCGCCCGGAGCCTGGCCAGCGTAGGCCGAAGATAGCGGCGATAACCCGCCGGACTCATCCACCCCTTCGGGCATTCGAGCCTGGTGAGTTCGCTCGTCGCAAGCAATAGAAATTGATGACTGGTACTGGTCAGACGCCGGACCCTGACCCGCCACCTGGTGCCCGCCCGCGCCCGCACCCGCCCCACTCGACCATCGGGTAGTCGTACGCAATCACCTACGGAGAATGCATTCACGTTTGAAGCCGTCCTGGCATGTTGGATGAACTCCTCACGGCACACCTTCCGGCCTGCCGATCATCAGGCCCTGCCAAATTTCAGATGGGTGACGTTCGGCGCCGCAACCGTCTTGACCAGCGCCAGTCCCTTGAGATCACCGACGCCGTCGAACAGCCGCTCGCCGGCGCCGAGCAGGATCGGCGTCATGCTGATCACCATCTCGTCAATCAGCCCGGCAGTGAGATACTCGCGACCCGTCTGGGCGCCGCCACCCAAGACCACATCCTGGCCCTTGGCCGAGCGCCGCGCCTGATCGAGGGCCGAGCGGATCCCATCGGTGACGAAGATGAACTCGTTGCCACCCTCGAACTTGAGTGGCGGGCGCGGATAGTGAGTCAGCACAAAGACGGTGTGATGAAACGGTGGGTCGTCGCCCCACCAGCCGTTCCAGGGATTCTCGCTGTCCCAGGGACCCGGGTGGCCGCCGAACATGTTGCGGCCCATGATCGTGGCGCCAATGCCGGCCAGCATCTCCTCGACCACCGGGGTGCTCTGATTGACTTCACCGCCCGGAAGGCCATGCGGCTCACGCCATGCCGCCAGCGGAAAGGCCCACTCATGCAATCCCATCCCGCCGATGCCGAGTGGGTTGTCGACACTCTGATCCGGGCCTGAGGTATACCCGTCGAGCGACATTGAAATCCGGAACCGCAGCTTGGACATCCCGTTCCTCCAGGGAAATGCGTTCGCCGGCGTGACGTCTTCGGTGCCCTGCCGGGCAATCCCCACAGAGGTGCATTGCCCCGCCCGGCCGCCTGTCGTGCAAGTCTGCCCGCTACCCGCATCTCCCGCCAGTCCCATAACCGGAGCCACTCCAATGCTGCGCCAGATTGTCCTCGCTGCGAGCTTCGCGCTCGCCGCCGCCGTGCCGGCCCACGCCCAGGGATGGATCGAGCTCGAACGACCGATCAACCCCACCAATCCCAACTTCGGCCTGATCAGGGTCAGCTCGCAGGTCCGCACCACCATCGATGGCCGAGTGGCCAGGGTGGAGGTCGAAGAGCAGTTCAGGAACACCGGTGGCGGCCTGGCCGAGGGCAGCTATCTCTATCCACTTCCCGGTGAAGCGGTCTTCTCAGGTTTCTCGCTCTGGATGGGTGAGCGCGAGCTTCGCGGCGAGACGATGAACGCCGATCAGGCCCGCGGCATCTATGAAGAGATCGTCCGCCGCCGCCGCGATCCCGCGTTGCTGACCCTGGCGGGTCACGGGCTGATCCGGGCCCAGGTATTCCCGATCCAGCCCGGCGAAACCCGAAAAGTCGTGCTCCGGTACACCCAGGTCCTCGAGCGTGCCGGTGACGCCCTGCGGATTCGCTATTCGATCGGCCAGCGGGGACGTACGGCGGCAGGTGGCGCCGGAGACCGTGGCGATCGGGCAACCGACTCCTTCAGCTGGCAACTCGCGGCCCCTGACGCCGACACCTACGGCACCCCCTATTCGCCGACCCATCAGCTCACCACCCGCACGGTCAACGGCAGGCTGCAGATCTCGCTGGATCCAGACGCATCTGGCGATGTGGAGCTCTTCCTGCCGCTTCGCCGCAACCTGGTCGGCACCAGCCTGATCACCAGCGCCCCCGGCGGCGAGGACGGCTACTTCATGCTGCTGGTGGCCCCGCCGGCGGCCGACGATGCCAACGTCATTGCCCGGGACCTGACCCTGGTGGTCGACATCTCCGGCTCGATGTCGGGCGACAAGATGGACCAGGCTCGGGCGGCCCTGGTGCAGGCGCTTGGAACGTTGGGTGACAGTGACCGATTCCGGTTGATCGCCTTCTCCTCCGGAGTCCGCCAGTTCCGCACCGGTTTCACCGCTGCAACTCCAGCCAATCTCGACGCCGCCCGTCAGTTCGTCGACAATCTGGCGGCCGATGGCGGCACCAACATCGCCGGCGCGCTCGACGCCGCGCTGTCGGGCGACGTGTCTCCCGAGCGGCTGTCACTCGTCATCTTCCTGACCGATGGACTTCCTTCAGTCGGTGAGCAGGCGCCCGACAAGATCGCGGAAAATGCGGCGGCACACCTCGGCACCCGGAGGGTCTTCACCTTCGGTGTCGGTCCGGACGTGAATACCTACCTGCTCGACCGGCTGGCCACCGAGGGCCGCGGCAGCGCGGCGTATGTTGCCCCCAACGCCAGCGTCGAAACCGCGGTCGGCGGACTGCTGGCCAAGGTGCAGCACCCGGCGCTGGTCAACCTCCGGATCGTCAGCAGCCCGGTGACCCTGGTGCAGAATTCGCCGGCCAGCCTGCCGGACCTGTTTTACGGTGAGGAGCTGGTGGTCTTCGGCCGCTATCACGGCACCGGCAGCGGTCCGGTGGTGGTCGAAGGGGAGCGCAATGGTCGCCGCGAGCGGTTCACCGTCGCCGCCGCCTTTCCCGAGACCGAATCCTCCAACGATTTCGTTCCCCGGCTCTGGGCCTCGCGCCGGATCGGTGACCTGACTCGCCAGGTCCGGATTGAAGGCTCCACTCCTGACCGGATCAGCCAGATTCGCGACCTCGGCCTGCGCTACGGCATCCTCACGGAATACACTTCCTACCTGGTGCAGGAGCCTGGTGCCGTGGCGGGCCAGCCGAACATGATCGAGGACCGGAATCGTCCGGTCAGTGCCCCCGCTCCTTCGGCCCAGACCGGATCGGCCGGTTTCCGCCGGGCGGACGAGAGTGCCAAACTGTCGGCGGTGAGCAACCTGGCCGCGGCCGACGCGCTGGCCGATCGCAAGGCCGAGGCGGAAAAGGACAACCAGCGTGGCGGTGGCAGCCCGATGCGGCGGCTCGGCGGGCGCTTGTTCACCGACAAGGCAGGCGTCTGGACGGATGCCCGGCACCGCGACAGCTTGCGGATCGTGAAGGTGCAGCCGTTCAGCCCCGCCTATTTTGCCCTGGCCAAGGCGCTGCCCGAACTCACCCAGTATCTCTCTGCCGGCAACCAGGTCCTGGTCGCTGGCCAGCGGGTCTCGATCAGGATCGCACCTGACGGGATGACCACGATGCCCGCCGGCGAACTCAACCGCACCGTGAAGGATTTCCGCGGTCAATGACCGAACGCCTCACCGAGTTGTACCACGAGTACCACGCCTCGCTCGTCCGGATGCTGTACCGCCGGACGGGCGACCGCGATCGTGCCGAGGACCTGGCCCAGGAAACCTTTGCCCGGGCGCTGCAGGCACCACCCGACAATCCTCGGCCCTGGCTCTTTGCCGTGGCGCTCAACCTGGTCCGTGACGACGGCCGCCGGGCGGTCCGCCAGGGTCGGCGGCTGGAACTCTATAGAGGAGAGCGGCCCAGCTCATCACCGGCTCCCGATGAAGAAATGGCGGCGTCGGACCAGACCGTGGCGGTCCGCGCCGCGCTCGAGTCCTTGCCTCTCCGTGATCGCGAAGCGCTGCTGCTCAAGGCCGAGGGATTCGATTACGACGAGATCGCGGCGACTCTTGGCCTCGCCAAGGGGGCTGTTGGAACCACATTGTCCCGAGCCCGGCGCCGTCTGGTCGAGGTGTACCGGGCGCAGGAGAAGGACCACCATGTCGCATCTTGATGAAGAACGGATCACCGCACTGCTCGATGGTGAGCTGTCAGATTTCGAAGCCCGGCAGGCCCGCGAGCATATCGCCGCCTGTCCGGAATGTTCGGCCCGGTTCGAGGAAATGAGTGGCATCTTCGGCGAGGCCGAGCGGCTGGTGCAGGTCATCCAGTTCCCCCAGTCCACCACGCCGGCGGCACCGCTGCCCGCCGTGGCAGTCGTGACCCCGGCCCGGCGCCCGCTGCCGCTCCGGCCTTTGGCGTGGGCAGCCTCACTGCTGCTGGCCATCGGGCTGGGCTACTACGGCAACGAATTCAGGCTGGGTCGCCATCAGTCCGAGCTCGATGACCGTGCAGCGGCTCCCACCACGATGGCGACAGCCGACCAGGTCGGTCCGGCCGAGAGCAAGGCCGACCAGCCGGCCGCCACCCCGCCTGTACCGGCGCCGAAATCCACACCGGCTCCAGGCGAGCGCGCCGAAGACGCACCGCGCGCCAAGGATGAATCGGCCCGCCGGCCAGCTGCACCAGCAAGGGCCCTCGCCGCTGTGCCGGCCCCGCAGTCGGCCAATGAGGCTGCCATCGACAAGGAAGCCCGAGCCGGCCTGAGCACCGGCGGCAGTGTTGCTCAGGGCAAGGTGACCACCCCACCGGTGGCCGGCACCCAGGCCAAAACGGCACTGGCCTCGGGAGATCGCAAGGCGGTCGATTCGATCGCCGCGCAGATGCAGGCACGCAGCGAGCCGTCCTCGACCGCACTGATGGCGGGGGTGACTGCCCGTCAGGATGCCGCCGTGGTGCCGCCAGGGACACTCGGATTCCAGCCGGCGGCGCCGGTGGCCGCCCCGGTCAAGGTCTCGATGGAAAAGGCGGTACAGGCACTGGGTGGGACGATTCACCTGATCGACGGGATGTCTCCGGACCGCGTCGAACAGCTTTCCCCCCGCGCGGTCAGTGGCGCACACGCCGGGCTGCCAGTAATCCGGGTCATCTATCTCGACGCCCCGATGCGCGAAATCTGGCTCGACCAGCAGCGGGGGCTCGGGCGCAGCGCCCCGAGAGATACGGTGCTGCTGTGGACCGAGGACGGGGGACAGAGCCTCCAATGGATGACCGGCACTGACGACTGGCTGTCGCTGACCGGCCACCTCACGGCCGATTCGCTCAAGGCACTGGCCCAATGGGTGCGATGAGACGGGTCACCGCCTGAGATCTCGTACCGGGATATCTTCCAGCCCATGCAGCATGTCGATCAACTGACGCTGGACGCGGTCATCAGTCATTCCCTCTCCGAAGCCCAGGTGGCCCGGATCAAGGAGCACGTCCGGGTCTGCCGGGTCTGCGCTCGCCGACTGGAGGAGTATCGCGACCTGTTCAGTGAGGTCGAGATCATCATTCCGACAGCCGAGCGCGATGTCATGGCCAAGCCGGAAGTGGGACGCAGCTGGCGGGAGGTCATCCGCCCCCGCTTCGATGACGCCCTCCCGAGCGGCGACAAGGCTATCAAGATCGGCGCCGGTATCGTCACCGTCCTCGTGATCGGTGTGGTAATCTTCCTGATGCGGAGTCCAGCTCAGACCGCGGGCCCGATCGTGCTGGCACCTTCGACTCGCACTCCTGCAACGGCGCCCGTCAGCACTGCCGCGCCAACGACGCCGGCCCCCACCGGGGGTTTACCCACCACGCCCGCACCAGCGGTCAATCCTCCTGCCCGGACTACTGCCACACTCGGCCCGGCTGCGCCAGCCAGGATCGACTTGCCGAAACCGACCAGGGCACCCGTAGCCACCGCACCTGCGGCAACTACGCCCCGGCGCTCAGTGGCCGCACCCCTACCTGCCAAGTCAGCGGTTGACGGTGCCAGCACAGCGGCCGCCCCATCCGGCACGCCGCCGAAAGAAGGCGGCCACACCCCGCTGTTTCACCGGATCGAATCGGCCGAGGCGCTCAGCGCGTTGGGTGGTTCGATCCGGCTGATCGATGGGACGACTCCCGACCATTTCGAGATGGCGCCCGGCAATGTGGTGCCCGGAGCCGAAGAATCACTACCCGTCATCCGGGTGATCTACAAGCTGAGTGGCGCCACCATCCTGCTGGACCAGCAGCGCCACCCCGAGATCTCCTCCCGGGGCCTGAGCAGCGGAACCGCCCCCGAAGGGGTGTCCGTCGTCCAGTGGAGCTCCGGTGATTTCTGGCTGACCCTCGCCGGTCGAGTTCCCGCCGATACGCTCGAACTGCTGGCCCGCCGAGTCCACTAGCCGGCGGGGGCAGAGTGCCACTCACCAGAGATCAACTCAGGGCATCCTTCGAACGGGCCGGTGATGCGCATTGGGGCGCGTTGATCGCGCATCACGAGGATGCCTACCCCGAGTCCCGTCCCACTCCCGGTGATATCGCCAAGGCCGAGGCCCAGCGGCTCAACGACGCCGGCTTCGGTGACAGCGCCAGGTTCCAGCTGCTGGAGTCGCTGGTGCAGCGCCCCACCCCGTCACGCGTCACCATCACTCACCGGATTCGTTCCCTTCCCGATGGCCCGGTCCAGGAAACGGAGCCGTTCACCAATTACGAGTGACCTGAATCGAGGAAATGTCATGCGAATGATCGTGGCGGGGCTGGTGGCGGGTTTGACTGCGCTGACCGGAACCAGTGCCTCGGCGCAGAGCGACAGCGCCCGGGTGGTGGCGCGGATGCAGAGCTACGCCGGGTTCCTCAAGACTGGTCCGGTGGATTCGGTGGCGGGATCGTTCGCGGCGGACGGGCGGCTGATCTCACCCGGGATGGACCCGGTGACTGGCCCGGCCGGGATCAAGGGGTTTCTCACTCCGCTGGTCGCCGCGTTCAACGTCGAGTCGTGCACCATGACGGCGGAGCGAGTCGAGTTGTATGGCCTCGCCGCCTACGAATGGGGCGACTACACTCAGCGCGCCGGGCCGAAGGGCGGCCAGGCGGCAGACTATCACGGCCGGTTCGTGGCTGAGTTGAAGAAGGAAGCGGACGGGCAGTGGCGGATCGAGCGGTTGTTCATGCAGCCGGCGCCGCCAGGAAGCTGATTACACCAGCAACCAACACCGCGAAGCCGTGATGACCGCCACGGTTCGCCAAGACGACACCGGCAATTTCTTGGCGAGCCTTTGCGAACTCGGCGCCTTGGCGGTCCCGGTTAACGATCTCGACCCGCGGCTCCGATGCCCGCCGCGCGCCCCGTGGCCCAGGCCCACGCAAAGTTGTACCCCCCGATCGGCCCGAACGCGTCCAGAATCTCTCCACAGAAATACAGCCTCGGCGCCTTCCGGCTTTCCATCGTATGGGGATCGATTTCCGCCAGCGCGACGCCACCACCAGTGACCTCCGCCTTCTTGTAGCCCTCGTCACCGGTCACCGGCAGTGGATACCGGACCAGCGCCTCGATCAGCGCCTGACGCTGTTCCTTCCGGAGCTGGGCCAGCGATGTATCGCCCGGCACCCCGGCCTCCACCAGCAGTCGATCGACCAGCCGAGCGGGGAGCTCAGCCCGGAGCAGGGTGTTGACCTGGCCGGCGCCCCGGGCCAGCAGTGCTATCTGCCAGAATTCTTCGTCCCGCACCCCCCAGCGCACTCGAAGAATGGCCGGTTTGCCTTCCTGGCGAGCCCGGACGAGCACATGCGACACATCCAGCACCGACGGTCCGCTGTAGCCCCGGTGAGTGAACAGAAATCCACCGTCGGACCCGGCCGACCGGTCGGCCCCCGCCGCGGTGAGCCCGACGGGCAGCGAGATACCGGCTAGATCCGCGTGCACCGCCGGTTCTGCCGTGAGTGGAGTCAGCGCGGCGTAGGTGGAATGAATCGTGTGTCCGAGCGCGCGTGCAACGCCGAGTCCCCAGCCGTCGCTGCCGGTGGCGGGAACGGAGAGGCCGCCCGTCGAGAGAATCACTGCCCGCGCCGTCAGTGTTTCCCCGCCGCCAAGCTCCAGCTGCCAGCCGTTCGCGGCTTCCTTCAGCGACTCGACCTTGACCCCGAATCGCAGGTCGACGCCGGTTTTCCGGGCGTGATTGATCAACCCATCCCTCACGTCGCGGGCGCGATTGGACACCGGAAAGAGCTTGCCGCTCTCCGGTTCCAGCACCAGCGGCAGCGCCAGATCCGACTCGAAGAACCGGCGCTGGTCGGCCAGCGGCCAGTTGCGCAGCATCTTCTTGAGGGTATTGGGGGACGAATCGGTCACGAACCGCGGTTCGCGCAGTTCCCCGGGCAGGATATTGCAGCGGCCGCCGCCGGAAATCAGGATCTTGCGGCCGCCATCAGAGGTCCGTTCGAGCAGCACAACCGTGGCGCCCCGCTCCGCAGCCGAAATCGCCGCCAGGCAGCCCGCCGCGCCGGCCCCGATCACGGCGATGGGAAGGTCCGGTGTCGTCGCTATATTCACCACTCCCCGCTGCCAGGATTTCCGGCGATGAAGACCATCATCGAACCCTTCCGCATCAAGTCGGTCGAACCGATCCACCTCACCACTCGCGAAGAGCGGGAGGCCCGGCTCAGGGCGGCGGCATACAACGTCTTCCTGCTGGCGTCGGATGATGTGCTGATCGACCTGCTGACCGACAGCGGCACCTCGGCCATGAGCTCGGCCCAGTGGAGCGCCATCATGCGGGGCGATGAGTCGTACGCCGGCAGCCCGTCATTTTACCGCTTCGAATCGGCCATCCAGGACATCTTCGGCTTCAAGCATGTGCTGCCGACCCACCAGGGCCGCGCGGCGGAACGACTGCTGTTTTCGGTGATGTGCAAGGCCGGCGATGTGGTGCCGAACAATACGCACTTCGATACCACCCGGGCGAATGTCGAGTTCACCGGCGCGCAGGCGGTGGATTTGGTCATCCCCGAAGGCCGCCAGCCCCAGACCAGGCATCCGTTCAAGGGCAACATGGATGTGGCCCGGCTGCGCCAGCTGATCACCGAGGTGGGGCGCGAAAAGATTCCGCTCTGCCTGATGACCATCACCAACAACTCGGGCGGCGGCCAGCCGGTTTCGCTGGCCAACATCCGCGAGGTGTCGGCGGTCTGCCGGGAGCATCGGATCCCGTTCTACATCGACGCCTGCCGTTTCGCGGAGAATGCCTGGTTCATCAAGCTGCGGGAGGAGGGGCAGCAGCACCGGACACCGATCGAGATTGCCCGGGAGGTCTTTTCGCTGGCGGATGGGTGCACCATGTCGGCCAAGAAGGACGGACTGGCCAATATCGGCGGCTTCCTGGCCACCAACGACGCGGCACTGGCAGAGAAGGAAAGAAACCTGCTGATCCTGACGGAGGGATTCCCGACCTACGGCGGGTTGGCGGGGCGGGATCTCGATGCCATTGCCGTGGGGCTGCACGAGGCACTGGACGAGGACTACCTGCTCTACCGGATCACCTCGACCACCTACCTCGGCGAACACATTTCGGATGCCGGCGTGCCGATCGTGCAGCCGCCTGGAGGGCACGCCGTGTATATCGATGCCGCCGCCTTTTTCCCGCATATCCCGCCGCTCGAGCTCCCGGGTCAGGCGCTGGTCTGCGAGCTGTACCGGGAAGCGGGAATCAGGGCGGTCGAGATCGGCACCGTGATGTTCGGCCGCCGGGATGACTCGGGCGCCGAGATTCCCGGCCCGATGGAGCTGGTGCGGCTGGCCATCCCGAGGCGGGTCTATACCCAGAGTCACATCGACTACGTGGTGGAAGCGGTGGTAAATGTCTGGAACCGGCGGAAGGATGTGAAAGGCTACCGGTTCACCGAGCAGGCGCCGTGGCTCCGGCACTTTACGGCGAAATTTGAGCCGCTCAATGCGTAAGAGGTGAGAAGTGAGAGGTGAGACGGCGTGCCCAACGCGAATTCGACTCCCCTCTCACCTGTCACCCCTCACTTCTTTCGGGTAAAGGTCGCATCGAATTGCGGCTGCCAGCTCTTGCCGTGGTCATCCGAGGTGTGGTACCACTCCCGCGCCGTGCCATCTCCATTGTCGACGAAGCCCGCCCGCAGCAGCTGCCGCTTGCCGCCGGGCCCGGTCGTGGTGGCAGTGAAGTTCATGCTCTTTCCGACCAGTGTGCCGGACAAATTGAGCCAGTTGCCCTCGTTGTCGACCCAGACCTGGTGCCAGCGCCTGTCATTCTTGTCGTAGAAATTCAGGCTCTGTCCGTTGGTCCCGCCCGCCCCCTCCCAGTGTTCGTGCAGCAGGCAGCCGCCCTCTTCGACCGTCATGAGCAGGGTCCCGGCCGGCGTGCCGTCCTTCTTCGTCGCGATCCAGTCGCCCACGAAGAAATCGAACTGGTGGTATTCGGGACCACTGCACGGCTTCGGGGCGGCTGGTGCCGCGGCCTGAGCCGTCATGCCCGCCAGCCCCATGAATACCATTCCGACCACCAGGACTCGACTCACAGTTGCCTCCCGGAAGAGTGACCACGAATTGACACGGATCAGGCCGACTCGCGCATGAATCTTCGATTCGACGGCACACCACAACACTCTGAGAAAAGCAAGCGCGAACCTGAGCATGGCAGGTGATTTTCCCGGGTTCATCCGTGGCGGTTGACCCTGCCCCCCTGCCCCCCGGCCCCCCTACTATTACCCCATGACCGAGAACCGTCTTGGCTCCGCCGCCTCCGCGTATCTGCAGTCCGCCGCCCACCAGCCGATTCACTGGTTTCCCTGGGCTCCGGCAGCCTTTGCCGAAGCCCAAGCCCAGGACCGGCCTATCCTGCTCGACATCGGTGCGGTCTGGTGCCACTGGTGCCACGTCATGGACGGCGAGTCGTACGAGAACCCCCAGCTGGCCGCCTTCCTGAACCAGAATTTCGTCTGCATCAAGGTTGATCGCGACGAGCGGCCCGACGTCGATACCCGGTACCAGCGCGCCGTGCAGGCCATGGTCGGCCAGGGCGGCTGGCCGCTCACCGCCTTCCTGACCCCGAACGGCGAGGTGTTCTACGGCGGGACCTACTTCCCGCCCGACGGCAAGTACGGCCGCCCCGGCTTCCGCGATGTGCTCGAGAAGGTGGTGACACTCTACCGCACCCAGCGTGACCGGGTCGACGCGCAGGTCATTGCGCTCACCCGTGCGTTGCAGCCGTCTCTCGACGAGACTGCTACCGGCGCCATCGGTCCGCAACTGCTCGAAAAGGGCGGCCAGTCGATGGCCGGGCAGTTCGATGTCCGCCACGGCGGATTCGGCAGCCAGCCCAAGTTTCCCCATCCGACGGCGCTCCGGTTCCTGCTGGCCCGCTGGCATGACACGGCTGAGGACTGGGCCCGCGAAATCGTCGAGCGCACCCTCACCGGCATGGCCGATGGCGGATTCCACGATCAGCTGGCCGGCGGTTTTCACCGCTACAGCGTCGATGCCCGGTGGTGCGTGCCGCACTTCGAGAAAATGGCCTACGACAATTCCGAACTGCTACGCGCCTATCTCGATGGCTACGCCGCACTCGGCGTGGCGCGGTTTGCGGAGGTGGCGCGCGGTGTGGTGCGCTGGATCCGGGAAACCCTGGCCGATCCCGCCGGAGGCTATGGCGCCAGCCAGGATGCCGACGTCGGACTGCACGACGACGGCGATTACTTCACCTGGACGTTCGACGAAGCGGCAGCCGCACTCTCGGCCGACGAACTCGAGCTGGCCGCCGCGTACTACGACATCGGCACCGCCGGCGAGATGCACCATCATCCCGGCAAAAATGTGCTGTTCATCTCCGGCACGCTGGAAAAGATCGCCGGCCAGGTTGGCCAATCCGTCGAGCAGGCCACCGGCCTGCTGGCCAGCGCCCAGCGAAAGCTGCTGGCGGCCAGGCTGCAGCGGACCGCGCCGTTCGTCGATCGGACCCGATATGCCAGCTGGAATGCGATGCTGGCCGGTGCCCTGCTGCAGGCTGGTGCCGCACTGGACGATCAGTGGGCCACGGATCATGCCCTGCTGACCCTGACCCGTCTCCGGGCCGAGCAGGCGGAGCCAGACCAGGTGGCCCACACCGCTGGCGGTGTCACCGGCCTGCTCGAGGACCAGGTCATGGTGGCGGCGGCGGCACTCGACGCACTGGAAGCTACCGGCGATTCCGCCTGGAGCACCTGGGCTATTGCCATCATGGAACGGGTCTGGCGCGACTATCTCGACATCACGGCCGGGGGACTGTTCGACCGGACTCGTGATCTGGGCGGTGAAGGGCTGTTGCCGATCTCGGCCAAGCCGGTGCAGGATGCGCCGACACCATCAGGCAATGGTGTCGCCGCGATCAACCTGGCCCGGCTGGCGGAACTCACCGGCGACCACCGCTGGACCGACCGTCGCGATCAGTTGCTCGGCGCCACCGCCGGCCGAGTCGGTGAACTCGGCTTGTATGGGGCGACACTCTTGATGGCGGTCGATTGGACGGTGAATCCCGCGGCGCACCTTGCGGTGGCGGACGGGCGTGCAGGCGGGCAGGCGGACGGTGCAACCTCGAACGAGATGCATCGTCTCGCGCTTCGAACCTACCTGCCGCGTCGCGTGGTGCAGCGGCTTGGGGCTGGGACAGATCCCACCGCCCCTCCGGCCGCGATGGCCGGTATGGTGGCCACCGCGGCCGACGGTCCCCGCGCCTTTGCCTGCATCGGCACTGCCTGTGCGGCGCCGGTATCGTCAGTGGACGCCTGGCGGGCAACGCTGGCGGGACTGGAGCATCGCCGCGGATGAATGGACCCAACTGCACGGACTAATCCGACCATCCTGGTGGCTGCAGCCGACAAAGGCTGAACGCAGCCTGCACAGATTCAGCAGCCGATTGGTCGGGAAACTCCTCCGGGTCGTTTCGTCAGTCAGGGATCGGGCATCTTGGAAATGGCAGCTTCAACTTCATGCAGTTGAGTAATCGCAGTGCCTGCGTTCACCTGCGTTCACCTGCGTTTCTCTGCGACGGCGGCAGTGGCCGCACCTGATTTTGCAATCTTGCACCGAAGTGGTTTGCTGCGTTTACCGGCGTTCACCTATGGCCGCATTTGTCACTGGGCCCGAGCAACGAGACCACACCAGGTGCGCTATCCGCGTTCTTCCGCGTCGCCAAGCGTCCGCGTCATTCAGCGGCGAGCTCCTCCGGGCCGTTCCGCCAGTCGGTGATCAGGCATTTTGTAAACAGCAACTGCAGCTTGAGGCGGGTTGAGTGCTCGCAGTGCCTGCGTTCATCTGCGTGTATCTGCGGCAGTAGTTGTCAGTGGACCCGAACAATGAGCTCATAACAAATGGCTTTCCCCACGTTCTTCCGCGTCGCCAAGCGTCCGCGTTATTCCTCGGCCCTGTGGCCGGCTCTCGCCATGACCCTCGCACTGGCGCCTGCAGCCGGTGCCCAGCAGGCTGACTCGGTCATCGAATCGGGGACCTTCACACTCTACAAATTCAAGCAGGCCATCGGCGCCGAGCGCTATCGGGTGAGTCGCGGGCCTGACGGGCTGGTGCTGGCAGACAGCTTCTCGTTCACCGACCGGGGCAGCACCGTACCGCTCCGCGCGACGCTCCGCACCGAAGCCAACGGTGACCCGATCGCCTTTCAGATCAAGGGCCAGGTTTCCCGGCAATCCTCGATCGATGCCGGCGTGACCCTGACCGCCGACTCAGCGGTCATCCGGATCGACAGCCTGTCGCACGCCATCCCTCGACCTGCACCTGCGTTCACCATCAGCGGATACGCACCGGTCGCCATGCAGCAGGCGCTAGTGCGTTACTGGCAATCGCACCAGCGTCCAGCCACCCTTGCCACCCTGCCGAGTGGCCAGGTGATGATCAGCGCCAGGGGCAGCGACACGCTCACCTTCAATGGCCAGCGGACCGTGCTTCAGCGATTCAGCATCGCCGGATTGATCTGGGGCCGGGAGACGCTCTGGCTCGATCCGTCGGGCCAGGTCGCGGCCCTGGTCAGCATCGACGCGGAATTCGATCACTTCGAAGCCACCCGCAGTGGATACGAGAGCGGGTTGGCCATCTTTGTCGCGCGGGCCGCCACCGATGCGGGCGCCGTCCTCGCCGACCTCACCCGCTCGGCGCAACCCACCACCCAGGATCGCTTCGCCCTGATCCACGGCAACCTGATCGATGGTCGCGGCGGTCCCGCCATTCCGAACGCGACCGTCCTGGTCGAGAATGGCCGGATTCGCGCCGCCGGAGCAGGGGTGAAGATTCCGAAGGGATTTGCCCCGATCGATGCCCAAGGCAAGTCGGTGCTGCCGGGGCTGTGGGACATGCACGCCCACTACGAACAGGTGGAGTGGGGGCCGATCTATCTCGCCGCGGGGGTCACGACCGCCCGTGACGTAGGCAATGAATTCGAGTTTATCACCGCTGTCAGGGACGCGATCCGCAGTGGCCGGGGCATCGGACCACGCCTGCTCCTCGCCGGGGTGGTCGACGGCAATTCCCCCTATGCACTCGGCGTCGACCGGGTGACCACCGCCGCGGAAGCCGTGGCCGAGGTCCGGAAGTATCAGGCCGCCGGCTTCCGGCAGATGAAGATCTACTCCAGTGTGTCACCGGAGATGGTCAGGGCCATTGCCATCGAGGCGCATCGGCTTGGCATGACCGTGACCGGGCATATCCCCGAGGGAATGGATGTCTACGGCGGGGTCGCGGCCGGGATGGACCAGGTCAACCACATCCAGTACATCCGGCGGATGATGCTGGCACCACCGCCGGCCGGTGCCGACCCCAAGTCGCCGCCGCCGCCAATCGATCTGACTGGCCCGGAAGTGAAGAAGGGGCTGGCCTTCCTGGTGGCGCATCACACCGTGGTCGATCCGACCATCGCGCTGTACGAATGGGTGCTGCACCCGGTGGACCGGCCGGTGGCATCGTTCGAGCCGGGTGTGCTCAAGATTGCCCCCGAACTGCAGAGCGCGCTGGTGCACAGCGGGGTGCCCGCCTCCGATTCGGCCGGTGCCCAGGCCCGATTCCACGAATTCCTGTCGCTGGTGGGCGCAATGCACAAGGCGGGCGTGACGATCGTGGCCGGAACCGACCAGACCGTGCCGGGCCACAGTCTCCACCGGGAACTCGAACTGTACGTCCAGGCAGGGTTTACTCCGATGGAAGCGATCCAGGCCGCCACCATCGTACCAGCCAGGGTCATGCATCTCGATCGTGAGGTCGGCACCATTGCCAAGGGAATGCGGGCCGACTTGATCGTGGTGGACGGCAACCCGCTGGAGAATTTCGCCGACCTGCGGAAGGTGACGCTGGTGGTCACCAACGGCCGGCGGTACGAACCGGGACCGCTGTGGCAGGCGGTGGGGTTTCAGCCATAAGCCATATGCCTTAGGCCGTTAGCCGTTGGTGGTTGATGGTAGATGAGGTGCCCGACAGGCAAGTTCCCTGTTCGCTGTTCGCCTTTCGCTGTTCGCGCTTTTCAGGCGGTTGCCAGCCGGACTCGGCGGCGCGAGCTTTAGGCCCATCGCAGCACCCATTCTGACCCCTTCGGAGCACGCATGAAGACCGCTACCATCGTCACTGGCAAGGGCACCATCGTCGCCGAGCTGTTCGACACCGAAACTCCCGACACGGTTGCCAATTTCGTCAAGCTGGCCAACTCCAATTTCTACGACGGCACCCGGTTTCACCGGGTCATCGGCGATTTCATGATCCAGGGCGGCGATCCGACCTCCCGTGATCCCAAGGCGCGGGCCGGCAGCGGCGGCCCGGGCTACCACATCAAGTGCGAGACCCACCTCAACACCCACAAGCATGTGGCTGGCAGCCTGTCGATGGCCCATGCCGGCAAGGACACCGGTGGCAGCCAGTTCTTCATCTGCCACAGTCCCCAGCGCCACCTCGATGGCAAGCACACCGTCTTCGGCCAGGTGACC
This sequence comes from Gemmatimonadota bacterium, assembly GCA_039930765.1. Classification (GTDB taxonomy): domain Bacteria; phylum Gemmatimonadota; class Gemmatimonadetes; order Gemmatimonadales; family GWC2-71-9; genus DATEHG01. Next base: position 19,024 of record JBDTTF010000298.1, on the reverse strand, counting down.
ACCGGCATGGACGTGGTCAACACCATCCAGCAGGGCGACGAGATCGTCTCGATTCGGGTGGCCTGACCTGCATCTCGATTTCGCGGTTCTGGCCGATTACGCCCTGATCGATCAGCAGGGCAAGCTGTCGGTCCTGGGCATCTTCCAGCACGTCTGGGTACCGGCCTTTCCCGCCATTCATCCCCGGCTCCACCTGGTGCTCCGGCTGCGAGGCCGGCGCACCGAAATCGGTGAGCACCGGATCTACATCCGCTTCGTCGACGAGGTGGGCCAGGAGCTCATCGGCGGCGAAGGCACCGTTCATTTTGGTGAGCCACCCGCTGGGGTCGTCGATATCGAGGCCTCGGCAGTGCTGGTGTTTGATATTCCGCTGCCCCGCCCGGGGAGCTACGCCTTTGAGTTGAAGCTCGACGATGGACAGCAGCTCCGGGTCGGGCTCACCGCAGCGGCGGTCCCGCCCGGGGCTCAGGGTCCTCCGTCCGAACGGCCGCTTCACTAGCTCTTTCCGTCATGCCCTGCGAGGGTTAATCTGACAGTGTGATCCCATGCCCCGGAACCAGGCGGGGCGCCAGCTCACTATTCGGAGGCTCCCTATGACCCGGCAGTGGCACCTTCGCTTCGCTCTCGGCACCGCCCTCCTGCTCGGCGTCCTGCCGGCCAGCGCGGCGGCCCAGGGCTACAGCGTCAACGAACACAGCGCGTGCGCCACCGGCCGAGCCGGTACCGGAGTGGCGGCACCCTGCGCCGACGGTTCGGCCATGGTCTACAATCCAGCCGGGCTTTCGTCGATTGGGAAGGGCAGGACGCTGATCGCGGCGGGAGCAACCTTCATCGCTCCGGGCGGCAGCTTCACCAACGACAATACCGGGCTCAAGAGCGACCTGAGCAGCAAGGTCTATCCGGTCCCGACCGTCTATCTGGCCCACGGATTCAGCGACCGGTTCGCGGCCGGCATCGGGTTGTATGCCCCGTATGGCCTCACGACCGACTGGTCGCCGAGCTCCGAGGGCCGGTTCATCGGGTACAAGACGCTGATACGCAATATTTACCTGCAGCCGACGGTGGCCTTCAAGGTCAACCGCTATCTGCAGATCGGCGGCGGGATCGACTTCAATTTTGGCCACGTCCAGCTCCGGCAGCACCTCGATCTCTCCACCATCGCAGTCGGTCCCCCCGCTCCCGCCGGCGTCACCTTCGGCAACCTCGGCATCCCCGCCGGCACCGACTTCGCTGATGCCAACCTCCAGGGCAACGGAACCAGCGTCGGCGGCCACTTCGGGGTGATCGTCACTCCGGTCAAGTACCTGTCGCTGGGCATTCGGTACCTCACCAAGCAGACCGTGAAGTACAAGGATGGCACCGTCGACTTTACCCAGATCAACACCGGGATCCTGCTTCCCGCCGGGAATCCGCTGGGTCTGCCGGCCGGCACCCCACTCGACGCGGTGATCGCCCCGAACTTCGAAGCCGGCGGACCGCTGGCGGACGGCGCTGCCTCGACCCAGCTGACCAATCCGGAGCAGTGGACCTTCGGCGCCGCGGTCAATCCGACCGACAAGCTCACGCTGCTGTTCGACGTGTCGCTGCAGCAGTGGTCGGTCTTCCAGCAGGTCGTCTTCCAGTTTGCCAACCCCGGCACCCCCGACGTCACCCTGCCCCAGGGTAACAAGAACACCACCGGCTACCGGTTCGGCGCCCAGTACGCCGTCACCCCGATGGTGGATCTCAGGATCGGCTACATCAATCACAACGGCGCCCTGCCGGCCGATAACGTGACCCCCAACCTGCCAGAAGGAAAACGGGCGGAATTCACGGCCGGCGTCGGGTTCAATCTGAGCGGCGGCCTGCGGATCGACGGCGCATACCAGTACATCGACCAGGCCGACCGCCGGGGCCGCACCCTTCCCGCCGGGGATTTTCCGGCTGGCACGTCGCAGACCAATGGGTTGTTCAACTTCCACGCGCACCTGGTCAGCGCGTCCGTCTCGTACGTGTTTTGACCCGGGAGACTCCTCACATGAAGACCAATCGCCTCGCGGCCTCCCTGGTGCTGACTCTGGCCACCTTGATGGGCTGCCATTCGGATGAATCGCTCAACAGTCCCACCGTCACCGACCCGCTGTTCCAGCGCTACGTCGCGATGGGCAACAGCATCACCGCCGGGTTCCAGTCCGGTGGCATCAACGACAGTACCCAGCAGCGCTCCTACGCCCGGCTGCTGAGCCTCGGCATGCAGACCAGTTTCGTCTATCCGAAGCTCAACATGCCGGGATGTCCCGCACCGTTTGACGTCAACACTACCCAGCACCGGGTCGGCGGCGCCGCTGGGACTGATTGCGCGCTCAATGCCGCCCAGCCGCAGCTGCTCAACGATGTGGCAGTGCCCGGCAACGCGGTCGGTACCCTGCTCAGCAACTTCGGCGGGCTGCCATCGTCGTTTGACCCGCTCAAGACGCTGATGGCGGGCGGCCGGACCGAGATCGAACTGATGCAGGTCATGCATCCGACCCTGGTGTCGCTCTGGATCGGCAACAATGACGTGCTCGGCGCCTTCATCAGCCTGAGCAACGCCGGCGATACCGGCCAGATCACCCCGCTGGCCCAGTTCAACGCCCAGTACGACTCGGTGGCCGACGCCATCGATGCAACCGGGGCCAAGGTGGTGGCCATCTCGGTGGCCAACGTGACCAATATTCCCTTCGCGTCCTCGGCCGCGATCTACTACTGCCTCAAGAATGGCGGCTGTCCCCCGCCGTTTCCGCCCCAGAATGCCACCCTGGCCGCGATCCCGACCTTCACGGTCAACGCCAATTGCGCGCCGCCGGCGGGGATTAACTACCTGGTGCCGTGGCCGATCGCCCTCGGCAAGGTGTCCGCCGCCGTCGGCGGCACGCCGAGTGCGATCGATTGCGCGGATACCATATCGGTGATCAGTCCGGAGGAAATCACCGCGATGGCCGTGGCGGTGGCCAGCTACAACGCCCACATTCAGAGTGTGGCCGCTGCGCGGGGCTGGGCGTACTGGGACATCAATCCCGCCCTGTCGGCGCTGCGTGCCGCTGGCTCCATCCCGGCGCTGCCCGATATCTCCGGCGCCCTGAGCCCGACGCCGACCCCGATCGGCTTCGGCCCGATCTTCTCGCAGGACGGAGTCCATCCGAGCAGCGTGGCCCACCGCCTGATTGCCGACTCGGTGGCCGCGACACTCAACGCCAAATTCGGCACCACCCTGCCCGTTCCGGTCTGCGGTACGGCGAGTTGCCCAGCGCCTTGAACTTCGGCCGTTAGCTGTTGGCCATTGGCCGTTAGCGAGGGCCGCAAGATCCCAACGGACTTGCGGCCCTTGCCTTATGGCTCAATCTCGTTGCGCCGCATACTTTTCAGTCAGTTGCCTGTTCGCTGTTCGCTGCTTGTCCCGAGCGCGGCGAGGGATCTCCTGTTCGCTGTCTCCCGTCTTCCGTCTCCTTTCTCCTGTCTGCTCAGATGCCCTGGACCCGCGAACAAGCTCTCACGCTGATGCAGCAATACACCGCCTCCGATGCACTGCGGAAGCACATGTACGCCGTCGAGGCCGCCATGCGCGCCATGGCCATCAAGTACGGCGAGGATCCGGAGTGGTGGGGCATCGTCGGGCTGCTGCACGACTTTGACTACGAGCGGTTTCCCAACCCCGATCAGTCCGGCGAGCAGGAACACCCGGCCGAGGGAGTGCGTATCCTGGCGGGTATGGGATTTCCCGAGGAAGGGCAGCGGGCCATCCTGGGCCACGCGCGCTACACCGGGGTGCCCCGCGACACACCGCTGGCCAAGGCCCTCTTCGGCGTCGATGAGCTGTGCGGCTTTCTGGTGGCCTGTGCCCTGGTCCGCCCCTCGCACAGCCTCAAGGACCTGGAAGTCACCAGCGTCAGGAAGAAATTCAAGGACAAGGGATTCGCCCGCGGGGTGAGCCGGGAAGATGTGAACCAGGGCGCTGCCGAGCTCGCGCTCCCGCTGGAGGACCACATCGGCTTCGTACTTGAAGCGCTGCGGCCGGTGGAACAATCGCTGGGACTGGGAACTCCGGCCCAGGGATGACCGCGGTCTCCCCCGACAGCGACCTGCTCGAAGCCGCCTTTGAGCGGGCCGCCGCCGCCCGCGCGGTCGGTGGCAACAAGCTGACCCTGCTGGTCGATGGCCCCGCGGCGTATCCCGCCATGATCGGCCTGATCGAACAGGCCACCGAACGGATCCGGTTCGAGAACTACATCATCAGTTCCGATGCCACGGGGGTCCGCTTTGCCGAGGCCCTCATGGAGCGGGCCCGGGCCGGGGTCCAGGTCTCGGTCCTGAGCGACTGGCTGGGTTCCTCCGCCACCCGGCGCCGCTATTGGCGGTTGCTGCGGGAGGCCGGCGTCGAGGTCCGCCACTTTCACCCGCCCAATCCGCTCCGGTTGTTCGACAACCTGTCGCGTGACCATCGCAAGCTGGTGGTGGCCGATGGCCGGCGGGCCGTGATCGGCGGGCTCTGCATCGGTGATGCGTGGTGCGGCAATCCGGCAGAGGACCGGCTGCCCTGGCGGGACACCGCAGTCATGGTTGAGGGGCCCGCGGCCGGGCTGCTGGAGCAGGCGTTCAACGACACCTGGCATGAGGCCGGCGGCGCCGTAGTGGGCCGGGTCGATGCCGAAGTATTCGAACCCGGCGCCAGTCGGGTCAGGGTCCTGCGCGGCCTGCCGGGCCGGGAACGCACCATCCGTGTCCTGGAGCTGCTGGCCACGATGTGCCGTGAGCGGCTCTGGATCACTGATGCGTATATGCTGCCACCGTACCGGCTGCTCCAGGCCCTGCTCGACGCCGCCAAGAGTGGAGTCGACATTCGACTGCTGGTGCCCGGATCGAGTGACCTGCCCTGGATCCGCAACCTGACCCGCATCGGCTACCGCACCATGCTCCGGGCCGGGATCCGGATCTACGAGTGGGACGGTCCGATGCTGCATGCCAAGACGCTGGTCGCCGATGGCCGCTGGTGCCGCATCGGGTCCAGCAACCTCAATCCTTCAAGCCTGATGGGGAACTACGAACTCGACGTCATGACCGACGACCGGGAACTGGCCGGTGCCCTCGAAGCCCAGTTCCGCCGGGACCTTAGCCAGAGCCGGGAAGTGGTGCGGGTGCCCGGGCGGGGCCCTCGTGAACTGGCCGCGGTCATGCCCAGCCGGTTGCTGCGCGAAGCACCTGAACTGGCCGCCAGCCACCACCGCCGTGCCCGCGGCGAGGGCCGCCGGCGGGCGGTGCTCACCCTCCGGTCGATCGCCGGGGGGGCCCGGCGCTCGATTTACGGTCCGCTGTCCCTGGTCCTCGTCGCGCTGGGCATCCTGTTCTGGGCCCTGCCTCGAATATCGGCCACCGTCGCGGCCCTGGTCTGCGCCTGGCTCGCGGTGGCGGCCTTTCTCGAGGCGCTGGACCGCCGTCGTGCCTGACTTCCGGGACCCTGGTTTCAGAGGAATGCCAGGGCTCAACGAACGGGGGTACCCGTGCGTATTGCCCCTGTGACTGACGCGGAGCTCGCCGCCGAGGCCGCCGCCGGAAATGCGGAGGCATTCGGGCAGCTGATCGAGCGTCATACCCCGCAGATCCGGCGGATTACCCGGGCAGTGCTGTCCGAACCTGCCGACGCCGATGACGCGGCCCAGGAAGCGTTCCTGGCCTGCTGGCGATATCTCGGTCGTTACGATCCTGCCCGCCCGTTCGGCCCCTGGCTGATCCGGATCGCGGTCAATGCGGCTCGGGATGTGCGGCGGCGCCAGCGTTCACGCCCGACCGAACCACTGGCTCCGGACCTGGCACTGCAGCAGGCCGGTCCGGATCGTCGCGCTGCCCGGGCCGAATTGCGGGAAAGTCTCAACCTGGCGCTGGCGGAGTTACCGGAACGGCAGCGCCTGGCCGTCGTGCTGTTCGACGCCGAAGGCTACAGTCACCGCGAGATCGCCGGGATGTTGGGCGTCGCCGAGGGAACGGTTCGATCCGATGTGTTTCATGCCCGCCGGGCCCTGCGGGTGGCGCTGGCACCGTATCAGGAGGAGTCCCGATGACGACACCCAATCCGTTCGACCATGCCCCGGACCCGGTGCTGGGCCAGCTGCTGCGGGCCCATCTCACCGCGCCAGAGGACACCGGCTTCACCACCCGGGTGCTGGCCCGGCTCGGCGCCCGGGAAGATTCCGGTCTCGATGTCCTGGGCCGCTGGGCCCGGACCGGCATCGCGGCGGCCCTGGTGCTGGCCATGGCGGCGGCGTTTGCCGCCCGGGCCACCGCCATGACGGCGGGCGCCGATGAGGGGTTGCTCCCCTCGGCCGAAACCGCCCTGGCCTCCGCCACCAGCGTCCGCTGAGGCAACCGGTATGCCACTGACCCGGTCGACCCGCTCCGCCGTCCTGCTGCTGATCGCCACGTTCGTACTCGGCGCGGCGGCGGGCGTGGCTGGCACCGCGCTGTTCGGGCCCGGCGACTCGGGCCGGCCCCGCCATCCCGATCCGGAGCGATACCAGAAGCGATTGACTCACGACCTTGAATTGACGGCCGTGCAGCGGGACAGCGTGCGCAGCATCCTGTCGCTGCACCGGGCCGGGCTCGATTCGGCGTGGGCCGATGCCGGCAACCGGATCGAAACTCTGCGCACCGTGATCCGTTCGGAGATCGCCTTGCAGCTTACTCCTGAACAGCAGCGAAAGTATGCGGCCATGAATCAGCGGAACGACAGCCTGCGCCGGCAGGCCGAGAAGTGACCTTTCGTTCAGCCCTCTGCTCGATCACCCTGCTGGCGCTGGCCGGCCCGGTAGCGGCTCAGAATCCCACCGTCATGTTGCAACCGGCCGGGGCCGGGCAGTCCGTCACCTTGCCGCAAGCCATCGTGCTGGCCCAGAAGGTCCAGCCGACCAGCGTCCAGGCGCTGGGCAGCGTACGGTCGGCCCAGGCGCAGCAGAAGGTCGCGTTTGGCGAGTGGCTGCCGTCACTCAATGGGAACGCCAGCACCACGACCAGCTACAGCTCGGCCTCCAGGCTCAATACCGCCACCAACAGCTTCACCGGAGGCACGACCCAGAGCGTCAACATGGGCTTGTCGAGCAGCTGGGATGTCTTTACCGGCTTCCGGCGCGGGGCCGATCACCGGGCGGCGGATGCCACCCGCGATGCCGCCGAGGCGGCGCTGATCGATTCGCGGTTCCAGGTGGCGCTGAATACCACCACGGCATTCTTCGATGCGCTGGCCGCGTCGCAACTGGTGACGGTCCGGCAGTCCACCGTGAAGCAGGCCGTGGAGCAGCTCAAGATCTCGATCAACAAGTTGAAGGCCGGCAGCACCACCCGGAGCGACTCGCTCCGCTCAGTGGTGAGCCTGGGCACCGCCCAGCTGCAGCTGGCCCAGACCCTGAGTGCCCTGGCCACCGATGAAGCGCGGCTGGCCCAGTTGATCGGCGTGAGGGGCCGGGTCTCGGCGGCCGATGACTCTTCGTTTTACCACATGCAGCCCGCCCCTGACAGCGCGGCCCTGTTCGCCGAGGCGCTTGACGCCGCGCCAACCGTCCGGAACACCGAGGCACTGGCCAGGGCTGCCCGGGCCCAGTTGACCGCGGCCAAGGCCGGGTATTGGCCCACCGTGGCACTGTCGGCCAACACCAACTGGAGTGGCAGTGATCCGAACAACTACAGGCTGAACAATCAGAGCTCCCTGTCGCTCGGATTGTCATGGAACATCTTCAACAAGTTTATCCGCGAGCAGACGATTACCCTGCGGGACATCGCGGTGGACAACGCCAACGCCATCGCGGCGGACCAGCGGCATCTGGTGGAGTCGAGCCTGACCGGGGCGCTGGCGGACCTCGAAGCGGCCCAGCTGGGCATCAGTATCTCGGCCACCAGCGTGGATGCCGCGCAGGAAGACCTCCGGGTCCAGCAGGAGCGGTACCGGGTGGGGGCAGGCACCATTCTCGAGGTGTTGACGTCGCAGGCGGCATTGACCCAGGCCCAGGTGGACGAGGTGAATGCCCGTTTCACCTACCTGGAAGCCAAGGCGCGGATCGAAGCGCAGATCGGACGGCCACTGTGAGCAAGCCGATGGAAGACACCGCGGAACGGATGGCCATGCTGCCGGCCGACGTGCCGCGGGATGCCATCATTGTCACCCGCAATCTGCATCGCGAGTACGACATGGGCGGCGAGATCGTCCACGCGCTGCGCGGACTGGACCTCAACGTCCGGCGTAACGAGTACGTCGCCATCATGGGTCCGTCCGGCTCCGGCAAGTCGACCCTGATGAACATGATCGGCTGTCTCGACACCCCGACCTCGGGAGAGTACTGGCTCAACGGCTACCGGGTCTCGGAACTGGCCGATGATGCGCTGGCCCGGATCCGCAACAAGGAAATCGGGTTCGTGTTCCAGACCTTCAACCTGCTGCCCCGGGCCACGGCGCTGCAGAATGTCGAACTGCCGCTGGTCTATGCCGGGCTGGGCCGCAAGGAACGGCGGCAGCAAGCCGAGCTGGCGCTGACCCAGGTGGGGCTCAAGGAGCGGATGGCCCACCGGCCCAACGAACTGTCCGGCGGTCAGCGCCAGCGGGTGGCCATTGCGCGGGCGCTGGTCAACAAGCCCAGCATCCTGCTGGCCGACGAACCGACCGGCAACCTCGATTCCACCACCGGCGAGGAGATCATGGCACTGTTCGCCGCGCTCCACGATTCCGGCCAGACCATCGTGGTGGTCACCCACGAACCCGACATCGCGGCCCACGCGCTCCGTCAGGTCCACATTTTCGACGGCCGGATCGCGAAGGATGTCACGACCGCCGCAGTGAGCTGAACCTTGAATCCGAAGCATTGCATGAAACTGAATGGTGGCCTGCTCCTCGCCGCCGTGGCCGCCGCCTGCAGCAAGCCGGCCCCGGCGCCGGTCTACCAGGCTGTCCCCGTCGAGCGCCGCAACATCGTGGTCTCGGCCCAGGCGTCGGGCAGCGTGCAGCCCGACACCACCGTGCAGGTCAAGTCCAAGGCCTCCGGTGAAATCCTCGAGATCAAGGTCCAGACCGGCCAGCTGGTGAAGCGCGGCGAGCTGATGGTCACGATCGACAAGCGGCAGCCCCAGAACGACGTCAACCAGGCCCAGGCCAACCTCGATGTGGCCAAGGCCACCCAGACCCACGCGCTGGCCCAGCTTGGCCGGGCCGAGGAGCTGTACAAGACCCGGTCGATCGCCGAAACCGACTACGAGCAGGCCTCACTCGATATGGCCAACGCCAAGGCGGCGGTGATCAGCGCCCAGGTCAACCTGGAGAATGCCAAGATCGCGCTGGAGGATTGTGAAATCCGGGCGCCGATCACCGGCATGGTCATCGAGAAGGATGTCGAGCGGGGCCAGGTCATTTCTTCGCCGACCCGTGATGTGGGCGGCGGCACCGTGCTACTGCAGATGGCCGACCTCAACCTGGTGCAGGTCAAGACCCTGGTGGACGAGACCGACATCGGAAAGATCCAGGCCGGCCAGCAGGCCACCGTGACCGTCAACGCCTATCCGAACCGGCCGTTCAACGGCACCGTGCTCAAGATCGAGCCGCAGTCCACCACCACCAACAATGTCACGATGTTCTCGGTGCTGGTCCGGATTGCCAACCGGGACGGACTGCTGCTCCCCGGCATGAACACCGATGTCGAAGTGCACGTCGGCCGGCGGGACAGCGTGCTGGCGGTGCCCAATGCGGCGCTCCGCACCAAGAAGGACGTGGCCTCCGCGGCCGGCGTCCTGGGACTCAATCCCCAGGCCGTGCTCCAGCAGCTGGCCAGCCTGCCGCAGCCCGGCGACACCAGCAACACGGTGACGATCGCCGCCAAGGGCGCCGACAGCGCCAAGCCGGCCGGCAACACGATGACGACCCAGGATGGCCGCACCATCACGCTGCCGGCCGGGGTCAGCGAAGAAAAGGTCAAGGCCATCTTCGCCAAGTTCCGCAGCGGCGACACCCCGACCGAGGCCGAACGCGCCATTCTGCAGCAGGTACGCGCGGCCAACGGCGGTGCGATGGGCGGCGGTGGCGGCCGAAGGAGCGGCGGGAGCGGGGCGCAGAGTGGTCCTGACACCCGGTTCGGCGGCGACTACATCGTCTTCGTACGGCGCGGTGGCGTCCCGACCCCGGTCAAGGTCCGGACCGGGATCACCGATCTCGACTACAGCGAGGTCATCAGCGGACTGACCGAGCAGGATTCGGTGCTGATCCTGCCCAGCGCCAGCCTGGTGGCCTCACAGGCGGATCTGAAGGAGCGGGTCAACCGGATGACCGGTGGCGGCATCCCCGGCATGAAATCCTCCACCTCGACGGCGGCGCCCGCTGCCACCCCTGCCGCCCCTGCGGCTGCGCCAGCCCGCGCGAGGCCCTGATGCTGGTCGGCGAAACGATCAGCGTCGCGATCCAGTCAATCCGGGCCAACAAGCTCCGGGCGATGCTCACCACGCTGGGGATCATCATCGGGGTGGGCGCGGTGATCACGATGGTGGCGCTGGGCACCGGGGCGCAGAAGGCGGTCCAGGACCAGATCAATGCCCTGGGACCCAACCTGCTCACGGTCTTTCCGGGCCAGTCCTTCATGCGCGGCGTGGCCTCCGCCACCCGGGTGAGCCTGACCACCGACGACTCGGATGATCTGCAGCAGTCCGCCACCATGCTGTCGGCCGTGGTGCCGGAGATGCAGACCCAGTTGCAGGTCAAGTACGGCGGCACCAACATCAACACCACCATCGACGGCACCACCCCGAACTTCTTCCCGGTCAAGAATTTCAACCTGGCCTACGGCCGGCTGTTCTCGTCAGGGGATAACGCCAGCCAGGAACGCTATGCGGTGCTGGGCTACGAGATCCCCAATCAGCTCAACGCCAATCCCGCAGCCATGATCGGGCAGACGGTGCTGATCGGCGGGTCGCCATTCGAGATCATCGGGGTGCTGCGGAAGAAGGGCGCCCAGGGCTCGTTCTTCAATCCCGACGAGCAGATTCTGATCCCGCTGCAGACGGCGCGGTACCGGGTGATGGGCAGCAACCGGCTGCGCTCGATCACCGTGCAGGTCATGGACAGCATTCCGCTGCAGCAGGGGATGGTCGATCTTGAACGGGTCATGCGCAAGGCGCACAAGATCCGGCCCGGCGGCGACAACGACTTCCGGATCCAGAACCAGCAGGACATCCTGGCCACCCAGCAGGCCACCACCCAGATCTTCACCACGCTGCTGGCCAGCATCGCGGCGGTCAGCCTGCTGGTCGGCGGGATCGGGATCATGAACATCATGCTGGTGTCGGTCACCGAGCGGACTCGCGAGATCGGGGTGCGCAAAGCCCTCGGCGCCACCGCCATCAACATCATGATGCAGTTCCTGATCGAAGCCCTGGTGCTCTGCCTGGCCGGTGGTTTCGTCGGCATCCTGCTCGGCATCGGGATCACCACGGTGCTGGCCCATGCGGCGGGCTGGAATGCCCTGGTGTCCGGCAAGGCCGTGGCACTCTCGTTCGGCTTCAGCGCCGCCATCGGACTGTTTTTCGGTATCTGGCCGGCCCGGCGGGCCGCGCGGCTCGACCCGATCACGGCATTGCGGTACGAATAAGGACCAAAGAGTACCCAACGCCCGGTCTGAGCCGGGTGTAGTCCAGCTACCAACCGCCGCTGAATCCTGCGGCGGCACGCCTGGAGATGTGATGGCCCATCCGTTCGCTCTGCCCTGGCCCGAGGGGCCCGCTGCCTCGGTCCCGGCCAGCGCTATTCCCGAAAAATCCGGCCTCCAGCTTGACCGCCAGGAGGCCGCGCTGCTGGCCCGGGTGCAGCAGGGCGACAACAGCGCATTCGATCCGGTGGTCCGGGCCCATATCCGTCCGGCGTACCGGATTGCCTACCGCCTGCTCAAGGGGCACGAGGACGCCGAAGACCTGGTCCAGGAAGCGTTCACCGTCGCGCTGTCGAACATCCACCAGTTTGACCTGTCCCGTCCGTTCGCCCCGTGGCTCTACCGGATCGTGGTCACCCGCGGGCTCAACCGGTTTCGCGGCCGGGCCCGCCGCGTGCTCGAGGAACTGCCCCACGACCTGGCCAGCATCGCGCCCGATCCGCTCGACTATGCCGAGCGGGATGAAGTGGGCCAGGCCGTACAGGGCGCCATGGCCATGCTGCCCGAGCGCCAGCGGGTGATCGTGCAGCTGTTCGAGATCGACGGATTTTCCAGTGAAGAGATCGGCGACATGCTCGACCTGCCCGCCGGGACGGTGCGCTGGCACATGCACCAGGCCCGGCGCACGCTACGGAACCTGCTGACCCCGTTCCTCGAGGCGCGGCGATGATGGACCAGCGTCCCCACGCGGGCCGGCCCATCCACGAGCGGGATGTCCGCCTCGGCGCCGTGCTCCGCGAGGGTGGAGCGGGCGTGCCCGAGCACGAGATGGACTGGGACCGGCTGGCCCAGCGGGTTTCGGCGCGGGCCAGGCGGGTCCAGCGCGCGGCCAGCGACTGGAGTGCCGCGCTGCCGGTACGGCTCCCGGCTATCGCGGCCAGCCTCCTGATCATGGCCTCGGCCGCATTGCTGGCCGGTGAGGTGGCGTGGTCGGACCGGATTGCCATCGCGCCGGTGGCCGCCGAACGTCTGGCAATGGACAGGATCCTGAGTACCCAGCGGGACGAAGAGACCTTCGGCTTGTTGTTCAATGCCGCCGGCGCCGACCTGTTCGAATACTGGGGCGATCGATGAGCCTGTTCTCGCAACGCAACCCGCGGATCTTTGCCACCCTGCTGCTGGTCCTGCTGGGTGGCGGCGGATTCGGGCTGGGATTTGCCGCCGACCGAGCGCTGTTTCACTACCGGTTTGCCCGTGCCATGGCCACGGGACGCCTGCCGCGTGAGCCGGTGTTTCCCGACCGGGCCCGGATTCTCGACCGGATGGTCGAGGACCTCGACCTCACCCCGGCCCAGCAGGCCCAGGTCGATTCGCTGCTGGCCACCCAGACCGATTCGCTTCACGTGCTGATGACCCGGATGCGGACCAACTTCCGCGATCTGTCCGCCAGAACCAGGGCCCGGATCGACTCGGTGCTCACCGACTCGCAGCGGGTCCGGTTGCCGCGGACCAGTTCGCGCATCCCCATCGAGCACGAGCCCGAGCCGGGCGAGCGACGCGGAATCGATCGCGAGGGGAACCGGAACACCCCACCGCCGGTCTCAGGTCCCGAGGCCTCCTCACGGTAGCATTTCGGCCTCACGGGACGATCCCGTGACGGGCACGTTCAGCGGTTCAATCCAGTGTCTCCTCCATCCATGCGGCGTCACGATGCGGATCAGTCCAACCCTGGTGTCAGGATTTCTGCTGCTGGCATGCGCCGGCACCCTGGCCGCGCAAGGCGGCGGGATGGGCGGTGGCGGCCGGCACGGGGGTCATCGCGGCAGCGGCAGCTACACCGCGCACAGTCAGCGATCTGGCCTCATCACTGATCCGGTGATCTGGGACGGACCTCCGTCGTACGCCGAGCTACCCCAGACCATTCAGCTTTCGCCAGGCCAGAAGGATCAGTACAACGCCGCGTACGACACCTTCATGGTGGCAACCAAACGGGTGCGCGATCAGGCCCGGGCCAACCGCTCCGCCATGCTGGGGAGCGGACCGGGACCGCTGCAGGGGGGCTCCGACGCGGCGGGCGGTGGCGTGGCGCCGTCGGCCTCGGTGCTCGACGACCTCACGCAGGAGGGGCAGTACCTGTCGGAAAAACAGTCTGTGTTCGACAAGACGGTTCAGACGTTTTTCTCCAAGGGACAGATGAAGGAGTACAAAAAGTGGCGCAAGCAACAGCGCAACCAGGCCGATGCCGAGCAGCACCAGCGCCAGGATGGCGGCAGCCGTGGACAGGGTGGTCCGCCCTCCTGATCGCGGTGCTGGCCGGCTGCGGACCGCAGCAACGGGGTCACGGCGGCGGCTTTCCCGGTCCGATGGCGGCGCCGAGCCCTCCGATCCCGATCGTGCCGGGAAAAGTTGCCCGGATCGAGGGATTCAGTACCGCCATGAAGGTGGGCTCCACGGTGTACATCTCTGGCCAGGTGGCGCTCGACAGCTTGGGCGGACTGGTCGGCGGAACCGATCTCTCGGCCCAGGCCGTTCAGGCGCTGGCCAACCTGGCCACGGTGGTGCGCTCGGCCCAGGGCGTCCCCGCCGATGTCGTGAAGCTCACCTTCTATGTGGTCCACTGGACTCCCAGCGATCTCAAGATCCTGCAGGATGCCAGCGCGGCCTGGTTCCCGGCAACATCGGCTCCTGCAGTGACCATCGTCGGCGTGACCACCCTGCCGCGCGAAGACCTGCTGGTGGCAGTCGATGGGGTGGCGATGCTCCGGGGCGAGCTGCCGGACCGGACCCGCGACCATCGGCAATAGGAGGGGGACTCTGCACCGAGTCCGGGCGCGCCAGCGGAGTGTCGCCAAGCGGTCAGTGGCGGTACCCGCCCTCGCTGAATGTCGGCAAGGCTGCCCAGAACCTCTCACCCAACTTTGAGCTCTGGCGGTTCGGGACCGCCACCGGCCAGGCCCACCGGACCCCCTTCGGCGGTCCCCCGTGAACCGCGCTGGAACCAGACCAGCATTTCCTCCGTACCACCCGTTCGTTCCCTCCCATACCAGTCACCACTAAATTGGCCGCATGCTACTGCCTTTGCTGCTGTTCCTGCAGGCTGCCGTTCCGGTGGCCCCGACCGCTCCTGCCCCGGTTCCCCGTCTCGAACGATCCGCCAGGATCGATGGCGTCCTCGATGAGCCGGCCTGGTCCGAGGCCGCACGCCTCACGGGCTTTCATCAATACACCCCGGTCGACAGCCGGGACGCTGAGGAGCGGACCGAGGTGCTGGTCTGGTACGCGCCCGACGCGATCTATTTCGGGATCATTGCGCATGATGACAATCCCGGCGCCATCCGGGCCACCCACGCCGATCGCGACAAGATCGACGCGGAAGACAACGTCACCATCTATCTCGACACCTTCAATGACCGGCGGCGGGCCTACTTCTTCACCGTCAACCCGCTGGGGGTCCAGCAGGACGGTGTTCGGAGCGAAGGTGGCTTCACAGCCGGATCGCTGATTGGCGGGACCACCGACAAGAATCCCGATTTCATCTGGGAATCGGCCGGACGGCTGACCGACAGCGGCTACGTGGTCGAGCTCAGGATTCCGTTCAAGAGCCTCCGCTATGGCAGCACCAGCGAATGGGGGCTCAACATTGCACGGGTGATCCAGCGCACCGGTTATACCGACACCTGGACCGACACCCGGCGGGCCAATGCCAGCTTCCTGCTGCAGTCGGGCACCATCACAGGGCTGCACGATCTCAAGCGCGGCATCGTGGTCGAGGCGCAGCCCTTCGTCACGTTTTCCAGGAACAGCTTCCGGGACATCGACGGCAGCTACGATCAAGGCAAGGTCGTCACCGAGCTCGGTGCCAATCTGAAGCTGGGACTGACCAGCAGCACGACGGTGGACGCCACCGTCAATCCCGACTTCAGCCAGGTCGAGTCGGACGTCGGGCAGGTCACGGTCAATCAGCGGTTCGCGCTCTACTTCCCCGAGAAGCGCCCGTTCTTCCTCGAGGGCATCGAGACCTTTGCCACACCCAACCGGCTGGTCTACACCCGGCAGGTCCAGAACCCGGTCTGGGGCGGCAAAGTGAGCAGCAAGACCGGGCCCCTGGCGATCGGATTCCTGAGCTCCGAGGACGAGCTGGTGGGGCCGGACGCCTACTTCAACATCCTGCGGGCCCGGGCCGATGTGGGCAGCAACTCGACCGCCGGCATCGTGGCCACCAATCGGTTCGGACCCGGTACCACCAACACGGTGTTCGCGGCGGACACGAGGCTGGTGTTCGGCCAGCTGTACTACTTCGGCGCGCAGGCGGGATTGTCCTCCACCACCAGCCAGGGCAATGGTGTCACCGCGCCGATCTGGCAGCTCGAGGTCGATCGCACCGGGCGCTCGTACGGGTTCAACTATCAGGTCAACGGCATCGGGAAGGGATTTGAGAGCGACGCCGGGTTCGTTCCCCGGACCGACATCCTGCAAGCTCACTCTTTCAACCGCTTCTCGGCCTATGGCAGGCGGGGGGCACTGCTGGAGCGGGTCAACGTCTACAACGCGATCCAGGGACTGTGGCAGCACAGCGCATTTTCCCTGGGGCATCCGCTCGAGGGCAGCATCAACATCAATGCCAGTCTCCAGTTCCGCGGCGGATGGCAGATCTCTCCGTCGGTGACACCGGTGACATTCGTGCACTACGTACCGGGCACCTATGACGACTACGCCATCAGCACGGGCGGCGGCTCGACTCCCTACGCCGCGCCCAGGGGCGTGGACAACGGCTATGACGTGAGCCTGACCATCGGGACGCCGGTGTTCCAGAACTTCAATGGCAACATCCTCATCGACCGGGCCCGCGGCCCGATCTTCGATGAGGCGTCGACCGGTGACCTGACGTCGATCACCGGCGCGGTCGATCTCCGCCCCCTGCGCTCGCTCCGGCTGGAAGCGCTGTTCACCTACGCCAGCCTGACCCGGGCGCGCGATGGCAGCGAATTCGGCCGCACCATCATTCCCCGGCTCAAGGTCGAATACCAGATCACCCGGCCGCTGTTCTTCCGCATCGTCGGGGAATATCGCAGCCAGCGGACGGCCGAGCTGCGATCGGCGGTGGAGGGATTGCCGCTGCTGGTGGCCGGGGTCCTGGCGACGAACTCCGAAACCAACAACCTCCGGCTCGACGCGCTGCTCAGCTTCCAGCCGTCACCCGGCACCGTGGCCTTCTTCGGCTACGGCACCGGGCTGGATGACACCCGGCCGTTCTCCTTCAGCAATTTCAGCCGGGAGAGTGACGGGTTCTTCGTGAAGTTTGCCTATCAATTCCGGCGGTAACGGTCCAGGAAGTCCGCCTGACTCCTCATCCCGAGGGCAGTCCGCGCCAGGCGCGGACACCCGAGGGATCGACCAGGGCATTTCCGAATCAAGCACAGTTCACCCCCGTTCGACCCGATCCTCCGGGGACCTCGCTTCGCGAGGATCCCCTCGGGATGAGGTGTCACTGCGAGCAAATCAACCTGACCTCGGTCCACGTAGCTCCTCTCGTGGGCAGTCCGCGCCAGGCGCGGACGCCCAAGGCTGGCCTCGTTCGCGGCCAGCGCGCCCGGAATGGGTGGGCATCAGCACCAGCAGGACCACCACTCCGCACCTGGCCGGCATCCCCGGCCCGCTCCACCAGCCCCTTCGCTGCGTCGTCGGTCGCTTCATTGCTCAAAACAGCGGGCGCCGAGTGACTCGCACTCGACGCCCGGGTAGCGATTTTGTCGCGGCGGGGCGGCGGCCTCAGCCGGTCTCGTCCTCGGCGATGAGCGAGACGTTGGCCTCACCCTCATCGTCGTACTGCACCGTGACCTGCCAGGGCTTGCAGCAGACCGGACAGTCCTCGACATAGTTCTGCTCAGCGCCGCTGCCAGCATCGATCGCGATGACGACCTCCTCGCCGCAATACGGGCAGATCACTTCCGCTTCAGTGGCAACGGTGCCGTCGCCCAGAGGAAACTCTTCCTCGCCATACTCTTCGTCAGCCACGGTACGCTCCTGCTGGAGACTGGTTACATTCCCGCCACCGCATGGACAATCCTGCCCCACCTGTCCGCCCGACCTGGCCGGTGCCGGCCCTGGTCCTCACCGTCGCGCTGCTCGCGGCGCGCACCCTCGCTATTCCAATCCTTGCCGATCCCACCGGCGCCGCACTTCCCGATTCACTGCACCTGCAGACGCCCCTCCTCTACCTCCTGCTGGCGCCGCTGTTCAGCAGCTGGGATGCCATCACCCTGCTCAGCATGGAGCGGCTCAAGGGTTTCCTGTGGGGCATGGCGCTGCTCTACCTGCTGTGGC
This sequence comes from Gemmatimonadota bacterium, assembly GCA_039930765.1. Classification (GTDB taxonomy): domain Bacteria; phylum Gemmatimonadota; class Gemmatimonadetes; order Gemmatimonadales; family GWC2-71-9; genus DATEHG01. Next base: position 1,082 of record JBDTTF010000298.1, on the reverse strand, counting down.
GCCTCTGGGCCGCCCGGCGCGGTAACCTGACGCCGATGCGGCGGGCCGCACGGGAACTGCGGGTGGCCCTGGGATCGGTTGCAGGGTTCGTACTGTTCGTTTTGGCAGGCATCCTGTGGCACCGGCCAATGCTGGCGCTGGCGGGCGCCGGGCCGGACCAGCTCGTGGCCGACCTGCACAGTCATACCAATGTGAGCCACGACGTCAGGGGCACCCTGATGCGGAACTACGACGTGGCCGCCAGCCGCCGCTGGCACGCGCGCGCCGGGTTCGACGCTTTCTTCGTTACCGATCATAACACCACGGCGGGGTGGAAGGCCGATCGAGGTTCGGCCGGCCTGCGCCCCGCCGCCTGCCCCGGCATCGAGGTCAGTGCCTGGCGGGCCCACATCGTCCTGCTCGGCGATACCACTGACGTCGCGCAATCGCAGTACGATGGATCCTTGCCCAGGGTCCTGCAACTGCTGCGCGACAGCCGGGGCCGGTATGGCGCACTGGCCGTTGCCTCGCTGCCGGAATACAACCGGGCCTTCTGGCCGGTGCTCGACAGCCTGGTGGCCGCCGGCGTGGCGGGATTCGAGATCGTCAATGCCTCTCCCAAGGCGGCCGACTTCCCGCTGGCCCACCGGGACTCTCTCATTCGTACCGCTCGACGCCATGACCTGCTGCTGGCCGGCGTGAGCGACGGCCATGGCTGGGGCGCCACCAGCCTGGCCTGGATGCTGATCGACCTTCCCGGCTGGCGGTCACTGCCCGACCCTTGCTCGGCCCTGCTCGATCGGCTGAGCCACCCCGACGACGGGATCCGAATCGTCGAGCGCCATCATCTCACTCCGGAATCCCGGTGGCCCTGGCTGCTGACCCCCCTCGGTGCACTGTGGGAGGGGTGGCGGAGCCAGGGAACGGGACTGATGTTGGGATGGTTGGTCTGGATCTGGCTAGTGACGGCCGTGAGTAGAGCCATAAGCCATAAGCCATAAGCCTTGAGCGAGCAGCGAACAGCGAACAGCGAACAGCGAACAGCGAACAGCGAAAGGCGAAAGGCGAAAGGCGAAAGGCGAAAGGCGAAAGGCGAAAGGCGA
>JBDTTF010000297.1:0-2760 GCA_039930765.1 Gemmatimonadota bacterium | reverse complement strand
GGGTCAGGGTGTTCCGTATGATAGCGCGCGGTGAAGACGGAACCAGTCTGGCTGCTCGATCGGGTCATCGTTCTCAGGTGTACCGCGCCTTTCCGGAGCCAATCAGTATGCAACGTTTGCTGCTCGCCGCCGCCCTGGTGTGCCTGGCCGCCTGCAATGATCCCTCGGCCGAGCCTGCAGGGCCCAGTAGCGCTGGTCCGAGTCTCCAGCCGCCGCCCGGTCCGGTGGCCTACCTGCCGGTCGATCTGGGTTCGCTTCCCGGCGGAGACTGGGCCATGGCAATTGCGGTGAGCTCGGATGGTCGGGTGGTCGGTGAGGCGGAAGGGTGCGACGGCAAGAGTTGCCGGCGGCAGGCGGTCTACTGGGACAACGGCCAGCCGGCCCACGCCATCCCATCACTCAGCGGGTCGGTCGAGAGCTCGGCCACCGGGATCATCGACCGGGGTGATATCGTGGGCTGGAGCCGCGATGTCTCGGGGTTTGAGCACGGCTGGGTCTGGACCGTGAAGATGGGCACGATAGAGATTCATTCTCCTATCGGTCCGCACATGCGGGTGAACGCCGCCGCCTCAAATGGCTGGACCACAGGTTATCTCTGGGATCCGGTCAACCTGACCAAGCACGCGTTCCGACACAGCATTGTGACTGGCTACTGGGAAGATCTCCATCCGCCCGGTGTCGGTGACACGATCAGCACGTTCGGCAACGCAATCGACGTCATCGGAGACGTGGCGGGTGAATACGACCTCGGCATGGGTCAATTCGTCTTCGGCTACCTGTGGGAGGGTGGTGGTCCGGCGATCAACCTGAACAAGATGAACCCCGACGTGCACTCGGCCACCGCCGTCAATGGCACCGCGGTCGGACCCTATCTGGCCTGGACGGGGAATGTGCAGACCTGGAGCTGGACCGTGGGCGGCACACCGGGCGATATGGGGGTTGGTGTGGCCACCTTTCCCCACGGATTCAGCAGCATGGGTCGCCTGGTGGGCCACACCACCTCCGGCGATCAGAAGCCGTTCACCTGGTACAAGTCGGGCTTTACCACGCTGGGAGTCACGACCGGTCTCAATAACGGGGATGCACTGGGGCTCAACCGGTGCGGCCTGGTTGTCGGATCGGCTCTCTCCAAGGCCAACTTCCACTCCCATGCCCTCAAGTGGGCGCCGCTGGCCTGTGACTAACGGCGGCCGGGTGCACCTGCGGCTGATGCTCGGCATTGATTCGCCGCGGGGCTACGCCGAAAAAACACGCCCCCCCACCCTTGCCGAGGGTGGAGGGGCGCTTGAGCCGATCGTCGAACTCGAGGGAGCGCGAGAGAGAGGGAGTAGAGATTCGCGCGTTGGGCCCCTCGGCCCGGTCGATCGGCCGTCCCCTAGTACAACCCCTTGAGCCGAGCCTGTTCCAGCGCGATGACTTCGGCCGGCAGCGGAGCGTAGGCCAGATCCTTGGCCATCGCCTGCGCCTCGGGCGTGATCATCCAAGCCAGGAATTCCTTCAGCGCCTTGGCCTTGCCAGCATCCTTCATCTTCGGCCGCACCAGCAGCCAGGTAAAGGACGAGATCGGGTACGAAGTGGCGCCGGGGGCATCGGTGATCGAGACCCGGAAGTCGGTCCCGGCCGAAAACTTCGCACTTGCCGCGGCCGCGGTGACGGACTCCAGGGACGGGGTCACGAACGATCCGGCCACATTCTTCACATCGGCAAAGGACAGCTTGTTGGACAGGGCGTAGATCAGCTCGACGTAGCCGATGCTGCCTTCAGTCTGCTTGATCTGCTCGGTCACCCCTTCATTGCCCTTGCCGCCGAGGCCGATCGGCCAGTTGACCGATGTAGCCTTGCCCACCTGGCCCTTCCACGTGGCTGACACCTTGCTCAGGTAGTCCGTGAAGATGTAGCTGGTACCGGACCCGTCGGAGCGGTGCACCACGATCAGGTCGATGCTCGGCAGGTTCACGCCGGGGTTGAGCGTGGCGATCCGCTTGTCGTTCCACTTGGTGATCCGGCCCAGGAAGATGTCGGCGATGGTCGCCCCATCGAACTTGAGCTTGGTGTCGGGCAGTGACGGCAGGTTGTACGTCAGGACCACCGCACCCATGACCGTGGGCAGGTGGAGGACCTGACCCTGCACCGCTCCCATCTGGTCGTTGCTCATCGGGCCATCGCTGGCGCCGAAGTCCACGGTGCCCTCGGTGTACTGCTTGATCCCGCCGCCGGAGCCGATCGACTGGTAGTTGATCTGCACCCCGGTCTTTTTGTTGTACGCATCGAACCACTTGCTGTAGATCGGGTTCGGGAAGGTGGCGCCGGCGCCGGTCAGACCGACCTGCGCCGCGAGCGGGGCCGCGGCCACCAAGGCCGCGAGTCCCAGCACCAGCGTACGGGACAGCTTGGCAATCATGGATGATTCTCCTTGGCTTCTGATGGTCATCAGAAACTGATCTGGGTCTGGAAGTAGGCGGTGGTACGGGTCGCGTTCTGCGCGTTGGTGTACTTGCCGCCCTGGATCGAAGCGGCATCGATGTCGGCCAGCAGCCGGAGGTTGGTCGACAGCTGGTAGGATACGCCACCGATGAAGCGGGTGACCTTGTCGGTGCTGGTCGTGGCGTCGTTCAAGGTGTTGGGGTCGGTGTTGTCGACCCGGGCGATCAGGGCAACCTTGCTGTTCGGGATATTGAGCACCCCGTAGGCGCTGAGCACCTGCCCGGTCTTGCGCTTCGCGGCGTTCGCGGCGCCGACGCTGTCACCCGAGATGCTGTC
>JBDTTF010000296.1:0-28804 GCA_039930765.1 Gemmatimonadota bacterium | reverse complement strand
GCCTGTCCGCCTGTCCGCCTGTCCGCCTGTCCGCCTGTCCGCCTGTCCGCCCGCCCTCCCGTTGCCCAAGTGGCCCCGGACGGCGAAATTCCCCGCCGTCAGGCCCCAGCTGGGGCCCCGCAAGCGTCCAACCGGGAGTAGCTGTGACCACGATCTGGCTTGATGGGCAGTGGCTCGACCGCGACAGCGCCAAGGTCTCGGTGTTCGACCATGGCCTGCTGTACGGCGACGGTGTCTTTGAGGGCATGCGGGTCTATAACGGCCGTACCTTCCGGCTCGAGGAACATATCGATCGCCTGTTCGATTCGGCCAAGGCCATCATGCTCGATGTACCGATGACCCGGGCCGAAATGGTCTCGCTCACGATCGAGGGCGTCAGCCGCTCCGGGCTCAAGGAAGGCTACCTCCGCCACATCATCACCCGTGGGGTCGGCGACCTCGGGCTCGACCCCCGCAAATGCCCCAAGCCGAGCATCATCATCATTTTCGATACCATCAAGCTGTGGCCGGCCGAAGTGTATGAGCGCGGCCTCAATGTGGTGACGGCCGGCACCCCGATTCCCCACCGCGAGGCGCTCTCGCCCCGGGTCAAGTCGCTCAACTACCTGCCGCACATCCTGGCCAAGATCGAAGGCGTCGTGGCCGGCGCCGATGAGGTCATCATGCTCGATTCGTCCGGCACCATCGCCGAAGCATCGGGAATGAACCTGTTCATCGTCAAGCGCGGTGTGCTGTCGACGCCGGCCCATTACGCCGGGATTCTCAAGGGTGTCACCCGTGATGCGGTGATCGAGGTGGCCACGGCCGCGGGTATGGCAGTGCACGAAACGATGCTGAACCGCTATGACCTCTACACCGCAGACGAAGCCTTCTTCACCGGCACGGCGGCCGAGATCGCTCCGATCAGGCAGGTCGACGGCCGCCTGATCGGCTCCGGGCCCAACGGGCCGGTGACCCGTGATCTGACCGCCCGCTTCCGTCAATTGACCCGGGGCTGATCTTTGATCCGCAGTGATCGCGCTGCGGGTTGCCTGCCCGGCTCCTCCAGCCGGCCAGTCGCATGACGGTCCAGTGCGCGGTCTTCCTTGCCCCGCCCAGGCCCGGCGAGGTCAAGATCCGCCTCGCCGCTGAAATCGGTGATCAGCACGCCATCCGGTTGTATCGCGTCATGGCCGCTCGCACCATCGCGGCGATCATCGAGGCCGGCTACAAGCCCACCATCTGGTACTCTCCCGCCGATGCCGGTCCCGAAATGATCCGGTGGCTGGGTTCCGAATCAGACCTTCGGCTTCAGGCCTCCGGCGACCTGGGCGCCCGCCTCGCCGCCTCGTCCCGTGCGGCGGCGGCCGGAGACCGTTGGCTGGCCATTGCGCCTGACTGCCCCGGCCTCGAATCGGTCCACTTAAAGGAAGCCGCTGACCGGCTGGAGAACTGGCCAGTGGTACTTGGCCCGGCCATGAACGGCGGCTACTACCTGCTGGGCGGTGTCGTGCCGCTGCCCGATCTCTTTTCCGGAATTGTCTGGGGCAGCCACCAGATCCTCGACGAGACCCGCCGCCGCCTGGCTTCGCTGGGTGTGGCCTGGAGTGAGCTTCCGGCCCTCAGGATCGTGGAAACCGCCGCCGACGCGAGAGCCTCGGGTCTCTTGACCTGATTCGTTTCCGCGGTCCATATTGGCGGACCAGCCCCCCCTTTCCCCCCGGCCATGGCAGATCGCGCAGTTACCGTCAACGGGATCCGGTATAGTGTCGCCGTCATGGCCGAGCGAATCCCGCACGGCAGTGCCTGGCGCCTGGTGCTCGGGTTTCGCTCCAGTGAACCTTCCCGGCGTTCGGTCTGGGCCACCTACCCCGCCGAATTCACCTCTCGCGCCACCCTCTATGCCCAGGCCGACCGCCTGAGTGATGAAGCGATGGCCAGTCTATTCCCGAAGCAGCTGGCCTGATCGATGGACCGCGGCCAGCTGCAGGATCTCCGTCGCGTGGTGGACGCGCTGGCCGGTGTCCGGGGCCGCGGCGTCGAGGGCTGTGCCCTCCGCTCGGATCACCGACAGCTGAAGCTGGAATTGAGTGAAGGGGTCCTGCTGGTGGTCGGGATCGAACTCGATGAGCAGGGGCGCCCCCGTCTGATGGTCGATGTCACCCGCCCGACTGCCCAGGCCACCGCACAGCTCGAGGTGCCATTCGGGCTCGGCACGTAGGCAGCTCGGTCTGCCGCCTCAGGGACCTACCAGCGCGCGCCAGCTGAGCCGGGCCAGATCCGCCTGAACCGCCATGGCCTTGGTGCGCTCCACATAGCCCCGGGTCAGCACTACCAGTACGTAGGGGGCCCGGGATGAGGGGTAAATCAGCGCCGCGTCGTGAAACACCGCGGTCAGTTCCCCGGTCTTGTGGGCCACCACGGTACCCGGCGGCAGGCCAGCCGGAATTCCGTCATTGAACTCCTGGCCCCGGAGCATTCCCAGCGCCACCGCCGTTGACTGGGGACTGGCCGCCTTGCCCTGCTGCAGGGCGGCAAGCAGTATCGCCAGATCGCGAGCGGTGGTGGTATTGTTCATCCCGAGGTCAAAGGCCTTCTGATCCTCGACACCCCGGCGCACTTCGATGGAATCGGCACCCAGTGAATGGGCAGTGGCATTCACCCGGGCGGCTCCCAACTGATCGATCAGCAGGTTGGTGGCAAAGTTGCTGCTGCGGATGATCATCAGCCGGGCCAGGATCCGGATCGGCACCCGCTGCCCTTCCATGGCATAGACTGACGAGTCCGAATCGTCGGCCTTGTTGAGATGGAAGGTGGATCCGTCCGCCAGCGAGCGAAACGCGTTGCGGACGACCAGCGAGTCATCCCAGTGGAAATCACCGGCATCCACCCGGCGGGCCAGTTCAATCAGCACCGGCACCTTCATGGTGCTGGCGGCATGAAATCGCCGGTCCGATCCCGGTCCCAGCATCCGGCCAGTGGCCAGGTCAATCAATGCCACCCCGACGGTGGCGGTGTCCTGTCCGATGCGGGCCGCCATGGCCGAGTCCAGTCCCGACAGCCCGCGGGCCTGGCCGGCCCCGATCGCCGGAAGCGAGAGGAGCGCCACCACCAGTGACAGACGGCTTCCCCATCCCGAGTGCCTCATGAGTGCCTCCGTTGTGCGGCCGGACCGACTGCGATTCAAGGATTTCTCGCTGGAGCGCCTGCCTTCGGGTCGCTGCCGCGCGAGGGTGACGCTGACGCTGCAGGATGATACCGAATTCTCGGCCGATTCCGAGGGGCTTACCTCACAGGCCGGGGAACTGCGCTGCGCCGCCCAGGCCTGCCTCATCGCGCTGGAGCGGGCGGTGCAGCGTGAGGTGACCTTCGAATTGCTGGGTGTCAAGGCGGTGCGGGCCTTCGATGCCAACGTCATCATCGTTTCGCTGTCGGCGCCCGGCAGCGCCGAGCGTCAGCGGCTGGTCGGCTGCTTCCTGACCGAAGGAGATCCCGCCAAGGGAGCCGCGCTGGCGGTGCTGAATGCAACAAACCGGACACTCGGCAATCGGCTGACCCGCGCCTGAGGGATCCCGGCCATAGAGCGGTCGTGCGGGTCCCGTTACCTTTCGGGGACACCACACACGATTCCCCGCAGAGGCAGCGCGGGAGCGGAGGCCGCCACGGATGACGAGACGACTCCTGCCGTTCCTGCTGGCAGTGCTGGCCGGCTGCGGCAGCCACCACACTGAACCGGCCACCCCGGCCCCGGCGGTACCTCCCCAATCAGACCAGCCCTCGACCGCGCTCAATGGCGGACTTCCCGCCGCCCCTGCGGCGCCCGTCGATTCGAGCCTGGCCACTAATCTCGATCAGCAGGTCAAGGAATTCCTGACCAGCGCGGCGGACAGCCTGGCCGACGCGCGAGCGCTGGCGGCACTGGAAGATGCCCGGCCGGATGCCAGCACGATCGAGGACAAGGCCCCGGTCCCCGGTGAAACGGCCAGCGCGCCCACCAAGTGGGACATCGACGTCGTCACCTTCAACAACCACGACCGGGTTCAGTACTACCTCGATTTCTTCCAGGGTCCCGGCCGCGACCGAATGGCGATCTGGCTGGAGCGGATGCCCCGGTATGAGCCGATGATTCGGGCCCGGATGCGGGAGCACGGCCTGCCCGAGGACATGGTGTACCTCGCGCTGATCGAGAGCGGCTTCAGCAATTCGGCGGTGAGCCGTTCCCGGGCGGTCGGGATGTGGCAGTTCATGAAGGGCACCGCCAAGCTGTATCACCTGAGGGTCGACCGCCTGGTCGATGAGCGCCGCGATCCCTACAAGGCCACCGCGGCCGCGGCCCGATTCCTGGCGGCCTTGAAGGATCGTTTCGGCTCGGTGTACCTGGCCGCGGCGGCCTACAATGCGGGACCGGGAAAGGTGGGCCGTGGCCTCAAGCGGTTGCCCGACGAGGAGTCCGAGGCGGCCGACACCAGCCAGTCGAATGACAAGGACTTCTTCCGGCTGTACGACACCAAGCTGATCCGGCGGGAGACCAAGGACTACGTCCCCAAGCTGATTGCCGCAGCGCTGATCGCCAAGCAGCCGGAGAAGTACGGATTTGCCAGGCCGGCGGCGGCTGACTCGACGCTGCCCGACTCGCTGGTCGTCACCGGTGCCACCGGTCTCGACGTGATTGCCCGGCTGGCCGATACCACACTGCTGGCCATCCGTGACCTCAATCCCCAGTACCTCACCCTGATGACACCGCCCGGCGTCCGGATGACGGTCCGGGTCCCGACGGGGCGCGGCGCCACGGTCGCCGCGGGGTGGAACGCGCTGGCGCCCTCCGAGCGGGTCACCTATGCGGAACATGTGGTGACCGCCGGCGAGACGATGGGGTTGATCGCCCGTCACTACCACGTGTCCACCGACCTGATCCGGGACGCCAATCCGACACTCAAGCCCAACGGCCTCCGGCTCGGCCAGCGCGTCATCGTGCCGACCAGTGCCCAGCCACTATCAGCCGAGGTGCGGCGCTCGCTCGAATCCCCGAAGCGAGTGGCGCGGGGTGGCACCGTCCATGTGGTCCGGCGAGGTGAAACGCTGAGCAGCCTCGCGGCCCACTACGAAGTGACGGTTGAAGACCTGCAGCGCTGGAACCGGCTCGCTCCCGGTGCCCGCATCGGTGTCGGGCGCCGCCTCCGGGTGACCGGATCGAGCGGCGCTACGGCCAGCACCGGCAGACCGAACGCGCCGCCGACCTCGGGGTCGGCGGCGCGTGGTGGTACCCATCTGGTTCGTTCGGGCGAAACGCTCATCGCCCTGGCCCGCCGCTACGGGGTCACGGTGGCCGCACTGCGCCAGGCCAACGGCCTGGGCCCGAGGGATGTGCTCAAGGCCGGAATGACCCTGCACATCCCCGGCTGATCGTTCCTGCTAGCGGCCGACCTTGGCCGCGCCGACTGCGTGCCGAGTGCCCTTGAGCACCCGCTCGGGATACCCGTTGGCGGGATCGCCGCCGGCATCGAGGATTTCCTGAACCCGGGCAGGGCCACGGTTGTAGGCCAGCAGCGCCAGGTTGATGTCCCCGTCATACTGCCTGATCAGACTTCGCAGAAACCGGAACCCCAGCCGAAGATTGATCTCGGGCTCCGCCAGCTGCTCCGCCGAGATGCCCGATTCGAAGAACCGCGCGGTGGCGGGCCGGATCTGGGTGTACCCGATGGCGCCGGCTGAACTGATGGCGTCGGGGTCGAAATTGCTCTCAATCTTGATCAGCCTGAACGCCACGTCTGGTTCGATGCCTTCACTGGTGGCCACCCGGTAGATCGCACCGGCCTGGTCGGCCGGAATCCGGAACCGGGTGGAATAGTGGATCACCTGGTTCTGGCGCTCGATCGTCGCCTTGAGCGAGGCGGTCTCGGTTTCGGCTTTCTGGGCCCGGTTCATCAGGGCGGACAGTTCCGAGGAAATGATGGCGAAGGTGGGTGGTACGCTCTGAACGTCCGCGTCGGCGCGCCGGCTCATTCCGGCCAGGGCGCTCACCAGTAGAACCCCGGCCAGGAGCACACTCCCTCGTACCGCCATCGTGCGGTACCAGGGCTGGCGCACCAGCCTGTGGTCGGGCTTCCACGTCATCTGGACCTCCGGGTCGCGAGTCATGGTGCATTACCCTCCGTCGGAATCGCGGTGATAATCGCCGCGGGTTCCGCCGGTCTTGCTGACCAGCTGAACTCCCTCGATGGTCATGGCCCGGTCGAGCGCCTTGACCATGTCGTACACTGTCAGACAGCCGATCGTCACGGCCGTCAACGATTCCATTTCCACTCCGGTACGTCCCATAGTCGAGGTCATGGCCACGATCTCGACTCCCGGTAGCGACGGATCCAGCCGGGCCTCGACCCGCACCAGATCCAATCCCAGTGGATGGCAGAGCGGGATCAGATCGCCGGTGCGCTTGGCCGCCAGGGTACCGGCGACTTCCGCCACCCGCAGCACGTCTCCCTTGGCTACGGCCTGCTCCCGGACCGCTTCAAACGCCTCGGCCGACATCCGGACCCGCCCGGTCGCGACCGCGGTCCGGCGGCTCTCTGCCTTGTCGGCCACATCCACCATCCGGGCCCGCCCAGCCTCGTCAAGGTGGGTCAGCCGCATAGCACCTCAGCCAGGTCGTCGAGCAGGACCGCCATCAGGAGCTGGGGATTCACATTCCCCTGCGCCGCCTCGCGGGCCGCCGCCACCCGCCCCGAAGCCTCGGACAGCGCGGCGATTCCGGCGCGTCCGGGCAGCCCTCGGGGCAGGGGGGCCTTGCTCTGATGACCGGCCGCCTGCCGGGCAGCGTCAGCCAGCGTCCTGCCCAGCTCGTCGAGCGTCGCGGTGAACTCGCCGCGGGCGGAGTAGGGCGGCTGCCTGAGGGCCCGCTCCGCCCTGACGGCCGGGGCTTCGAGGACCGCATCGAGGATCTGATGCGCCGCCTCGCGAGCCGCATGGTTCTCGGCCGCACCGGACAGGGCCGGCCCGATGGCACCTTCAGCCAGCCTGACCCGCTCGGTCAATTGGTCAGGCCGCGGGACCGGGTCAAGGTGTTCCCGGAGGAACGCCGTGACCTCGGAGTCCGCCAACCGTCCCAGCCGCAACGGGACTGCCCTCGAACGAATCGTCGGCAGCAGCGCGCTCAGGTCAGTGGTCGTCAGGATGATGATCGTGTTGGCCGGCGGCTCCTCGAACAGCTTGAGCAACGCGTTGGCCGCATCCGCGGCCGACTCCTGCGGCACCAATCGCTCGGCATGCCCGACGATGAACACCTTCCAGTGCCCTGCGGCAGGGGTCAGGGCGGCCCGCTTCTGGATCAGCCTGGCGGTGGATACGAAGTGCCCAGCCAAACCATCAGGCGGCCCGTAGAGAGGCCGCTCCCGCCGCTCCGCGATCAACTCGCCCTGCAACTCCGCCATTTCCTCGACCTGCTTGTCCGCATCGGCCGCCTTGGGCCGGAGCACCGGTGATAGCCAGTGGAGGTCCGGGTAGGACAGATTCAGTACCTGCGCGCACGCAATGCAGCCGCCGCACGGCTCAGCCCCCGGGTGCTCACACAGGACGAGTTGCGCCAGCCATAGCGCCAGTCGCTGCTTGCCGACCCCTTCAGGACCAACCAACGCAATCACCTGCGGCAGTGATCCTCGCGATCTCGCGGTCGCAAGTTGCTGCCTGGCTGCGTGGTGGCCAGTAAGCGGGTGGATTGCCATGCGACGAACCTATTCTGAACCCCGTAAAATGGTAGGTGGAATCGTGTAACACCTTTTTCAACAACAACTTATGACGTAGTGACAGGTCTGATAGTGGCTGCGATGCCACAGCTATTCAATGAGGTGACTAAGTGAGCACCTACTCGCTTATTATATCTGCGAGCAATCACTCGCATGCATGTTAAACTATTATTGAATAATGACTTAGATGCGTAGCAGACTTGGACTGCCCATTACCGATGTATTGAGGCTTTTTGGCTTGGGTGGCACAGGAGATCGGTTGGCAGGCCCTGTCAGAGCCGAAATATCTGGCTTCAATTCGGACACGCGAGCCGACTGGCCGGACAGTGTTTTCGTACCGGGCGGAGAGTGGAGATCTTGCCTGACCGGAATACGAATCCGGATTGGATTGGTGTTCGGGCGGCAACCCGGCGAAACCCGCCGAGGCCGCTCTGACCGATGTCGGGTCTGGTTCTGACCGGTGGAATGGAGACAGTTCGATACAGATTTCGAGTTGCTCAATGCAGCGGTGAGGGGCTATTATCTCGCGTTCCTTCCCGAGTAGCTCAGTTGGTAGAGCAGCTGACTGTTAATCAGCGGGTCACAGGTTCGAGTCCTGTCTCGGGAGCTCACCCTGAAAACTCCAGGCCTGCTTGGGGTTTTCTGCTTTTCGGGCACCAGCCTCGCTTTGCTCACGGCGTTTTCCAGGACTTCGATTCGCAGCTTGAATTGAGACAATCTTGCGTCTCGCTCATTTTTGTCCCATCTCCTAACCCCTACCATCGATGGTAGTTGTGGCCCGCTAGACCACCTCGCATTTTTGTTTGCCTGCACTGATCCGGCCCACAGTCAACAGCGCACGATCAAGGACTCGCCAGCTGGTGCCCATACTCCGGGGATTATGCGCTCGCTCAAGAACACCCTTGAACTGCTGAACAAATTTCACCAGCGCGCCACCTACGGTGCGGTGGCCGAGTTGGTTGGCAGGACCCCGCAGACAGTACTTCAGGGTTGTCCTCGCAACTGGCTGCACTCGTGGGTGGTCAATCAGCAGACCGGTGAACCCTCGGGATATCCATCCGGGAAGGTGCATCCCTCGCTTGGCGAGCACAGCGAAATCCTGCGAACCGGCGAGGCGCTGGCAGCGTGGCTCGAGAGCCACGCCACCAGCCTTCAAGCAGACTCCTCTCAGGAGGCCAATCCGCCGCTGGCCTGAGTCCCTGCGGCAAGGGCGGCCTCGGCCGGATGGAGCAGCTCCAACTCGATCGAAATGCTGATCTCATCTCCAACCAGCACCCCGCCTGCCTCGAGAACCTGGTTCCAGCTCAGGCCGAACTCCGAGCGCTTGATCTTTCCCTTCGCGCTGTAGCCCGACTTCAGATTGCCCCACGGGTCGGTGGCCTGGCCCTCGCTGGTCACCTCAAGGGTGACGGGCCTGGTGTTGCCCTTGATGGTCAGCGCTCCCACCAGCTTGAAGCTGCCAGCGACGTTTCCCTCAATCCGGCTGCTCCGGAAGGTGATTTCGGGGTATTTCTCGACTTCGAAGAAATCCGCCGAGCGGAGATGGGCATCACGTTTGTCTTCGCGGGTATCGAGGCTGGCGGTGTCGATGGTGACGGCCACCGTCGAGGCGGCCGGGAAGGCTTCATTGAAGTCGACGTGACCGCTCAGCCTGGCAAAGCGGCCGCGGACGGTGGCGATCATCAGGTGCTTGACTGCGAACTCCACATTGCTGTGGGCGGTGTCGATCTGCAGAGTAGACATGGAATGCGTGCTCCAGTGACGTGTGACGGTTGAGTAACTCCTGCCGAACTGCATTGTTCCATACTGTAAAATGCAGATATGAACTATTCCTTCAAAAAAATCAGCCCAGCGTTTCAAGAGCGCGATTCAACAGGGTGCAGTCGGTCTGGCCGAGCTGAGTTCCTATTTCGTGCTGGACCGATCGCAGTTCCTGGTCGCCGGCGGCCTGCTGGCTCCGTCCCAATGGAGTGAGCGAGGCGCGGACCGTCCGGCGGTCGGCGGGGTCATCGACTCTTCGCACCAGGCCATCGGACTCGAGCCGGTCGATCAGCTGGGTCATGTTGGAGCGGACGCAACTCAGGCGGGCGGCCAGTTCGCTCAGGGTCAGCGGCTCCGGAGACCGGACCAGTTCTGACAGCACCCCGAACTTGGCCAGCGACAGCCCGGCCCTGCCAAGGGCCACATCAAGCCGATCCTCGAGCGCTCGTCCGGCGTGCATCAGCGCATAGACCAGCTGCGCCGTGTCGGTTTCCTTGACCGCAGCAGTGCTCGCGGCAGCATCAACTCGCTTCATGTATGTACTATACATCTGTTAGCGAGTCTAGTCAAATGGCACGCCGTGCCTTCCGCAGCATCATTGGCCCTTGTCCTCTGATAATTTATGCAGTCATTTATGCAGGTCTTCAGCTGGATAGCCATGGCCACCAACCGCTCTGTTCCTGAAACCAGAAATCTTCACGTCACCCGGTTCGAGCCGCTGGTCACGCCGGGCGAACTGCTGGCGGAGCTGCCCTCTCCTCCGGACATCACCCGGGCGGTTGCCCAGGCCCGCGGGGACGTGCGGGCGATCAGTCAGGGCACCGATTCCCGGCTGCTGGTCGTGGTCGGGCCCTGCAGCATCCACGATCCGGCGGCGGCGCTCGAGTACGCCCGGAAGCTGGCCACCCTGCGCCAGCGGACCGCCGAGACGCTGTACATCGTCATGCGGGTCTACTTCGAGAAGCCGCGCACCAACATCGGATGGAAGGGGCTGATCAACGATCCCCGGCTCGACGGCAGCCGGGACATGGCGGCGGGGCTGCGGGTGGCCAGGCGGCTGCTGCTCGAGATCAATGCCCTCGAACTGCCGATCGCCACCGAGCTGCTGGGGCCGGTGGTGGCGCAGTACATCGCGGACCAGGTGGCGTGGACCGCCATTGGCGCCCGGACGGTGGAATCGCAGACCCATCGCGAAATGGCCAGCGGTCTCTCCATGCCGGTCGGATTCAAGAATGGCACCGATGGTGGACTCCAGGTGGCGCTGGACGGGATGATCGCCGCCGGCGGGCCGCACACCTTCCTGGGTCTCGATGAGACCGGCCGGGTGGCGGTGGTGCATACCAGCGGCAATCCCGACCGGCATCTGGTACTCCGTGGCGGTGGCGGCCGGACCAACTACGACCGGGCTTCGGTACGCGGCGCCACTGAGTTGCTCGGCCGGGCAGGACTGATTCCGCGCCTGATGGTGGATTGCAGTCACGGCAACAGCGCCAAGGATCACACCCGACAGGGCCCGGTTCTGATGGATGTGATCGGGCAGCTCGTGGCTGGTAGTTCCGGGGTCCTTGGCGTGATGCTCGAGAGTCATCTCAACGCGGGCAGTCAGCCCCTCGAGAGTGGTGATGCGGGCCTGCACTACGGGGTCTCGATCACCGATGCCTGCATCGACTGGTCAACGACGGAGTCGCTGCTGCTCGAGGCGGACCAGCGGTTGCGGCGGGCCGGGCGCGGGCTGGGTGGCGGGCCGCCACCGCAGCGCCGTTCGGGGACTTGACCGGTTGCCCGCGATGCTGCGCCTTGCCAGCCTGGATGACATCCCCGCCCTCAACCGCCTGATCGATCGTTCCGTCCGGGGATTGAGCCCCGGGTATTACTCGCCGATGCAGATCGACAATGCCCTCCGCCACGTGTTCGGTCCCGATACTCAGCTGATCGCCGATGGCACCTATTTCCTGATCGAGTCTCCGGAGGGGCTGGCGGCGGCCGGCGGCTGGAGCAAACGCCGCACGCTGTATGGCGGGGACCAGATGAAGAACGCCGACGACCCGCTGCTTGATCCGCTCCACGAGCCGGCGAGGATTCGGGCCTTTTTTGTGGATCCCGACTGGGCGCGCCGTGGGCTGGGCCGGCAGTTGTACACTCACTGTTCGCGGCAGGCCTCGGCAGCCGGGTTCAGGCAGCTCGAGCTGATGGCGACGCTGCCCGGTGTGCCGCTGTATCGCGCCCTGGGTTTTGAAGAGCTCGAACGGGTGGTGGCGGTGGGGGACTTGCCGGTGGTGCGGATGAGGAGAGCCATAAGCCATAAGCCGTAAGCGATACGCTGGGGCATTGGTCGTTAGTCATTGGTGACCGCAGTACCACCTTTGTCCTTTCCCAGACCCGGAATCACCAGCGCCAGCAGAATCAGAGACCCCCCAGTCCACTGGACCGCGGTGAGTCGTTCGCCGAGGGCCCAGCGGCTGGCCAGCGCGGCCACCACCGGCTCAATCGCAAAGATGATGGCCGCCTCGGTTGGCGAGACCACCTTTTGTCCCGCCAGTTGAAGCCGGAGGCAGAGCAGGGTGGCCAGTCCAACCTCGACGGCGAGCGCCACGACCAGCAGGGGTGACCAGTGGACCGCCGGATGTTCGAGTATCGGCACCAGGACCAGCCCCACCAGTGCCGCGCCGAAGATCTGGGCCACCAGGAGATCTCCGAGCTGGTAGCGGGCACCGAATCGATCGATCAGCACGATCTGCACCGCGAAGCAGAACGCGCAGGCCACCGTGAGCCAGTCGCCGGTGGACAATGCCCCGCCCACCTCCGGGTAGCTGCCGGTGAGCAGGACCGTGCCGCCCAGCGCCACGACGACCGCTGCAATGGACCACCGGTTCGGCCGTCGGCCGCCCAGCACGACCGCCACCAGCGGGGTGAATGGCGCGTAGAGCGCGGTCAGAAATGCGGAGCGGCTGGGCGTGGTGGTCTGCAATCCCGCAGTCTGCACCGCGAAGCCCACCGACAGGAAGACTCCCAGCAGCAATCCCGCCCGGAACGCGGGGCCCGGCACTCGCCGCAAGGCGGGGATCAGGCACAGCGCGGCCAATCCGAATCGCAGCGCGTTGAAGGCCAGCGGGGTCACGTCCTGGAGCGCCGCCTTGATCAGCGGGAAGGTGGCGCCCCAGATGGCGGCGGCCAGCAGCAGAGCGAGAATGGCCCTGGTCCGGCTCACTCGCCTGCGGCCTCAGTCAGGACTTCACGGAGAAACTCGCCAGTAAACGATCCGGCAGACCCGGCCACCTGCTCGGGGCTGCCCATGGCCACGACCGTTCCGCCGCCGCTGCCGCCTTCCGGTCCCAGGTCTATCACCCAGTCACAACGCTTGATCACATCGAGATGGTGTTCGATGACCACCACGGTGTGGCCGGCATCGACCAGTCGGTCGAGCACGCCGATCAGGATCCGCACATCCTCGAGGTGGAGGCCGGTGGTGGGCTCGTCCAGCAGGTACAGCCGCCGGCCGCCGCGCTTGCCCGCATGGGCCAGTTCGCGGGCGATCTTGAGCCGCTGGGCTTCACCACCGGAGAGGGTGGTGGCCGGCTGGCCCAGCCGGAGATATCCCAGCCCGACCTGCTGCAGGTGCCAGAGGGCCTGGCCCAGCCTGGGCTGGTGGCGGAACCGGAGGATGGCTTCGTCGACGGTGAACTGCAGTACGTGGTGGATCGAGTAACCCTGGATCCGGACATCGAGCACCTCGCGGCGGAACCGGGTGCTGTTGCAGGCCTCGCAGGGGACGAAGACATCGGCCAGGAACACCATCTCCACCATGACGTGGCCAGCTCCCTCGCATGCTTCGCAGCGGCCACCGGCCATGTTGAACGAGAAGGTGGCGGGCGTGTAGCCCCGGGCCCGCGACAGAGGCTGGGCGGCAAACAGCTCCCGGATCTCGTCAAATCCCTTGATGTAGGTGATCGGGTTTGACCGGGGCGTGCGCCCGATCGGCGACTGATCGATCAGCAGCATGGCGTCGAGCCCCTCCCAGCCCGTCAGGCTCCTGACCTTGCCGATCTCCTCGCCGAGATGGGTCTTGGCGCTGTGACTTCCCTCGAGCCGGGTCTCGAGCTGACGATAGACGACGTCGTGGAGCAGGGTGCTCTTGCCCGAGCCCGAGACGCCGGTCAGTGCGGTCAGGCAGCCGAGCGGGATATCGACATCGATGTCGCGCAGGTTGTGGAGCGCGGCGCCGCGAATCTGAATCTTCGGACCGATCGGGCGGCGGACACTGGGAACGCCGATCCGCTTGAGGCCGGTGAGATACTTGCCGGTCAACGAGTCAGTGGCGCCTGAGACCGGCCCGGCGTAGATCACCTCGCCGCCCTTTTCCCCCGCGCCTGGACCCAGCTCCAGCATGAAGTCGGCGCGGCGGATGGTGGCCAGATCGTGCTCCACCATGATCACGCTGTTGCCGCCATCGCGCAGCTTTTCGAGCAGGCCGAGCAGGCGGTCGACGTCCCGGGAATGCAGCCCGACACTCGGTTCATCGAGCACGTAGAGGCTGTCGACCAGCTGGGCGCCGATGGCATTGGCCAGCGCAATGCGCTGGGCCTCGCCGCCCGACAGGGTCCGGGTCAGCCGGTTGAAGGTGAGATAGCGCAGCCCGACGTTCTGCAGATACTCGACGCGGCGGGTGGCCTGCTCCAGGATGAGATGACCCACCTGCTGCTCGAATGCGGAGAGGGTGAGTTTCGACAGCCAGCCGCCCAGCTCATCGACCGACAGCGCCGTGACTTCCGCGATGCTGGCGCCATTGATCTTGACCGCCAGGGCATGCTCGTTGAGTCGAGCGCCGTGGCAGGCGGGGCAGGTCTGGGCCAGCTGGTATTGGCGGAGGAAGACCCGGATGTACTGCTTGTAGCGTTTTTCCTCGAGAGCCTTGAGAAAGGGGAAAATCCCGGTGTAGCGGCCCACACTGCCGTGGAGCAGTTCGCGGCGATCGCTGGCCTTGAGCTTTTCCCAGGGCTTGCCGGTGTCGATGCCGAGCTTGCGGCAGGCTTCGGACAGCATCCGGCGCCGGGTTTCGTATCTCGGCTTGGTCCAGGGATCGATGGCCCCTTCCGAGATCGAGCGCCTGGGATCAGGTACGATCAGCGATTCGGCGTACTCGAGCACGGCGCCGAATCCGTTGCAGCCGCCGCAGGCCCCGCGCGGATTGTTGAAGGAAAAGAGGGCGGGGGTGGGGGCCAGCGCTGGAGTCTCGCAGCGGCTGCAGGCCGGCGATTCGGAGAATCGCAGCCGACCGGCTTCGGTCAGCGCGACCGCAACGCCATCGCCCTCGGCGAATGCCAGCGCCACGGCCTCGGCAATCCGACCGAGTGACGCCGGCGCCGCCACCAGCCGGTCAACAATCACGATGACCTCATCCGCTGTGGCCAGGGAAAGTTCCACCGGCAATTCATCGAGGTGGGTATCGGCCCCGTTGACCAGCAGCCGTACGAAGCCGAGGGCCCGGAGGTTATCGACCACGACCTGATGATCGCTGCGGGCATGGGTCGGGAGGGGGAAGCCGATCTGGATCCGGCCCGAGCCCTGGTTGACCACCGCATCGGCAGCGCCTTGCGCCGTATCGCGCCGGACCGGCGCGCCGCAGACCCGGCAGAAGGTCTTGCCGATCCTGGCCCAGAGCAGCCGGAGCACATCGTGGACCTCGGTCACGGTGCCGACGGTGGAGCGGCTCGACACCGATGGGGTGCGCTGTTCGATGGCGACGGCGGGGGCAATGCCATCGAGCCGGTCGACCAGTGGCTTGGGCATCCGCTCGAGGAACTGCTGGGCGTAGGTCGACAGCGATTCGATGTAGCGGCGCTGGCCTTCGGCGTACAGCGTGTCGAACGCGAGCGAACTCTTGCCCGAGCCCGAGGGCCCGGTGATGACCACCAGCGCTCGGCGGGGAAGCTCTACCGTGATGCCCTTGAGATTGTGCTGGCGGGCGTTGACGATGCGGATCGAAGACTGTGCCATCTCGCTGAAAATTACACTGGTCGTGCCTTCCCGCCCCATCCTGCGGCCGTTACGTTAGTGGCGATATGGCCAACGTCCTCAATCCCCAGCTGCTGCGCCGAGGGTTCCTGGTCTTCGCGGCCATCTCCCTGCTGGGGTTTGTCGGGATTCTGATCCACAGCAACAACCTGCCGGCCTTTCTGGCGTCGGTGGGCAAGATCCACTGGATCTGGCTGCTGGTGGGTCTGGGACTGGCGTCGATGGACTGGATCGGCGGGGGGCTCAGGAACTGGGTGGTGGTCAATCACATCCATCCCGATCCGCCGCTCGGCGGGATGATGCTGGCGGGCGGGATGGGGGCGTGGGCCGGTTATCTCACGCCGCTCAATTCCGGCGCCGGTCCGATGATGATCTACGGGATGCGACGGGCGGGTGTGCCCTTGCCGGTGGCGGTCACCGCCACGCTGATCACCTTTGTTTCGACCATTGCCTTTTTTGCGATCGCCGGTCCGCTGGCCATTCTGCTCGGTGCCGGGCGCTCGCTCGGCAAGCACGGCGACTTCCTCGGACTCTCCCTGTACCAGCTGTTCCTGGCCAGCCTCGGCACTTTCGTGGCGCTCGGCCTGCTGTTCATCGCCATCATTCTGTTTCCCGCCCTGGTGCGGGACTTCGTCCAGTGGATCGCGAAGCACATCGGCCGGCGCAGCAGCCGGGTCCGCGAGCGACTGGAAAAAGTCCAGGCTGGAATCGACGCCGCCCACGAAAACCTGGTGGCATTCAACAGCCCGCGAGGCTGGTGGGTGATACTCCAGGCCACCATCCTGTCAGGCCCGTCTCACGCCAACAAGCTGCTGGCCGGGTATGTGGCGCTCAGGGCCGTGGGAGTCGAAGCCAATTTCGTCGATGTGCTGCTGCTGCAGACCTTCATCACATTTCTGCTGTATTTCGCGCCGACTCCCGGGGCC
Organism: Gemmatimonadota bacterium; assembly: GCA_039930765.1. Lineage (GTDB taxonomy): Bacteria > Gemmatimonadota > Gemmatimonadetes > Gemmatimonadales > GWC2-71-9 > DATEHG01. Next base: position 12,387 of record JBDTTF010000296.1, on the reverse strand, counting down.
TCCGGTATTGCCGAGGTGCTGTCGGCGGCGGTGATGTCCAGTGTGTACCTGCCGGCGGAAACCATTCCATTATACACCCTGATCTGGCGGTCAATCCTCAGCTACTTCACGCTCGGGTTCGGTTTCTTCGTCTTCTCCCACTGGATTTCCCACCGGCTCAAAGGGGTGGACGACCAGCCTGATACCGTCGAGGCGGCAGTCGCCGGGTGAGTGCCGCCAGCCCCGACGAACCGGAGACCCGGGCCTACGATGCGGCGCTGGCCCGGCGGCTGGTACGGTACCTCGGTCCGTATCGCGGCGCGACGCTGCTGGCGGTGGTCCTGCTCCTGCTGCTGTCCGCGCTGGCACTGGTTCCTCCGGCGCTGACCCAGCGGGCGCTCGACGTGGCGGTTCCCCGCCACGACGTCGGGCTGCTGGCCACTCTGGCCGGGCTGTATGCCGTCACGCTGGTGCTGGAGTTTGCCAGCGAATACAGCTCGTCGGTGCTGACCAGCTGGATCGGCCAGCGGGTCATGGCCGATCTGCGTGAGCAGCTGTTCGGTCATCTGCAGCGGCTCAGCATCCCGTTCTTCGACGGCAATCCGGTCGGTCGGCTGATGACCCGGGTTACCTCCGATGTCGAGACGCTCAACGAGGTCTTTACCTCCGGCATCGTCACCGTGTTCGGCGACTGCTTCACCCTGGTCGCGATCATGGGCATGATGCTGTACACCGACTGGCGGCTGGCGCTGGTCGCCTTTGGCGTCATCCCCTTTGTCATCATGGTGGCGGCCTATTTCCGGCGCGGCACCCGAACCGCCTTCCGGGACATCCGGATCCGCCTGGCCCGGCTCAACAGCTACCTGCAGGAACAGCTGTCCGGCATGCGCGTCATTCAACTGTTTGGCCGGGAGGCGCGCAGCGCGGAGGGATTCGCGGCGATCAACCAGGAGCACCTGGAGGCCCATCTCCGCTCGATCACCGTCTACGCGCTGTTCTTTCCCGCCATCGAACTGCTGACCGCCGTGGCGCTTGCGGCTCTGCTCTGGTACGGCGGCATCCGGGCGCTCGATAGTGGTCTGACCATCGGGGTGCTGGCGGCCTTTGTGCAGCTCACCCGGCGGTTCTTCCAGCCGCTGCAGGATCTGTCCGAGAAATACAACCTGCTGCAGAGTGCCATGGCGTCGTCGGAGCGGATCTTCGGACTGCTGGACGAAGTGGTGACTGTGCCGGAGCCAGTGGCGCCGATCGCGTTTCCCGGCCCGGTCCGCGGCGAAGTGCGGTTCGAGGGGGTCTGGTTTGCCTATGGAGAGGGCGAACACGAGGGGCAAGGCGGGCAAGGCGGGACGGTTGAATCCGACCGCACCGACTGGGTCCTCAAGGACATTTCGTTCACCGCGCGTCCGGGTGATACGCTGGCCCTGGTCGGGCACACCGGAGCGGGGAAGACCACGATCATCAACCTGCTGCTGCGATATTATCAGCCCCAGCGCGGGCGGATCACGATCGATGGCCTCGATATCCGTGACCTCAGTACCGCCGATCTCCGCGGCACGATCGGCTTTGTCCAGCAGGACCTCTTCCTGTTCAGCGGCGATATCCTCCGTAACCTGCGACTGGACGCCCCGATTCCGCATTCGACGGCGCACCGCGCGGCCCAGCGGGTGGGTGCCGATCGGTTCATCGGGCGGCTGCCGGGGCACTACCAGCATGAGCTGACCGAGCGGGGACGCAACCTGAGTGTGGGGGAGCGGCAGCTGCTAAGCTTTGCCCGCGCCCTGACCCTCGACCCGAAAATCCTGGTGCTCGACGAGGCTACCAGCTCGGTCGACGCGGAGGCGGAAGCCCAGATCCAGGCGGCTCTTGCCGAGTTGATGCAGGGCCGGACCAGCCTGGTGGTGGCCCATCGGCTGAGCACCATTCTGCACGCCGACCAGATCCTGGTCCTCCATCATGGTGAGATCCGCCAGCGCGGCAACCATCGGGAGCTGCTTGCGTACGATGGCCTGTACCAGCGACTGTACCGCCTGCAATTTGGCCAGGCGGGGGCAGCTTGAGCCCGCTGTCAAGTTCGCTTGCGCCGCTTCTAACTGCCTGATACGTTTGGACTTCAGCGCCCTTTCCCAAGGACCCAGCTGATGCTCGAGCTTGAGTTTGGAGGCCAGCGGTTCGCCGTTCCGCAGGGTGAGTCAGCCATTGGGGCAGAGCCCACATGCCTGATTCAGCTTCCGGGTGCCGGCGTGCTGCCCAGGCACGCCATGATCCGGGCGAGTGCCGATGGCAACCTGGCGGTCTGGCCGGCAGTCGCCGGGGCCGCCGTTTTCATCAATGGTGTCAAACTCGGCACCGACCCGTCACCCATTCTCCATGGTGACAAACTCCAGGTCGGGCTGGACGAACTGTTGTGCGTCGATCCTCATCGGAGCGGCAGCACCCAGTTCGTGAATGCCGCTGACGTGGCCCGCATGGCAATGAGCATGAAGCCGGGTGCCAGCGGCAAGCCGGCCACCGCTTCGACCGGCGGACGGCTGGTCTGCCTGACCGATGGTCGGGAATACACCATCGGTGGCGGTCCGCTGGTCTTCGGGCGTGAGGCCGGCTCCGACATCGTGGTGCCCAACAAGGATGTCTCGCGCCGCCACGCCGAAATCATGGCCACACCGCAAGGCTACGTGGTGGTGGACAGCAGCACCAACGGCACTTTCGTCAATGCCGAACGGGTCCAGGGTCAGCGGGTACTGACCCGCGCCGACGTGATCCGGGTCGGCGATCACGATTTCCGATTCTACGCCGATGTCGTGGCCGCGGCGCCCACTGCCGTGCCGGCTCCGCCCCCCCCCCCACTGCCGGCTCCGCCAATCAGCCGGAACGTTCCGACGCCGCCGCCACCGCCACCGCCGCGTCCGCTGGGTGGACCGGCGACACCGGCTTCGGGGGCGGCGGTACGACTGACCGATACGATGTTCGGCGCGCCGATGATGGTACCCTCGGCCCCGCCCATGGCGGTTTCCCCGCCTCCCATGCGGGCCGCACCGCCGGTCCCTGCCGCGCCCGCGGTGTCAGCACCGCCGATGCCAACCCCGCCCGTTCCGGCACCGCCGCCGGCCCTGACCGACTCGGGCAAGTCACCCGCAGCCAATGCTCCGCTGGCCACCATCCTGGTGCGCAGCGGCCAGCTCAAGGGCCACCGGCTGCCGGTGCGGGTGCCGGTCATCAACATCGGCCGGGCCGACTACAACGACCTGGTGCTGCCCGACGACAGCGTAAGCAGCGCCCACGCCAAGATGCAGCGTCGCGAAGGGGTCTGGATCCTGACCGACCTGAACAGCACCAACGGCTCGTTTGTCGACGGCGAGAAGGTCCAGGGAGAAGCCATGCTGAGCCCCGGGGCCACTCTCAAGCTCGGTGACGTCAGCCTGCTGTTCGATCCTCCCGCCGAGGGCGACGTGGGCCCCGGTCCGGGCGGAACCAAGGTCATGGGTGCCATCAATATTCCGCCGACCCTGGTGCCGCCGGTCAGTCCGCCTCCGGCGCCACCGCGCCCGTCGATCTCGGTCCCGATCGGTGGTCCGCCCTCACCGCGTCCATCCCCGGCCCCGCCAGCGTTCAACCAGCGTCCGGTGGCTGGTCGTCCCTCGGTGGCCCGGCCGGTGCTGACGGCCCCGCGGAAGAGCGGTAACAACTGGATGCTGCCGGTGGTGATTGCGGTGCTGGTGATCGCGGGCGCCGTCATCTTCTTCTTCCTCCGTTAACGGGCGGCGTCGTGCGATTCTCCTGTGCGGCCCGTACTGACACCGGCATCGTCCGGTCCGGCAACGAAGACAATTACCTCATGCTGTCCGAGCGCGGTGTGTTCATCGTGGCGGACGGAATGGGAGGCCATGCTGCCGGCGAAGTCGCCAGCGAGATGGCGGTCCGGGTGATCTCCAAGGAGCTCGGCTCGCTCCGCGGCCTGTCCGATGCCGAGGCCGGCGAGCGGATGCGTAAGTCGATCATCCTGGCCAACCAGTCGATCTACGACCGGACCCTCACCGAGCACGACAAGCGTGGCATGGGCACCACCACCACCGCATTGGTGCTGCTGCCCGGGCGTTATATGGTCGGCCAGGTCGGCGACAGCCGGGCCTACATCCTCCGTGACGGCGAGTTCTTCCAGCTGACCAAGGACCACTCCTACGTGCAGGAGCAGGTCGACCTGGGATTGCTCACCGCCGAGCAGGCGCGGGTACATCCGTACAGCAACGTGATCACCCGCTGCATCGGGGCCAACAGCGACGTGGTGCCCGATCTCTACTTCGGCGCGCTCCGGACCGGTGATACCCTGCTGCTGGCGTCCGATGGCCTGACCGGGATGCTGGAAGATGAACAGCTGAACTCCATTCTCTCGGCCGAGGAAGATCCGCAGCACATGGTCGACCGGATGATCAACGAGGCCAATCGTCGCGGCGGACTGGACAACATCACGGCCATTGTGATCCGGATCGACGGGGCTGAGTCGACGACTGGCGAGTATGCGACCGGAGCCAAGGCGGCCAGCTGAAAACGGGCGCCGCGCTCCAGGTCCCGCGGCGGTCACGATCATAGGTTGGTTGCCCATCTTGCCCGTCCTACCCTGAAACCATAGCTCGACCCTCGCCGTACCCTGCGACCATGCGGACCAGCGCCTCGATCACAGTTGCTCTCCAGACCCTGCGGTCAAATCCCTTCCGAACTCTCCTTTCCACTCTGGGCATCGTCGTCGGCGCGGCCTCGCTGGTGGCCGTCCTCTCGCTCGGGGATGGCATGGAGGCCTACGCCCGCGGTCAGGTGTCGGGAACGACCGACCTGCAATCACTCAGCGTGGAACCGCGGACGGTGGAAATGATCGATGGCCAGGCCTACCAGCTGACGGACTACCTGGTCCTCGCTCGCGACGATGCAAGCGCGCTGGCCGGTGCGGTGCCGGAGGCCTCGGCGGTTGAACTGACTCTGCTCGGTGTCTCGCCGGTACGGCTCGGGAACCTGCCGGCGGATTCAGCGATCGTGCGCCTGACCCTGGCCACGGATTCCGCAGCGGCCATCCCGGGGCTCGGCGCCGGGCGGAGCTTCACAATGCAGGAGGCGCGGGGCAACCTGCCGGTGGCGGTCATCTCCTGGGGCCTTGCGGAGCGCCTGGGGCACGGCTCCGCCGCCGGCGCAATCGGTGGTGAGGTGCTGCTCCGAGACCGGGCCCGGCGGGTGGTGGGTGTCCTGAGCCGTCCCAGGTTTGCGGAACTGCTGCCGACCGTCGTCGTCCCGCTCGAGGGCGCCGCTGATGCGCTCTCACCGACCCCACGGCCGCGGGCGCCGACGATCATCCTGCAGGCGAGGACCATCGAGGCGGTCGGCCCCATGCGGACCGCGACCGAACGGTGGCTGGCCGAGCGGCTGGGCGGCACCTGGAAGAAGAAGGTCAGGATCCACACCCAGCAGGAACGAGTCGAGCAGGTGACCAAGGCGATCGCGCTGTTCAAGGCGTTCATGGGCGCCATCACCGGCATTTCGCTGCTGGTGGGAGGGATCGGGATCATGAACGTGCTGCTCGCCGCCGTGACGGAGCGGACCCGGGAAATCGGCGTCCGCAAGGCGGCGGGAGCGCGGTCACGCGACGTGCTGCTTCAGTTTCTCGCGGAATCGGTGGCGATTGCGGGGGCCGGCAGCTGCATGGGCCTGGTAGTGGGACTGGTTGGAGCCTTCGGAATCACCGCCTTGATCCGGCAGCACCAGAACGTCCAGGTGTACGCGGCCTTCAGCTGGAACACCCTCGGGGTGGCGGCCATCTCGGCGCTGACGCTGGGGGTGAGCTTCGGGATCTATCCGGCGTTGCGGGCGGCCCGATTGTCACCGATTGACGCGATACGGCACGAATGAAGACGGGTCGCGGGCCACGCGATCACCGTTGCGCAGTGCTGAGTGAAAAGGTTCCGCGTTCCGCGAACCGAGTGGTTCCGATTGTACGTTGAGTCCCTCGTCCCCCTCGTCCGACCTCCCCGGTTTGTTCATCCCACCTGGCTCAGCGCCGCTCGATCGGCACATCCACTCTCAAGGCCCTGCCTGCCCATCCGGCTAGAATCCCGCTCAGCCTGGCCGCACCAGGGTTGGGTCGACCGAGCGACATCACGAGCTGATCGCCGACGACTTTGGGTGACCCCACTACGCAGGTATCGAGCACTGCCGGGTCGAATGGAAAAAAGGTCAACGCGCCTGTGGCGGGAGGCACCGCTTGTCGAGGGGATAGCCTCAGCTCCAGCGCCGAGCCATTTCGGACCACGCGGGCGGACAACCCCGTGATTCGGGCTGGCAGCGCCCGGTAGTCGGGAATGAAGCCGCGCCATTCCGGGTTCAGTGCCGGCCCGCCGATCGCGAGTGAAAGCTGGAGCTCCGCCTTGCCCTCAAGGCACTGGGTCTGGCAGGCACCATAGGTCACCGAGGCGCCGATGACGAGCGGTCCGGCCTCACGCTTCAGATGGAGCGTGGTGAACAGCACCACTCGCCCCGAATAGACGTGAGAAACCAGCCCTTCGGTCTCGAGCCGCTCCGGCACCGGCCAGCGCAGCGAATCAACCGTCACGCCCGGTGGCAACTTCCAGACAATCCGGGTCGGGATGCCACTCTGACCCGGGTGGGCAAAGTAGATATGCCATCCCGGGTCGATCTCGAAGCGCACGGCGAGACCGGTGGCCGAGTGGCCGGTGGCCGGTGACAGCTCCGGTACCAGTGAGATCGTGGCGTGCGGGGCATCATGGGCTGAGGATTGAGCGGCGAGGCTGCTCGAGGCAATCACTGTGGCCAGCAGAACGGGGAGCGGGCGCAACATCCGGATCAATGGGTCACACCAGCGGCTCGGACGCGGCCAGCCGCCGCCGGACTTCCTCTGCCGGCAGGGTCACCACCGGCAGCAGCTTCTCGACGGTACCGTGCGGTGGCGCAGCGACGAACAGCCGAAACCGGCGGGCGCTCTGGTACAGCTCATCGGCCACCCGCGGTAGTCCAAACTGGCCCGAACGCCCCGCATTGGTCAGCCGCTCGATCCGGCCGCCCCGGGTCCGGAGCGGCAGGTCAACATTCAGCATGGTCGGGTTGGAGGGAAAATCCAGCAGCAGCTGGCCGGGCCGGAGTCCGAGCATCGGAGCCAGCGCATCCTCGACCTGCTCAACCAGGTCCGGATCGGTGGCCACCCAGGCCTGGGTAGCGGCCGGTGCCTCGGTGGCCGGCAGGTCCATGGCCCGTTTGAACAGGCGCCGCTCCCTGAGCGCCCGGGCCAGCCCGCCCTTGTCGTGCTGGACCAGCCACTCCAGCAGACCGTCATCAGTGCCCTCAGCCAGCGAGACGAATGGCAGGGTACCCTGGCGGGCGGCGCTGCGCACCGCCCGCTTGAACATGCAGGTGGCGGACCTGACCGCGTGGTGCCAGTAGACGTTGCGGAACATCTGATACTTGGCAAACAGCAGCGACTCCAGCGCGCTGATGCCCTTTTCCAGCACCCCGACCTCGAATCGTCCGGGGCTGGTTTCCACCAGCGCCAGGCTGGCCAGCAGCCGGTCGACGTCGACGGCGCCATACGGCACGCCGCACATCCGGGCGTCACGGCTGAGATAGTCGATCTTGTCGAGATCGAGCGAGCCGGAGATCAAGCCCTTGAGTGGACTGGTGCTCTTGCCGGTGATGAACTGTCCGACGCGCTCGGTCAGGCCGGGAATGCCGACTGCGGCCAGCCGCTCGCCCAGTTCCCCCCGGCCCAGCTTGGCCACGCCCAGTCCCTCGTGGTGCGGGAAACCGGCCTCTTCGAGGGCATGGGAGAAGGGGTAGTGGCCGATATCGTGCAGCAACGCCGCCAGCCGCGCCGCGACCTGGTCCTCCTCCGCGGTCACGGCCAGCTCTCCCCGTTCGGCCAGACTGTTGAGGGCCAGCCGGGTGAGGTGGTAGGCCCCGAGGGCGTGTTCGAAACGGGTGTGGGTGGCGCCGGGATAGACGAGGAAGGCGTGGCCGAGCTGGCGGACGTACCGCATCCGCTGCATGGCCGGCGTATCGAGCACGCCGACCGCCACCGGGTCCAGCCGGATGTTGTCCCAGAGCGGATCGCGAACGACTTCGAACTCGCTATGCCGCCCCGGCACGCTAGGCCTTTGGCCCCGCGTCCTTCACCGCCGCCGGGACGAAGGCGGCGAAGTTCTCGAAATTGGTGCGGAACATCAGGGCCAGCTTGCGGGCCTGGGCATCGTAGGCGGCGGTGTCGGACCAGGTGTCCCGCGGGTTGAGCAGGTTGGCCGGCACATCGGTAACCGCGGTGGGCACTTCGAGACCAAAATTCGGATCGACCCGGAACTCGGCCTTGTCGAGCATGCCGGAGAGCGCGGCGCGCAGCATCGACCGGGTGTAACTCAACTTCATCCGGCTGCCAGTACCGTAGGCTCCGCCAGACCATCCGGTGTTGACCAGCCAGACTCTGGCATTGGTTTTCGCAATCCGCTCGCCCAGCATTTTGGCGTAGACGCTGGGATGGCGCGGCAGGAACGGGGCGCCGAAACAGGAGGAAAAGGTGGCGGTCGGCTCGGTGACGCCGCGCTCGGTGCCGGCGACCTTGGCGGTGTAGCCGGACAGGAAGTGGTACATCGCCTGGTCGGCGGTGAGCCGCGCGATGGGCGGCAGCACCCCGAAGGCATCCGCGGTCAGGAACACCACATTCTTTGGCTGGCCACCGCGGCCGCTGGCAACATGGTTGGCGATGAACTCGATCGGATAGCAGACCCGGGTGTTCTCGGTGATGCCCTGGCTGTCGTAATCAACAGCCCGGGTGATCGGATCGACCACCGCGTTCTCGATCACGGAGCCGAAGGTGCGGGAGGCGGCAAAGATCTCCGGCTCACTTTCCTTGCTCAGCCGGATGATCTTGGCGTAGCAACCTCCCTCGAAGTTGAACACCCCCTGGTCGCTCCACCCGTGCTCGTCATCGCCGATCAGTCCCCGGCTCGGATCAGCCGACAGCGTCGTTTTGCCGGTGCCAGAGAGGCCGAAGAAGATCGCGGTGTCCCCGTGCGGGCCGATGTTGGCTGAGCAGTGCATCGGAACGACGCCGCGGGCGGGAAGCAGATAATTGAGGACGCTGAAGATCGATTTCTTGAGTTCGCCGGCGTATCGGGTGCCGCCGATCAGGATCAGGCGCTCAGCAAAGTTGATGGCGATGAAGGTGCTGCTACGGGTGCCATGCCGGGCCGGATCAGCCTGCATCTCGGGTGCATGCAGCACCGTGAACCCTGGCGTGAAACCGGCCAGGTCGGCCGCGCCGGGCCGGATGAACATGTTGTTGACGAAGAGGGCGTGCCAGGCGTTCGGGGTGACGAAGCGGACCGGGAGTCGGTAGGCCGGATCGGCACCCCCGAACAGATCCTGAACGAAGACCTCCTGCCCCTGCAGGTGAGTGACTACGTCCTGGTGCAGCCGCGCAAACGCGGCCGGGTCCATCCGGCCATTCTTTTCCCACCAGATATCGGCCGATGATCCGGGTTCGTCGACCACGAACTTGTCATTGGGAGACCGCCCGGTGTGGGGGCTGGTGACGGCCGAAAACGCCCCGTGGTCCGTGGCCTTGCCCTCACCGCGGCGGACCGCCTCCTCGAACAGCACCGCTGGTGGCAGGCTGCGGTGGATCCGCTTCGGTGTAAGGCCGGGAAGAGTAAAGGAATCGGGGGTCGTGGTCGTGGTCATGGGATCCTGACGCGCCGTGCGCCGTTGAGTTCGACTGAGCGCCCCCTCCGGGTGGAGCGCAACTCCCCAAAGATCGGCAGGCAACGGCCGGGGATCAACTATCGCATACGGACCGCATAGATATGCAACTCAGTGCGAGGCAGGGCGGTGGGTAGGCCGCATGTTGCGATCAGCCGCATACAGCGTAATCACGGTATTGGCATCCCGGTCGGACGGGGCATCGACAAACGGGGTGGTGAACATCAGGTCGCGATTATTGGGGCTGTGCTGGAACAGGCCGAGGCTGTGGCCCAGCTCATGGGCGGCCACCCGGCGCAGACAGGCCTGCACGCTGTCGGAACTGGGAACCCCCAGCGTCTCGATCGAAATGTGAATCGGGATCGAAAGCTGAAACGGACTGGCCACGGTATCGATCAGGGTCGAGCCCTGGCAGAACTGGTCGGGATTGCCGGGCGGGATCCGCGGTGGTGCCGTAAAGATCGACTGAATACGCACAATGACGTCCGCCGTGGCGCTGTCATTGACTACGATGGCGTTGAAGGTGGCTTCACCCAGCGTGGCCCGCCACAGTCCAAGGCCACGGGTGACGTGGGTCGAGAGCCGGGCGCTGTCCTCGACCCAGACTCGCACCGGCAGCTCACTGGGCAGCCAGTGAAAGGTCAGGCTGTCGGCACCGTCGAGGAATACCCAGTCGTACCGGTCGGAGCGATCAGGTGCGCTGGAATCGCCGCAGGCCAGCGTGGCGGCGGCCAGGATCGCGACGGTCAGGTGTCGGAGTGTCATGACTTGAAGATGCCCCGCGGTCACGGGAGGGTCAACCGACCTTGGCGTAGCCCCGGAGCCGCGACATCATCGTGCGATCCAGGGTGAACATGTCGTCCCCCTTGGGGGTCTCGAGAATCTTGGCCACCCTGGTAAACCGCTTGTCCCGCATGATCCGCCGGAACGGCTCGGCGCCGAGCGACCCTTCGGCGATCAACTCGTGGCGGTCCTTGCGGCTGTGGAATGGAGTCTTGCTGTCATTGAGATGCAGGCAGCGCAGGTGCGTGAGGCCGATGACCTTGTCCCATTGCTTCCAGACCCCGTCGTAATCGCCCACCAGGTCGTAACCGGCCGAGTAGATATGGCAGGTATCGGCGCAGAAGCCGATCCGGTCGCGGTAGGGTACGGGAATCATGTCTCGGAGCTGGGCCAGCTCCTCGAAGTTGCTGCCGAGGGCCGTGCCGGTGCCGGCCGTGGTTTCGAGTAGAACCATGGGTGTGCCGGGAACCGCCTTGAGGCAGTCGGTGTAGCCCTTGGCGTTGCGGGCCAGCCCGGCTTCGCGATCATCGATGAAATTGCCCGGGTGACTGACGATGTAGTCGATGGCCAGCAGCTCGCAGCGGGCCAGCTCCTGGCTGAAGGACTCGACCGACCGGGCGTGGAGTGCGGCATCGGGTGACGCTAGATTGATCAGGTAGGAATCGTGGGACACCGTGGCCTTGAGCCCGGCCCTGGCCACTTCAGCCCGGAACGCCTCGGCCGTGGCGGTGTCGAGCGCGGGCTCGCGCCACTGGTTCGGCGTCTTGGTGAAGAGCTGGATCGCGGTTGCCTGAATTTCGCTGCCCCGCTCGGGGGCAGTCTGCACGCCACCCTGGGCGGACACATGAGCACCGAGCAGGTCCCGATACTGGCTGGCGCCGTCACCCATGGATCACGTCCTTTGAAAGTGTCCGAATCGCAGAGCGCCCGGCTGATCCTGCTCGGCGAGCCGTCGGCCCGCCCCCAGGGGCTGGAGCGGACACTGGTTCGGGCCGGCTATGTCCTGCTCAATCCGGCCGCCGCGGAGCCGGTGCTGGAAACCCAGCTTCCCGATCTGATCATGATCAGTCATCCGGCTGCCGACTGGGCGCTGACCGCCTTGCTGGAGCAGCTGGGCAGCCGGTCCGACTGGCGGGGAATTCCTCGCCTGGTGCTGCTCAGTGACCCCGCCCCGTCGGCCGTGGCTGCCGCCCTCAAGGCCGGCGCCGATGATGCGGTGGGTCCGGCGGCGCCGCAGGAGGAGATCGTGGCCCGGATCGCGGCCGCGCTGCGCCGGCGGACGGCTGGTGAACCGACCGTGGGCTTCGTGGCCACCGAACTGTACAGCGACCGCCACGCCCAGTCCCGATTCTTTACCCGGCTGGCCAGTGAAGTCTCCCGGGCAACTCGCTACTCCCTGAGCCTGGTACTGATCCGGGCCGCAGTGGCGGAGTTCGAGGAGCGGACCGCCCGCCTCGGCGATGCGGAAGCGGGCCGGCAGGCCGATGAGGTGGCAGTGATCCTCCGCAGTGTGCTCCGGGTACCCGACTTTTCGGTCAGGATCGGGGCCGCCGAATTTGCCATCGCGCTGCCGGAAACGGAATCGGAGGGGGCCGCCGCTTTTCTGGCCCGCTGGCGCCAGGCGCTGGACCTCCGCCTGGCCGGGCACCTCGATCGTTTCACCATCGTGGCGGGCATCAGCGCGCTGCCCCAGCCGGTGATGCCGGATGCCGGGGAGCTGCACCGGATGGCGGAGGAGGAGCTGACCCGGGCGCGGGCGGTGGGGCGGTGAGGGGCGAGACGGTCAAGGCGGCCGAGGCCGGCAAGTAACTCGCGGTGTTGACCGGGTGGATTTTCACCAGAACTTCACCGCTCGACCCTCGACCCTCGACCCTCGACCCTCGA
>JBDTTF010000295.1:0-2692 GCA_039930765.1 Gemmatimonadota bacterium | reverse complement strand
CCGGCAGCCGGCCTGGAGAGAAGCTGTACGAAGAAATGTTCTTCTCGGCGGAGAATGCGGCGGCCACGGAACATCCCAAGGTGCTCAAGGCTCGAAATGCCTTGCTGGCGGAGGGGGTGACCGAGCGAGTCGATCAACTGATCGCCGCGGCGGAGGAGGGTTGGCCGGATGACGAGCTGAAGAAGCTGCTGCGGGAGCTGGTTCCGGATTTCGATCCCTCGCTGGCCGGGATGCCGGCCCGCCTGAATGATCCCTCCATTCGAAGCGGAGAAGGCCCCGGTTGACCGGTTGTATCCCGTCCTGTCACTCACGATCGTACCGCACGTGGGATCCATGGCGGCCGCGGGCGGCTGAGCCCCGCGATATCTGTTGTTTTCCGCGACTTGAACGATGAACCAGCCGCCCGTAGCCAATGGGCCCCCCGATCCCCGGAATGAAATGCTCCGGATCAACCAGGCCCAGCGCAGTTATTACGAGCAGGCAACCGGCAGAGCGGTTTCCAGGGCCAACAGTTTCGCGACCAATGCCTGGCGGAAGATCACGGCGCGGACCTTCGGGGCCCTGAAGGCCGTAAACTTGGCCGAGGAGGTCGAGCGGCTTCACATCGGGTGGCTGGGTCCCGGAATCCGTGACAAGGTGATGGAACTTGGAGTCGGGGACGGCACCTCGATCTCGCCATACCTGGCCACCCACTCACGGGATTACCTGGCCATCGACCTTAGCCAGGCCAGGCTGGATCGATTCCGCGAGCGGCTCGATCCGGTCGGGGCGGGGCCGCTCCGAGTTCGCGCCGTCGACGTGCTGAGCCCCGAGTTCTCGGAAACCGGCTTCGACCTCATCTACGCTCGCGCGGTGCTGCATCACTTCCAGTATCCGGCGACTATTCTCCGGGTGCTGGCCGAGAAGCTGGTACCCGGCGGCTTGCTGATCACGTATGACCCGTTGCAGACCTGGTGGCCGGCGCGCCTGATTCGCGCGGCCTATCGTCCGTTCCAGACCGATCGGGCGTGGGAGCATCCATTCACGAAGTCGGTGCTCCAGGCCATCGGGTCCGAGTTCGAGATCGTCGCGGTCCAGGGTTTCTTCGGGATGAGCAAATGGGCCATGCTGCCGGGGATTGTTTCGAGTCGCGCGGGCGACAGGCTGGCTGAGCGATGGCACCAGAGGGACCTGGCCGAGGCTACATCACTGAAGGCGATCGAGTCATGCCTTCACGCGTCATTCTGCCTGCGCCGGAGGGCTAACCCGGCTTCCAGGTAACGCTCTACCCGCCCACCGCTGAGCCACACCTTCCTCCAGGTCCACCGTCACCGCGTTGCCAGCACCACGATCGCCACCAGGCTGGCCAGGATCTGGGTGATGCTGCCAAGCGTGGCCAGCACGGCCGACTTGTCCTCAGGCGGCTTTTCCGGCACGAAGACCCTGGCGCCGGCCCGCGGCTTCGGTCGATAGTCAGCGACGAAGAATTTCCGCCGGACACTCTCCACCTTGCCGCTCGGCTGGGTGGTGTAGGCCCGGCTCTTGTCACCGTGCAGGGTATAGCCGCCGGCCGCCTGGACGTAGAAATCGATGTCCTTGCCGGGGACATAGCTCACGGCCACCGGTGCGTTTACCGCGCCGCTCACGTACACGATCGGGTCGAACTCGGGAATGAAGATCGAATCGCCGCCGATCAGGATCAGGTTGTCCCTGAAGGTGGAGTCCTTCAGCACCCGTGGCAGGTCCACTCCGACCCGGCCAGTGCGGTCGGCAGTGCGGAAGAACCGGATCGCGTCAGGGTAGGCATTGGGCGTCAATCCGCCGGCGCGGTTGAGCAGATCGGTGATCCGGTCACTCTTGCTGATCAACGCGTACCGCCCCGGATAGAGCACCTGGCCAGTAAGGCTGACGATCCGCTGAAGCTCCCAGTTGGGCTGGCGCAGGATCAGGACGTTGTCATACGGCTGGAGTACGGTTTCGCTGGCGCCAGTGGCGGGAGCACCGATGCCCGGTGGACCCGAGTAGGTGCCATCTCTGCCTCGATCAACCAGATAGGTGCTGTCCATCGGCACCCTGAGCGTGACCGCCAGTCGACCGCCGGTACGGTCGGCGGGCAGACGGGCGATCTCGGCCTCGTTGATCAGCGCGTCCTCCGTCAGGCCACCCGCCAACAGCACGGCATCCCGCAGCGTCATCCCTTCCCGATACGGTACTTGGCCGCTTTTGAGGACGGCGCCAGTCACCGCAATCCAGCGGGTGGGACGGAAATTGGTCCGGCTGAAGACCTGGATCTCGTCGTCTTCCCGGAGCGGCAGGTCGTCGGTGACCGCGCCGGTGGAATCAGCAAATGCCGATCGGAGCTGAATCCGGCTGCTGTCACTGAGCAAGCGGCTGACCAGGACACTGCCAAGGTAGACATCAGGCTTGGGGCCACCGGCAAGCCGGATTGCCTCCGCCAGCTTGAGGCCTGGGGTGAATCCGAGCACTCCCGGTATCCAGACATCGCCGAGGACCCGGACTGACTGGCGCTGCCGGTCGGCCACCGCAAACACCTGCACCGAATCTCCAGCGGCCATCGCAAAGGCCGGCGAGCCGCCGGCGGCGAACTGGTCCGAGGGCAGGTCGAGCACCACCCGGTCGCGGCCACCGGCCGTTCGCCGGTCGGGCGGCAGGACCCGGTGGATCTGGACCCGCCGCTGCAGCGCTTCGGCGG
>JBDTTF010000294.1:0-9305 GCA_039930765.1 Gemmatimonadota bacterium | reverse complement strand
TTCTGGTATCTCTGGTGGTGGCCGGAACAGTTCCGGCCGCCACTTTCCGTCTGGCAGCCCAGCAGTCCGCCGCCCGGGTGACGCTCTCCCCCGCCGTCATCCGGCAGGGCACCCTCATCCGGGTGACGGTGATGCCGGCCGATTCGGGGACGGCGCGGACCCTGCTCGTGGCCGGACGTCTCGCCGGCGAACCGCTCCATTTCCTGCCGAATCCGGACCTTAGCTGGACGGCGTTGGCGCCGGTGCCGGTGGGCGCCGCCGCCGTCCTCACCAGTCATCTTGCCCTTATCGGGTCGCGCAGCTCCGACACAGTGTCACTGGTCATCCCGGTGAGCGACGGGCAGTTCACCACCGACAACAAGCTGACCGTGGCTCCAAAATTCGGCCGGCCACCGACCTCGGCTGAGGCCAAACGGATTGCGGCCGACAATGCCAAGGCGCGCGAGGTGGGCCGCCACGCCCACGACACCCCGCAGCTTTGGCGGCTCCCGTTTGCGCTGCCTCGGTCCAGCCGGATCACCGCCCACTTCGGTGACGGGCGAGTCTTCAACGGCCAGGTCCAGAGCCGCCACCTGGGGACTGATTTTGCCGGGCAGGTCGGTGAGCCGATTCACGCGGCCAATCGCGGGGTGGTGGCGCTGGTCGCCAGTTTCCAGCTGGCCGGCACGGTGGTCTACATCGACCACGGTCAGGGGCTCACCACCGGCTACTTCCATATGAGCCAGGCGCTGGTGGCCATCGGTGACACCGTCGAGCGGGGCCAGCTGATTGGCCGGGTGGGTAATTCGGGCCGGGTCACCGGCCCCCACCTGCACTGGGTGTTCCGCTACGGCGGGGTCAATCTCGACCCTGCCAGCCTCGAGCCGCTCGGACTTCTGATGCTTTCCCCCTCGCAGCCCAAAGTCGTGCACGATAGCTTGAGATAACCCCCGCGGAGCGATTGCCATGGATTACGACGAGATTCTGGCCGTGCTCCGCTATGCGGGTGATCACGAACAATCGGTTCGTATTCTGACTTCCAGCCAGGTCGAAATCACTGGGGTGCCAACCACTCTGGATACCCATGTGACCGCCTATGAGGTCTATCTCCGACCGGACTTGGCCGACGACACCGAAATCGCCTTGTCCCTTTCGGAAATCCAGGAAGTCAGCCTGGCTTGACCTGAAAGACCGACCCGTTTCGCCGTGAAACATTTATTTTGGGGTCGGCGTACGGGAGCCATCGTCGACGCCCGATGGT
The DNA here is from genome assembly GCA_039930765.1 of Gemmatimonadota bacterium. Taxonomy (GTDB): domain Bacteria; phylum Gemmatimonadota; class Gemmatimonadetes; order Gemmatimonadales; family GWC2-71-9; genus DATEHG01. Next base: position 8,065 of record JBDTTF010000294.1, on the reverse strand, counting down.
CTTCGCCGGCCGCTGATCGCCACAGGAGTCGCTGATGGAGAGTCTGGTCCCGGTCTTCGGGATATTGGCGGGCGTTGTTTCGACTGGATTCCTGGTCTGGGGATTCGTTCAGGTGGCCAAAGGTCAGGTCGGTGACGCCGTGGCCCGCTGGATCGGAAGCCAGGGGGGCCAGTTCGGCAATCCGGAACTGGCATCGGACGTGGCCGCGCTCCGTGAGCAGGTAGAGCATCTGGAACAACAACTGGTCGAAACCAACGAGCGGCTCGATTTCACCGAGCGGTTACTGGCCCGAGGCGGGCCGAGCGGCAGCCCAGGGGGAGACTGATGGAAGACATCCTCGCAATCGTGCTGATCTTCGGCGGCGCCACCGTGGTCGGGCTGTCCTTCAGCCCGTTGGGGCGGGCCATCGCCGAGCGGATCCGGGGCAGGGTGCCGGAAGGCGGAGACACCGACCCGGCGGTCATCGAGGAGCTGGAGCGGATGCGCCAGGAGCTGTCGGACGTCCAGGAGCGGCTCGACTTCACTGAACGGCTGCTGGCCCAGAAACGGGAAGCCGGCCAGATCGGTTCCGAGCTGTCATGAACGAAGACCAGAAGTTCGGGATCGTGATGTCGCTGATCTTCGGCGTCATGCTGCCGGTGATCCTCGGCTTCGGCATCCCGTTGATGAAGGCCTGGTCCCGGCGGCTCGAACGGGGTAGCCAGCCCGACCACGACACGGCAGCCGAGCTGGACGAGCTCCGCCACCGGGTGGCCGAACTTGAGGAACGGGCCGATTTCAGCGAACGACTGCTGGCCCAGGCGGACCAGCAGGAACGTCTCAAGAGCTGAGTGGAATATGGATCCGGGCACCGCGAAATTCGTCGAAGTCATCGTGGGGATCGTGGTGCTGGTGGCGGTTCCGATCGCGGGGTATGCCGCGATCGTGGCCACTCGGGCCATCTGGGTCAAGGGCGAGCCCGGCAGGCTGGCGGATGCCGTCGAGATCAAGGAAGAGCTCGAACAGCTCAGGGCCAGGGTGGCCGAGCTGGAAGGGGTGCCGCAGCGGGTGGCGGAACTGGAAGAGCGGGTCGATTTCAGCGAACGACTCCTCACCACCCAGCGGAATAACGCCAGACTCTCCGGAGGGCAGTCATGACCACGCTGCTGCAGGTGACCGTCGGAGGCGGAGGCCAGACTCCGGAAGTCATCCAGATCGGTCACAGCCCGATGCCACCCGAGGCAATCTTCCTGTTCGCTCTGGCCGTCCTCGTGGTGAGCGCGATCGTACTGTGGCCGCTGGTGCGGGCCTGGTCCCGGAGGATCGAAGGCCGCGGCCAGCCCGATCAGGCCGTGCTCGATGAACTGGACCAGATGAGGCAGCGGCTGTCCCAGGTCGAGGACCTGCCGCACCGGGTGGCGGAACTGGAGGAGCGGGCCGAATTTGCCGAGCGCTTGCTGGCCCAGCGCGAGCCTGACCGGCTGCCGGGACGAATCGGCAGTTGACCATGGGGCAGACTCCGGCGCCCTCGGCGCCACCGCCACCCCCGACGGTCTACACCCAGGTCAGTGAGGCCCCCTCGGTGCCGTTCTGGATGATGATGTCACCGCCGGCGCTGACCATCATCTCGCTGAGCGTCATCCTCGGTGCCGTGGTGGTCTTCCTGCCGCTGATGCGGGCGCTGGGCCGCCGGCTTGAGGGCAAGGCCATCGCTGATCCGGCACTGACCACGGAACTCGAGCAGCTCCGTCAGCGGGTCGGCGAGCTCGAGGAGCTGCCACACCACGTGGCTGAGCTTGAGGAACGGCTCGACTTTGCTGAACGGCTGCTGGGGCAGCAGCGTGAGATGCCCCGGATCGAACAGGGGAGCTGACCATGGCATCGCAAGAGGTATCCACCGGGTCGGTCGGCAGCGCCAAGGCTGCGTCAGCGGCCCAGCAGTCATGGGCCTTCATGGGAACCCTGGTGGGAGTGGCGGCCATCGCCGCGTATTTCCTGCTGGCCTCGAAGCTCGGCCCCGGGTTTGCCATTCCCGTCGGCATACTGGGCGTGTGTGGCCTTACGGCGGTTGGCATCCTGCTGGGGCCGGTGGGCAAAGCGGCGTCACGCCGGATCGATGCTGGCGGAAGCGGAGCTTCCCACCAAGAGCTCGAGCATCTGCACTGCCGGCTCGACGAGCTCGAATCCGGCCAGACCCGGATGGCTGAGCTTGAAGAACGGCTCGACTTTGCCGAGCGGCTGATGACTCGTGGGCGCGAGGAGTCGGCAGTGGACAGGGCTCCATGAGGGGGTTCCGGATCATCGGGATGGACTGGTTCGACCTGGTGGTGCACGTCGGAGTCACCGTCATGGCTGTTGTCGCCGCTGACACCATCTTTGGCGGCCGCGACAGTGAAGTAGCAATCTCGATGCTGGTGGCGGTGTCGATGATCGTGCTCGGTATCTGGCGCAAGCGAGCCTTGGCCGATTCGCCTGACGCACCGGCCGACAGCCAGCGAGTCGAAGAGCTGGAAGTCCGGGTCGCCGAGCTGGAACAGTTCCAGTTCCAGGTCCGGGTGGCGGAGCTGGAGGAGCGGGCCGACTTTGCCGAGCGGCTGCTGGCCCGAAGCCGCGACGAGGCGGGCGTCCCGGAAGGACGTCGATGAGCAAGTTCCGGATTGCCGGAATGGACTGGTTCGACGTCCTGATCCACGTCGGGATCACCATTGCGGTGGCGGCGGGCACTAATATCATGTTCGGCGGCAATGAGGGCCGGCCCGCCGGGGATGTGGCGGTAGCGGCCACCTTCGCGGTTTCGCTTTTCCTGCTGGGTCTGCGCCGCAAGAGAGCCATGGCCCATGCACTCGATGCCCCGGCCGACCAGCAGCGGGTCGAGGAGCTCGAAGCCCGGCTGTCCGACCTGGAGCAGGTGCAGTTCCGGGTGGCGGAGCTGGAGGAGCGGGTGGACTTTGCCGAGCGGATGCTGGGCCAGGCGCGGGAGCAGGAGCGGATTGTGCGAGGTTGATCGGGCAGAGCACGGCGGGGACTATTACATTTGGCGGCAACTGAACCGCACCGAACGGCGCTGGTTCACGACAGGGGCTCCGGGCGCACGCGCCTGGCTCGACGAGGTCATTCCGCACATGGGGATCTTCGACCGTTTTTCAACATTGCTCAGGTCCAACATCAACGACCTGATTTCCCGGGCCGAAAACCCGGAAAAGATGTTGAATCAGCTGATCGTGGACATGAAGAGCTCGCTCGCCAAGGCCAAGCAGGAAGTGGCCGGGGCCATCGCGGACGAGAAAAAACTCCAGGCCGATGCGGAAGCCCTCAAGAAGCAGTCGGAGGACTGGGAGCGCCGGGCCATGCTGGCGGTGCAGGAAGGCCGCGATGACATGGCCAAGCAGGCGCTGCTGCGCTACAACGAGACGCTGCAGGGCGCCCAGCAGCTCCACGAGACCTGGCTCAAGCACCGGGCCGAAACCGAAGCGCTCAAGGGTTCGCTCCGGACCCTGAACGACAAGATCGAGGAAGCCAAGCGGAAGAAGAACATCCTGGTGGCGCGGGCCAAGCGGGCCGAGGCCCAGCAGCGGATCCAGGAAACCATGTCCGGCATGTCGGACAAGAGCGCCTTTGACTCCTTCGAGCGGATGGCCGAAAAGATCGAGGCCAACGAACGCAAGGCCATTGCCTCCGCCGAGCTGCAGGAAGAGTTCTCCGGCGACCAGCTGGCCAAGCAGTTCGAGGCGCTCGAGTACAAGGGCTCGATGGACCAGCAGCTGCTGGAGCTCAAGAGCAAGATGGGGATGATCGGGCCCGGCGGCGGTCCCGGCGCCAAGCAGATCGGCGCCGGCGAGACCGTCCACGATGCCGAAGTCGTCGACGACCACGATGAAGGATCCACGAAAGGCACCTGAACGGGCATGCACGGTACCCGCTTCCTGATTCTCGCCGACGGCGAGTTCGGGCCTCTCACCTCCAAGACCGCCAATTCGATCATCCGCTACCTCCCCGACCGCACGGTCGGGGTGGTCGATCAGCAGCACGCCGGGCAGACCTGCCAGGACGTGCTGGGTTTTGGCGGCAAGATTCCGGTCGTCGGCAGCATGCGTGAAGGGCTGGCCTTCAAGCCCGACGCAATCCTCATCGGCATTGCCCCGGTTGGTGGCAAGCTGCCAGATCGCTGGCGCACCTGGCTGGCCGAAGCCATTGATGCCGGCTGCTCGATCTGGAGCGGACTCCACACCTTCCTCAATGATGACCCGATGCTGGCCGAACGGGCCCGGCTCAGCAAGGTCGAGATCCACGACCTGCGCCGTCCGCCCGCCGATTTGCCAGTGGCTTCCGGCAAGGCCAAGTACGTCGATCCCTACGTGATCCTGACCGTCGGTACCGACTGCAACGTCGGCAAGATGACCTCGCAGCTGCAGATCACCAGGCAGCTGAACGCGCGGAAGGTGCGGACCCGGTTCGTGGCCACTGGGCAGACCGGGATCATGATCGAAGGCTGGGGAATCGCGGTGGACGCGGTGGTGGCCGACTTCATCGCTGGCGCAGCCGAGCGGCTGGTGCTGGAAGGCAGCAAGGATGCCGACATCGTGTTGGTGGAGGGGCAGGGAAGTCTCAATCATCCCGGCTACTCGGGCGTGACCTGCGGGCTGCTCCATGGCGCGTGCCCCGATGGCCTGATTCTCTGTCACCAGGCCACCCGGACCTACATCGGCGACTACCGTGAGGCGGCCTGGCTGCGGATCCCGCCGCTCAAGGAGTACGTCCGGCTGTACGAGTCGGTGGCCGGCTTTGTCCATCCGACCCGGACCATTGCCATCAGCCTCAACACCTACGATCTGTCCGACGCCGAGGCTCATGCGGCCTGCGAAGCAGCCACCAGGGAAACCGGCCTGCCGTGCACCGATCCGGTCCGCTTCGACTCGGCGCCGCTGGTCGACGCCGTGCTCGCGGCCCGTCAGCAGTACCTGACCGACCGGCGTAACCGTCCCGCGGAGTGACCGCCGCGGTCCAGGTCGCCGGGCTGGAAAAGGTCTATCCGGGCGGAGTGCGCGCGGTGGACCGACTGGACCTGGAAGTGCGGCAGGGCGAGATCTTTGGCCTGCTCGGACCCAACGGCGCCGGCAAGAGCACCACCGTCGGCGTCTGCACCACCCGCATCAAGCCCACCGCGGGTCGGATCACTGTTGAAGGGATCGACGTCGTGAAGGACCCGGTGGCCACCCGCCGGCGGATTGGCGTCGTGACCCAGTACAACACCCTCGATCGTTCCTGCACCGTCCACGAAAACCTCTACTACCACTGCCGTTACTTCGGCTCCAGCGCCGCGGCCGCGCGGCAGCGCACCGCCGAGCTGCTCGAGCAGTTCCGGCTGACCGATCGGGCCAAGCAGTTTCCGGCTCAACTATCCGGCGGCCTGGCCCAGCGGGTCCAGATCGCGCGGGCCATTGCCCATCACCCGCGGGTCCTGTTCCTCGACGAGCCGAGTGCCGGACTCGACCCGCAGAGCAGGCTGGCGCTGTGGGAACTGGTGCAGGGGCTCCGGAATGAGGGTCTCACCGTGCTGCTCACCACTCACCACATGGAAGAGGCCGATCGGCTGAGCGACCGGGTGGCCATCATCGATCACGGCAAGGTCCTGGTCAGTGGCACACCGGCGGAACTCAAGCGCCAGGTTGGTGCGGCCACCATCCTGGAGTTGAAGCTCGATCATCCGACACCGGAGATCGCAGCCCGACTCAAGGCGTTGCCGGGCGTCTCCGAGGCCACCCTGATCGACCGCGGCATCCGGGTGCGGGCCACCTCGAAGCAGGGGCTGCTGCCCCGGGTGGTGGAACTCACCCTGGAGGCGGGGCTGCAGGACCTCAGCGTCGCCGAACCAACGCTGGAAACGGTGTTCATCACCCTGACCGGACGCGATCTCCGTGAATGACATTCGATTCGGCTACGCCCGCGCCTTTGGCGGCTTGATGCTGCGGGATCTCCGGGTACTGCGCCGAGGACTGGCACCTTTCGTGACCCGGACGGTGATGAACCCGCTGCTGTTCGTCTTCATCTTCACCTATGTCTTCCCCCACATCGGGCAGCAGATCCAGGGCAGCACGCCGGGGGTCAGCTACGCCACGGTGCTGGTGCCGGGGCTCGTGGCCGTGGCGATGGTATTCCAGGGAATTTCTGCCGTGGCGTTGCCGCTCTCAGTTGAACTCGGCATGACCAAAGAGATTGAAGACCGGGTACTGGCTCCGCTTCCGGTGTGGCTGGTGGCGGTTGAGAAGCTGGTGTTCGGGGGATTGCAGGGCATCGTGGCCGGCGCCGTCGTCTTTCCGCTGGTGGTCTTCATTCCGGCGGTGCCGGTCCAGCTGCACGTCGCCAGCTGGCCGCTGCTGATCGGAGTCGTGCTGCTGGCCAGCCTCACGACCGGAGCGCTCGGCCTGGCCGTCGGGACCGTGGTCCGGCCCCAGCATATCGGGCTGATGTTCGCGGTGGTGGTCGTTCCGATCACCTTTCTCGGCTGCGTCTATTACCCCTGGGCGACACTGCACCCGCTTCCCTGGCTACAGTATCTCGTCCTGATCAATCCGCTGGTTTACATGAGCGAAGGCCTCCGAGCCGCGCTCACTCCTGACTTGCCCCACATGCCCGTCCCGGTCGCACTCACCGCGCTGGCCGTCGCCACGGTGGTTCTTGGCGCTATTGGAGTCCGGATGTTCCTTCGCCGTACCATCGCCTGAGCTTGCTGTGACCAGTCACCGCAAATCGAGCCAGTCATCCCCCCGGCGGAAGGAGCACGTGATGGGCTGGCTCAAGGCCCTCGGACCCGGCGTGATCACCGGTGCGGCCGACGATGATCCTTCCGGTATCGCGACCTACACCATCACCGGTGCGCAACTCGGCACCAGCATGCTGTGGACGTCGGTGCTGACCTGGCCTCTGATGGGTGCCGTGCAGATGATGTGCGCCAGGATCGGGATGGTGACGGGGCAGGGGCTGGCCGGCTCGATGCGTGCCAAGCTGCCCAGATCGATGATGGTCCTGATCACGGTTGGATTGCTGACTGCCAATACCGTCAACGTCGGGGCCGATCTGGCCGGGATGGCGGACGCCGCGGAGATGTTCACCGGAATCCATTCCCACTGGCTGGTGGTGGTGTTTGCCGTGGTCATTGGGTGGGCCACCATCCGGTTCCGATACCAGACCATTGCCAGGATCCTCAAGTGGCTGGCGCTGGCCCTGTTCGCCTATGTGGTGACGATGATTCACGTGAAGCCCGACTGGCATCAGGTGCTGGCAAACACCTTCGTGCCCGCCTGGCCTGCCTCTTCCGCCCAATGGTCCACGCTGGTGGCCATCCTCGGCACCACCATCAGTCCGTACCTGTTCTTCTGGCAATCCTCGCTCGAAGTCGAAGAGGAGCTGGGCAAGGGCCGCACCACGGTGGCCTCGCGAATCGGCGCCACCGCCGAGGAGCTGCACAACCGGCGGATCGATGTCGGGGTCGGGACCTTTTTCTCCAATTTCGTGATGTTCGCCATCATCGTGACCGCCGCGTCGACCCTTCACGCCACCGGGCATACCCGGATCGAGACCTCACGGCAGGCCGCCGAGGCGCTGCGGCCGCTGGCCGGGTCGATGGCCACCACGCTGTACACCGTGGGGTTGCTCGGGGTCGGCATGCTGGCCATCCCGACCCTCACCGGCTCCGCGGCCTACGCCTGCGCCGAGGTATTCGGCTGGAAAGAGGGGCTGAACAAGAGCTGGCGGGAGGCGCCCTGGTTCTACGGCGTGGTGGTGGTCTCGACCCTCGGCGGCATCGCCATGGAGTTCGTGAACGTACCTCCGCTCACCACCCTGTTCTGGTCCGCCGTGATCAATGGCCTGCTGGCGCCGTTCGTACTGCTGGGCATCCTGCTGGTGGCCAGCGACCGGAAGATCATGCACGACCAGCCCAGCAGCCGGTTGAGCCTGATTACCGTCGCGGTCACCATGTTCATCATGTTCGGGGCGGCGTTCGGGCTGATGATTTAGGAATGGTTCCGGGTTCCGGGTTCCGGGTGGCCCCGATCATATCCTGGCTTTCGCCTTTCGCCTTTCGCCT
>JBDTTF010000293.1:0-22700 GCA_039930765.1 Gemmatimonadota bacterium | reverse complement strand
CGAGAGACGAGAGACGAGAGACGAGAGACGAGAGACGAGAGACGAGAGACGAGGGTCCGGGCATTCCCGGGCCCTCATTTAGTTTCAGTCCGACCATCCGACCATCCGACCATCTAACCATCCGACCGTGTGTCCGCCTAGTTCTCCTCCTCGCAGCTGACTTCGATTCGGGATACCGCTCCCCGTGACAGCGAAAACGTCATGGTGCACGGGATCTCCGCCTGGTGATAGATCAGCAGGCCGCCCAGCGGACGGACCAGCGTTTCGGCCTTGCCGTAGGTTGCGGTCACCCGCGCGATCGGATCTCCGATGTGGATACCGTCGGCAGTAGCACACCGGACCGACTGCCCGGTGCAGATCAGCCGGTCCACCACCTGGTCCACGAATTCGACCCTGAAGCCGGGATAGCGCCAGAGGATCAGTGAGTCCTCTGACATGAAGGCGTAGAACGGCACCGATATCGACGTTGGCGCGCCGAGCTGCTGCCTGACCTCGGCTTCGGTCATGCCCTGGCCCACTCCGTTGAGCAACATCTGGGAACTGCCAAGCCGGCCTGCGCCGGCTTCGTCGCGTCCAGGGCCACTACTGCATCCGGAAGCCAGCAGGTTGAAACTGATCGCACCCACCATCAACAGCCCGCACCTTCTGATCATCATCCCGGAATATTAGGTCCGTGGCAGGCGCCGCACATCTGGGGATTGCGAAGTTTCAGTCGCGCGGCGTCGAAGCCGGGGCCGTGGGGGTTGAAGCGACGGCCCTGGATCGCGGAGTGGCATGTCAGGCAATCCCTCTCGCTATGGCAGGACACGCAGCTCTCCAGTGACTCCCGGGCCGCCTTGCCGTGCCCGAGCGCAAAGAACTGGGCTGCGTTGTGATAGCCGGTGCGCAGTGGCCCACGAGAGGCCAGCCCGGCTTGCTGATGACAGCTGGCGCAAAAGTAGGTCGCGTTGTGGCATTGGCTGCAGTCCGAGGAACGGCCGTAGGCGTCGGCCGGATGCTTCGACAGATATCCCGCCACGTGATAGTTGGCGCGGCCATCACCGGCGCTGGGTCGGTGGCAATCGAGGCACTCGGCCCGCTGATGACAGGTCGCACAACTCTTGCCGCTGGCCGACGCCAGGGCGGCGTGACTGGTGGAGAAATCGGCGCCATGCCAGGCGGGGCGTCGTCGAGTGGCGATGGCCAGTGAGCGCGGGTCCCGGGCCAGCGCCTGAATGGCCTTGATGCCAGTCGCGTCGACATGACACGAGGCACAGAAATCCTGGGCGTGGCAGACGGTACACGAGGGAGCTATGGCCAGCCGGTGATGGTCGACGGTCACCCCGCCGGCCAGCCGGCCGTGACCACCAGGCCCTGCGAACGACGGTGATTCGTGACTGGGTGGAGCCGGGAACCGGCTGATTCGCTCGGGGCTGAGCGCCACGGCCTGGGGCAAGGTCAGATGACAGAGCACACAGGTGGTATCGGGGGCGCTCAAGTGCGCCACCGAACGCAGCCCGTGGCACTGGAAGCAGTTCTCCACCAGCGGTGGCCCGACCTCCATCCATCGCGCCCCTGGCTTGGCGTGGCAAGCCTGACAGCTCAGGCTCGAGTCAGGCCCAGTGCGCCCGGCGAATCGGGCGGCATGCCCCGCATGGGTAAAGCGCAGATTGCTGGCCCGGGGACCGGGGTGGGGCTGCCAGTCGACCAGTCGCTCGATCTGCCCGTCATGACAGGCCGCGCATCCGCCCGGCTTGGGCCAGACGCTCCGGGTTGAATCGCCGGTCCCGGCATGGCAGTCACGGCACGAAATGAACAGCCGCGCGTGGCGCGCGTGTCCGAAGGCGCTGTCCTGCTGCGCGTCGGCCACCGCCGGCCTCGCCAGCAACACCAGACCCAGTGCCAGTACCTGCACCAGCCTCGAGCCGGTCATTGCGGCGGTGGCCGGCGTGGCAGGCCCCGGGGCAGCGGCTCCATGTCGGCCCGCGAGTTGAGGAACCAGGTGGCCTGCAGGCTGAGCCGGAGCTGTGACCACGAAAAGGCGATGACGTCGGGTTCGTTCTGTCGGTCGTGCAGCCAGTCGCCACTCAGGTTGAGCGTCAGCCTTGGCGAGGCCCGGTAGCGGCCCTCGACTCCGATCCAGAACACGCCGGCGCTGTTGTACCGGAACTCGAGTGGTCGGCTCAGGGTGCCGAGGTGCGCGCCCAGGCTGAGGGCCGAGCGGGGAGTCCAGCGCACCCCGCCCTGGAGATCGTTGGCCGCGGCACCGGGCCCCCGGTCGAACTCGGCGCTGGCATCGACGGCCCACCCCGGCCCCAGCCGGTATCCTGCAGCCAGCGTCCCCCGCCAGCCATCATCAACTACCACCACCAGCGGAGTTTCGGTGGCGGTATTGCCGTACCAGAAATATTCCAGGTTGCCGCGAACCTCGAGACGGGGGCTGATCTGGATGGATAGCGCACCATTGGCGGCGCTGTACGGAGTCGGGCTGAAGGCTCCCCAGATGCTCCAGAGGTCGAAGAATGGCCGGTACCGGCGCACCCCTCCGGATGCATTGACGGTCCGCCCGGCATATCTAAGGGTCAGATCGGCGCTGCCCCACCAGTCGTACGACAGGTCATAGTCGGCGCCACCCGATACCGACCACTGACGACCGAGCCTGCCGTTGCCGCTCAGGGCAACCCGCTCCGACACGAAGTTGCGGGTGTCGTTGTCCACTTCGCGCTGGTAGTCAGCTCGGGCATCGATCCAGGAACTGCTCCAGCTCAGATCGGCGCCTGCCACGGTCTTGCCTCGACTGGGCTGCCAGTTGTCGAGCGGATTGAGGATCGGATTGCCGGGCTGCAGGAAGGTGGACTGCGCGGTGCCGCGGCCCAGATAGGCGGAGCCGCCCAGGCCGTGGGCTGCGTTCCGGACCTCGAGGAGGCCGCCGTCGAAGGTGGTATAGCCCAGCCGACCGGTGACGGCCTGCCGGCCCAGTCGTCCCACCAGCCAGTCGCGGCTGTATTCGGCAAAGGCCTCGAGCAGCTGAAAGCCGGGGGTGGTTCCGGCCACGGCATCGCGATCACCGGCCTGTCCGGCGATCCGGCCGTCAACGTGCAAGCGGAGCCCCGGCACACCCAGGCCCCAGAGATTGCCATTGATCCTGGCCACCAGGGGTACGGCCTGAATCCTCGGCCCGGCGGAGAAGAAGTCGCAGTAGCCGGGAGTGGTGCCGATGCAGGTGACCGACTTGCCGTCGGCCGTCGTCTGGCTGCCATCCGGCGCCGTGACCACCGCCGCCACCCCAATGCTGTCCGCCGTCACCCCCCGGTAGGCGTAGGTCTGTGCCTGCATATCGAACCGCAGCGAATAGCCCTGGGCTGCAAGTGGAGTCCCCGCCATTGGCAGCGCGACGACGCCGAGGGCCGTGGCCCACCGATTCGAACTCATCGGGCCGCGACCTGCCGCATCAGGTGAGGCCGCCACCCTTCAGGCGTGTCCTGCAGGTGGCAGGCGGCGCACTCCAGTGCCGCATAGTGGTCGACCTTGTCGGCATGGCAGGTCTGGCAGAGCGGCCGTGCGGGGGTGAGAAGCGCCACGGTGGCGGGGGTATGGCAGGCGTCGCAGCCAATGTGCGTGGACTGCGCCGGGATGTGGGCCTGCTGGAGGCCCGGCACGGTATGACAGGCGGCGCAGTCACGGGCGATGGTGTGGTGCTGCACATGACAGCCAGTGCACGTGGCCACCGAGTCTGGCGGTGCCAGGATGACCGACCCCATGTGACACGAAATGCAGGCGCCAGTCGCGGCGTGGCTGGCGTGCGAGAATGTGACGCTGCGAGCCATGGGCGGCCGGCCTGGCACTGTCACCGTGAGTGCCACCTGACGAAACTGGAACGAATCGGCCTCGGCGTGACAGGTCGAACATTGATTCGTGGCCGGCGCCTGGTGATGGCAGATCTGGCACCCGCGCGGAGCCGTGAAAGTCAGCGTGGTCTGCTTGGCGGTCACCGAGTGACAGGTGATGCAGGCCAGCTTCTGGTGCCGCGCGTGCGAGAAGCTGTCCGCCACCTGGGGCCGAGACAGCAGCGCCGCCGGGAAGTCGAGCTCCGGCGGCGCATCTCCCTTGCCATGTCGCAGCTGCGGCGGCGGCAGGGCCGACGTTCGCTTGAGCGCCTTGAGCGTATCGAAGGGCATCGGGGGAACGGCCGTGGTCCCTCCGCCCCGGACCCCGACCCGGGCATGGCAACCGATGCAGTCGCTGGCATCCACCCGCGCCGCGTGAGGGTCATGACAGAGTTCACAACGGGTATTGACCCGGGCGTGCGCCTTGCCGGAATGGAAAGGCACCTTGCGCCAGTTGTCATGACAGCCGGAGGTGGTGCACGACTTGAGTGCGTCCGCCGGCTTGACCTGCGCATGAGGGTTGTGGCAGGTGCCGCAACTTCCGTTGTGCGGATCCCGGGAAGGGTCGAACGCAACCATCCGGAGCTGCATCGGATGACAGGAGAGACACTCCTGCCGGTCGGGCCGCAGCGAACCGGCTGCCGAATCGCGGGTGGCCAGCAGCGGAACCGACTTGGTGAACTGATGGCAGACGTTGCAGTGAAAGTCGGTCTGGCCGGCCATCTTTCCCAGGCGGATCCGGGTGGCGCTCGTCAGGTGGCATCCGCGCTGCGAGCAGGTCGAATCGACCGGCACGAAACGATGGGCGGACTGGGCATGGCAGGTCAGGCATTCGATCCGGCCCCGGAGCGAATCCGACTCAAGATGGGTCCGGTGTCCGGCGGTTGAGGCGATGGCCTGCCAGAACTTCTTGGCCGCCCCGGTCACGTGGCAGCTCTCGCAGACCTTTCGCGGCACTCTGGCGTGCGGCGGAACCCGTTCTCCTGTTCCCCGGTCGCCGGACATCCACAGCACCATCTTGATCGCTTCCTTGACGGGGCGGAGTTCGTGGCAGGCATGGCAGCTCAAGCTGTCGTGCTTGCCCTCCAGCTTGTTGACCAGGGTGTAGTTCCCGGTGTCGGGGGCGGTCATGTGCACCCCGCTGGGCACGAAAATGTGGCAGCCGGTGCAGAAGCGATTGTCCCGCTGGACGAAATCGTAACTTCGGGCCCCAAGCCATGCGGCCGCCAGACCGATGGTCAGCGGCACCGCCAGAATGGCCAGTTTGCCGCTCGGCGAGTGGCCTGCGATCCACTGGCGGAAGCGCTGTCTCCGGGGCCAGAACCACCACAGGAATGCTGCCAGCACGATGGCAGCAACGATGACCCCGCCCCACATGAGCCAGGGCGGCTGCTGGAAGATCATCTGGATGATCGGGATGACCCGGTCGGGCAATGCGCTTGCCGCTACGGCTGAGTCCTGGCTCTGGGGCACATGCGCGGCCTGTCCGGCCCCGGGTACCACAACGGCGAGGCCGGACAGGCGGAAAAGCGCAAATGCATGCGGGGTCAGCGCGGCGGAACCCTCCCGAGCGGTGACAGGCAGCCGGAAATCATTGCGTCGAGGCGATGGTGGCGCGGGTCAGCGCCCGAGCCGTGGCTGGCGCGACCCGAAGCTGTCCCCGCTCGATCGCATCCTGGATCCGGGCCATGATCGGGGCCGGTGGCGCCGGCAGGAAGGTGCCGTAGTGCGCCAGCAGGTCCGCAATCGAGGACTGCAGCAGGGCGCGGTACAGGAAGGGATTGTGGACTCCGTGGGAGCCGTCCGGATGCGAGGCCAGGCTCTCGCCGGTCAACTGGGCATTGAACAGGGCGCCCTTGGCCGCGGTCATGGTGCTGCTGTACGGGGCGTTGGTGAAATCCAGATCATTGGGGGCATTCAGCTTGATCTTGGCCAGGTATCCGCTGTCGGTGGGGAACGGATCGACGGTCTGGTTGCCGTTGACGTCCACCCACAGGGTGTGCAGGTAGCCTTCCTTCTCGGTCTTGATCTGGTCGAGCCGCTGTACCGCAATGGCTTCGGTGGCATGGCATCCCGACGAGGTGCAGGAGGCCCACGAGCGGCTGGGCTCGTCGAAGGCACAGGTATTGGTGAAAGTGGTGTCGACGACGGGAGGACTCTTCTGGCTCAGGCAGGGCAGCGGATGGAAGCTGTGCCCGGTATAGGTGATCGAGTTCCCCCCGGCATCAACCCCGGTCTCGCTGTTAACGTGACAGCCGGCGCACAGCCGCACATTCAGCGCGGAGCCATGTGAGGTCAGGATGGCCGTGGTGTCATACTGGGTGCCTGCAGGGAAGTAGCCCGCGGTGCCGAACAGCACAGGCCCCTGGGCCCCGTGCGGTCCGCGGGCATTGTTGGCCACCGGGTCGGCGGTCCGGTTGTGGCACTTGGTGCAGAGGTTCTGTTCCAGCACCGGGGTGTTGATGGCAAACCGGAGCTGGCCCGGCAGCACATTACCGTTGGCGTCCTTGGCGCTGCCATGGGGATCGTGACACACGACGCAGTTCTGCGGCAGCAGCGTGGTGGTGCCCAGTTCCTTGTAGACCGTGTTCACCCCCCAGGCTGCCAGCGCTCCCTTGGCCTCGTGGCACGGCTGGCACGCGGCATTCGGTGCAGCAATCGGGTTGAGCTGGCCGTGCCGGGAGCTGAGCCATTCCTTCAGGTAGTTGTGATGCTTGGCCGGCGTGTTGTCGGAGTGGCATCCGCCGCAGCCGGAGTTGACCAGTGCGGCGGTATCGGCCACCGGGTCGGTGGGGTAGATCTGGATGCTCGGGATGGGCCGGTTGGCCCGGACCGATGGATTCTGGACATGGTTGAAGCCCGGGCCGTGGCAGCTCTCGCACTGCACGTCATGGTAGCCGGCGTTCTTGACCTTGTCCCAGCCCACCAGGGCAAACGGCCGGTTGCCTCGCGAGTTGACCGTGTGGCATCCCTCGCAGAATGTCTGGGCCCCACCACTCGACTGCAGCGTGTTCCAGGCGCCGGAATGTGCGGTCTGGATCCAGTCGGTTTGCTGTCCCACATGGCAATTGCCGCAGGTGGTCTGTTTCGTCGAGGCGGTGAAGTAGCCCAGATATCCGCTGGCGGAATCGGGCGGTGGGTTGAACGCGTTGCGATCCTTATACAGCGTTTCGGTGCAGCTTCCGAGCAGAAGCACCAGGAGGGAGAGCACCAGAGCGGAATGCGTGGGCCGCAAATCGGGCATGCTGCCTGCCTGTGTCTGTCGTGAAACGGCGGTGCCATCCAGAGGATAGTTATCATCCCATGCCATGCGCACGCAATGGAAAATTGTGTTAGCTTTTCGCGTCCCCATCCAACGATCTAGTCCGGCTTTTTCGAGGAACTAGTCCCTGTGTTCTGTGGTGCAATGGCGCTTGATTGGACGGTGAATCGTCCTCGAACGACCTTCGAGCCTCAGTGCTGACCCGGGATTTCACATCGATGGCTGCTCCCCCACTGGCGTCTGTCTGCCCTTCCTGTGGCGCTCCGGCGTCGGGAAGTTTCTGTCGCTCCTGCGGTGCCTCGCTGGCCCCCCACTCCGGCGCCAGTTCGGCCGAGCGGCTCAAGTGGATGGGCGCTGGTGCGGGACTCATGGCGGTGCTCGGCGGTCTGGTCATCTGGCTCAGTCACAAGCCGGGGGCGCCGCCCGTCGCCGATTCGCCGCCCGAGGCTTCGACGGTCGCCGAGGCACCGGCCGGCACTCCGCCCGACATCAGCAACCTGAGCCCGCGCGAGCGGTTCGACCGGTTGTACAACCGGATCATGAAGTCCGCCGAATCGGGAGACCAGGCCGGCGTCGAGCAGTTTACCCCGATGGCGCTGATGGCCTACCAGCAACTGGACACCATCGATGCCGATGCCCGGTTCCACGCCGCCCTGCTCAAGCTCCACACCGGTGATGTGGCTGGCGCCAAGGCGCTCGGCGACACGGTGCTCCGCATCAACCCGGGCCACCTGTTCGGCTACATTATCCTGGGCACGGCGGCGCGGTGGGCCAAGGACGACGCCGAGCTCAAGCGCCAGTATGCCGCTTTTCTCAAGCATTATGACGCCGAGATGAAAGTCAGCCGGCCGGAATATCGCGATCACGCCCGGTCGCTGGAGGACTTCAAGAAGGCGGCGGAGGGAAAGAACTCATGACCCTGCTGGGACAGTTCGCGCTCTGGATTGCACTGCTGATTGGAACCGCTGGCGCCATTGCCGGCTTTTCCGGCAAGTGGCAGGAGCGTCCCGCCCTGGCGCAGGCAGTGATCCGCTCGGTCTACGCCGTCTTCATCCTGATGGTGGTGGCCTCGCTGGCGCTCTGGAAGGGGCTGATCAGCCACGACTTCAATATCGAATACGTCGCCTCCTACACCTCGCGCAACCTGCCGGGCTACTTCATCTTCTCCGCCTTCTGGGCCGGGCAGAAGGGGTCGCTGCTGTTCTGGGCGCTGGTGCTCTCGCTGTTTGCCAGCCTGGCCCAGTGGCTGTCGGCGCCGAGGTTCCGGCCGCTGATGCCGTACGTGGCGGCCGTGACCATGTCGGTCGTCGTCTTCTTCACCGCCGTAATGGTCTTTGCCGCCAATCCATTCGCGCGGCTGGGATTCACCCCGGCCGACGGACGGGGGCTCAACCCGCAGCTGCAGAACATCGGGATGGTCATCCATCCGCCGATGCTGTACCTGGGTTATATCAGCATCACCATCCCGTTTGCCTTTGCGATGGCGGCGCTGCTGTCGCGGCAGCTCGACACGGCATGGATTACCGCCATCCGCAAATGGACGCTGCTGAGCTGGCTGTTTCTGTCGGTCGGCATCACCCTCGGCATGTGGTGGGCCTACGTCGAGCTGGGGTGGGGCGGCTACTGGGCCTGGGACCCGGTCGAGAATGCCAGCCTGCTGCCGTGGCTGTGCATGTCGGCCTTTCTCCACTCGGTGATGATCCAGGAAAAGCGCGGCATGCTCAAGCGCTGGAACATGAGCCTGATCGTCGGCTCGTTCCTGCTCAGCATCTTCGGCACCTTCATTACCCGCTCCGGAGTCATCCAGAGCGTCCACAGCTTCACCCAGTCGAACGTCGGCTACTTCTTCCTGTCATTCCTCGTCGCCACGGCCATCCTGTCATTCACCCTGCTGTACACCCGCTGGGACCGGCTGGCAGCCGAGGTGGAACTCGAGTCGATGGTCAGCCGGGAAGCAGCCTTCCTGTTCAACAACCTGATCTTCCTCGGCATCGCGTTCTCGGTGTTGTGGGGCACGCTGTTCCCGATTCTGTCTGAAGCGGTGCGGGGGACCAAGATCACCGTCGGCCCGCCGTTCTTCAACAAGGTGAACGTCCCGCTCGGGCTGCTGCTCCTGGCCCTTACCGGCATCGGTCCGCTGATCGCGTGGCGCCGGGCCTCGACCGCCAATCTGAAGCGGCAGTTCACCTTTCCGGTCGGATTCGGGTTGCTGACTGCCGTTGTGCTTGCGGCGGCTGGAATGCGGGACTGGTATGTCATGCTGGCACTGGGGCTGGCCGGATTCGTGGTCGGTACCCTGCTGCAGGAGTTCGTCCGCGGCACCAGCGCCAGGCACCGGATGTACAGCGAGGGATACGGCCAGGCCTTTGTCCGCCTCATTGCCAAGAACCGACGGCGCTACGGCGGCTACATCGTCCACCTCGGCATGGTGATCTACTTCGTGGCGTTCAGCGGCATGGTGTTCAAGCGGGACCGGGAGGCCACACTCAAGCCCGGCCAATCGGTCGAGATCCAGAGTCCGTTCGGCCATGTCTACCGCTTTACCCACATGGGGATCTCGCAGTACGAGGCGCTCAACCGGCACGTCACCGCGGCCACCGTCGAGGTGACCAGGGATGGCAAGAAGGCCGGCCTGATGACGTCCGAAAAGCGGCAGCACGTCGACAGCTTCGGCAATCCAACCTTTGAGCCATCGACCGAGGTGGCCATCCGGAGCGGGCTGCAGGAAGACGTCTACATCGTCTTTGCCGGCGCGGTGAACGGCACCGAAGAAGCGGTGTACCGCTTCACCATCAATCCACTGGTCTGGTGGGTCTGGTTCGGTGGCGTGGTCCTGGTCATCGGCGGGTTGATCACGATGTGGCCGGGCGGCGGAGGCACGGCCGGTATTCCCAAGCGGAGCCAGGCCGGCTATGAGGCCCAGCTGGCCGGGGCGGCAGCCGAATGAAACAGCAGCAACAGCCTGCCCCGGTGGCGGCGCCGCCACAGGAGGAGCAGCTGCCGGGCGGCGGGGTCAACGGTTCGCTGCGCGAACCGGAGGCGGCCGGCCGCTCGCTTGAGCGAACCGGCGATCGGGAGAACGACCCAGTGGTGGTCGGCGTCGAACACCGGCTGCGCTGCACCTGCGGCTGTGGTCTCGATGTTTACACCTGCCGGACCACCGATTTTGTCTGCACCGTCAGTCCGCGAATGCACCGTGAAGTGCTGGCGCTACAGGACCAGGGCAAGGGGCCGCAGCAGATCGTCGATGCGTTCGTGGCCACCTACGGCGAAGTGGTGCTGATGGCCCCCAAGCCGGTCGGGTTCAACCTGGCCGGCTACCTGGTACCGGGCAGCCTGCTGCTGCTGGCGGCCGGTGCCCTGACCTTCTATCTCCGGCGCCGGGAGATGGTCGCCGCCGCGGAGCGGCCGAAGACTACTGGTCCCTCGGCCCGCGCCGATGGCGCCACCCAGGATGAACTCGATCGGCTCGACCGGGCCCTGCGGGAGGACGACTGATGCTGCTCGAGGCCATCGCGGCGCTGATCGTGGGCACGGCAATCCTGGTCCTGGTGCTCGAGCCGCTGATCCGGGTCGAGGCCATGCCGGTCATTGTCACCGATCCGGAAGAGGCGGAGGAGTCGGCCAAGGGGCAGGCACTCACCGCGCTCAAGGAAATCGAGTTCGACCGGGCCACCGGCAAGCTGTCCGATGCCGACTACGAATCGCTCAAGCGCCGCTACACCAACGTGGCTCTCGACGCCCTGCGGGCCGAGGAGCGCAATGCTCCCGCAGTGGTACCAGCTCTCACCGGCGACCTCGAATCACAGGTCGCCGCCCGGGTTGCGACTCTTCGGGGCGCCGCCAGCCGGGTCCGGAGTTGCCCCAGTTGTGGCCCTCGGCCGGAGACCGACGCACTGTTCTGCTCCGACTGCGGCCGATTGCTTGGCGGCAGCGACCAGTGCCGGCGCTGCCACGGAGTCATCCTGGCGGGCAGCCGGTTCTGCGAGAGTTGCGGTGAAAAGGTGGCGGCGTAACAGCGGCTCCTGCACTCTGACCTCACAACTTCAGCCGCAGTTCAATTCCCGCCGAGAGCGCCTGCACCGCCGGCCGCCGGATCGTGGGCCCGAATTCTGACTCGTTGAACGGGCTGCCCTCCACCGACCAGCCCAGGTAGTTCCGCAACAACAGAGCCCCCAGTGGTGCCTCGAGGACCAGCCGCAACTGGCCGCCGAACCGCGGCCTGATCGTGTCATCTCCGCTCCAGAGGTCGAACAGTGGTCCTGCCTGGATAGCCAGGGCGCCCTGGCCGATGCCGACCACGGTTCTTCCAAGCAGTGGGCCGATCCGGAGTCGGGGAAAGGACTCACGCAGGATATCGACCTGAATCGCCTCGCCGGTGCTGTCGCGAGTACTCAGATGACCAGGGGCCCAGGTAAGGGACAGGTCAAACCACCACCGCGGCGTACTGCTTCCGAGCACCAGTCCTAATTCTGGCCGGCTGCTCGGCTCCACCGAAATCCCACCGGGGTCCCTGGCGCCTCCGCGAAAATCAGAGAAGGCGCCCGTCAACCCCAGAGACCAGGCCGAGCGCTGGGCAGCGAGCGGGGTCGTCGCGACCAGCGCCATCATCAGCGCTATCACGCGGCCGGAGCAAATAGCAGGCATGGAGTCTCCGTATCCAGGGAAAGGCGGGGACGGCCATGCCGCCCCCGCCGGTGAATGTCAGCGAATTTCGATCTGGCTCCAGCCGTTGGTCTTGTTGCCCTTCCCCTTGATCACGAAGTTGTAGCCCGGGTGAAACTCGATTGCCGTGCTGTCGCGAATGGCAGTCCCTGGCAGTTCGTCGTTGGTCAGGATGAAGTTGGAGACCAGGGTGAAGAGCTTCTGCAGGTCGGTTTTCATGACCAGCGTCTTGCTGACGTTGAAGGTGTCGATCACCCCGGTCAGGTCCCGGTAGGTTTTGCTGACTCCTGCCAGCACCTCGGCGAACGAGGGCTGGTCGGTGCGGATGACGCAGGATTCGTTGTCGTCCTCGACCGCGAAGATCCGGAACGGCTGGTTCGGGTGCCGCGCCTTGTAGGTGTCGAGTTGCAGTCCGGTCATCAGCATGATCCGTCCGCTCCAGTCGAGGCTGTTCTGGTCGAAGTAGTAGGGGGCCAGCTGTTTTTCCCCGGCGCACTGGTAGTCGGTCAGCGAGTCGGTGGTGCCGGCCTGGCCGAGGATATGGAACTCAAATTCGGGGTCCCCCTTCAACCAACCCTCAAATGACTCCGTGAAATGGGACTTGAGGAGGTACAACCCGGCCGGCGGAGGACTGGTGGCCGGCTTTCCGGGGCCGCTTCCTGGCTCCCCGCTGCCGCCACCTGTGCCGCTACCGGGCAGGCAGGGGAAATTACAGACCGTGGCCTCAGGGCGGGCCAGTGCCGACGGACTGTTGAAGTCCTGCTCCGCAGGAACCAGGGCCAGGACCGGGATGTTGGGCGGCCGCTCGGCGCTGAGGACGATCCGGTTGCCCCGGGTATCGAACGCGACCGGCTGATCGCGGTCGGCCCAGGCCGTGGCCACCAGGATCTGTTCATCGCCCTGCCAGCGGCGGCGATGTTCGGCCACCGGGAAGTAGAATTCCATCTCCGGCGTGCCGGTGGCTTCGTCGGTCACGCTGTCACGACTGGCGGGCTGGTTGGCGGAAAGCGCGGCCAGTCCGGTGCGGTTGTCCTCACCGAGGAACCGGCGGAACGGCAGCTTGTGCTCCCGGTACAGAGAACCGTCCAGCCGGCGCCGGACGTAAGCCCTGAACCCGGGGTCGTGCATGGCGACGGCAAAACGTCGGGCCAGCCGCTCCATCCGGGGCAACTGGGCCCGCCCCACGGCCGGAGGCGTCGCGGCAAGCTGGGTGGCGTGGGGCGGGGTGGGGGCTTCCCGGTCGGCGCAGGCCGAGAGTGCGGCCAGCAGAACCGAAATGGCAAGCCAGGGTCGAGCGGACATGTGGTACCTCCAGGGTGTGTTGGCGCCGTGTGAAGGCGCCGGTGACGACGGCACACCACTGTAGAACCAGCGACAACGATCTCCGTGACCAATTCAAGGCGGGATGGAGCGGGAAAGTGCGAGATCGATTGTCGTGCGGGGTTCTGCACTGCGGGTACAGCGGTTCACAGTTCACGGTCCGTGGTTCCGGGTTCCGGGCTTGTCCCCAGCAGAGCGAGGGATCCGGTTCACGGTCCGTGGTCCATGTTTTCCTCGACTCTCGACTCTCGACTCTTGACTCTAGACTCTTGACTCTTGATTCCAGACCAACTGCCCTCAACCCTCGACCCTCATGCACCAGACCTGGCAACGCGACTCCTACACCATTTCCACCGATCCCTCCCGGATCGATCTCAAGGCAGTCCACGGCTATCTCAGCGGGTCCTACTGGGCCGAGGCCATCCCGATCGAGCTGGTGGCCAGGTCGATTGCGGGGTCACTGGCCTTCGGGATCTATCATGGCGATGGCCAGGTGGGTTTTGCGCGGGTGATCAGCGACAAGGCCACCTTTGCCTACGTGGCCGACGTGTATGTACTCGAATCGCACCGGGGGCAGGGATTGTCGAAGTGGCTGATGGAGGCGATCGGCTCACATCCCGATCTGCAGGGCTTGAGGCGCTGGATGCTGGCGACGCGGGATGCCCACGGGCTGTACGCCCAGTTCGGCTTCACGCCGGTGGCAAGGCCGGAGTCGCTGATGGAGATATTGGCGGTCAATCCGTATCTGAGTCGAGCGACGAGCGACGGGAGACGGGAGATGCTATGACTCTTGTCTCTCGACCCTCGACTCTAGACCCTCGCCTCGCGCCTCGCGCCTCTCGCCTCTCGTCTCTCGTCTCTCGTCTCTCGACTCTAGTCTAGAACTCCATCTCCGCCATCCGTTTCAATCCAATCCGCAATGGCATGATGGTGCAGAACCCGCACACCACCGCCACGATTGCCAGCGGCAGCACCATATGGGTCCCGATGGGAGTGGTACCGCCGCTGACTTCCGCCCGCACATGCGACAGGACCGGATAGGCCTCGATCGAGATGACCGCACCCAGCAGGATGATGGCCGTCATCATGAACATCAGGCCGCCGATCCCGGTCGGGATCTGGGCGGTATTCTCGGTATCAAACCTGGGGTAGTAGGCCCCGAAGGCCAGGGCCAGCGCCGCAATCGCAAAGGTGAGCAGCACCACCGTGACCAGGCTCAGGATCATCATGAAATCGCTGGCCCGAAGCAGCAGGTTGGTCCCCGCCGTGATGGCCACCGCCAGCACCAGCAGCGGCAGGGTGCCGGTCCAGTACTTACTCCAGAGCAATGAACTGAGGTCGAGGGGACTCGAACGCAGCAGCCACATCTGCCGGCCCTCGAGGGACACGGCTGGAAAGATGAACCGGGCCGCAATGGCCGCCAGGACGAACCCCGCCAGCCCCTGATTGAGGAAGACCAGCAGTGTCACCAGGAAGATCGGGGTCTTTTCCCCGGAGAACAGCGGCAGCGACTTGATGTTGAACAGGTAGACCACCAGCAGCACGGCCAGCAGGATCAGCTGGCTCCACTGCTGGGTGTCGCGGAAGAAGATCCGCAGATCCTTGAGAATGAACTCGCGCTTCGAGGGCGTCAGCCCGCCGAGCAGCTTGCCCACGGTCAGTTCCAGGCCCCGGCCACCGGTGGTCCGCCCAGCGCCCTCCTGTGCCTTGGTGAATCCGTGGGCGTAGTACCGCCGGTGCAGCATCGCGCCCATCACCACAAAGGCGGGCGCGGTGGTCCAGAGCAGCAGGACCGGCAGCGGATCGGCCACCTGGGTCAGCCAGTTCATCACCATGTGGGTGGCCCACTCGCTCGGCAGCAGCGGAGAGGTCGGCGCCTGCAGGGTGACCAGGTAGTCCAGCAGGTTGCGCATCTCCTCCGGCCGGGCCAGCCGCTCGGGCCGGATGATCCGGAACAGCAGCACCAGGCCGGCCGCGGCGCCCAGCGCCACCAGGCTCAGGATGTCCCGGGCCCGGCGAGCCGGAAAGATGTTGACCAGCAGCAGGGTCACGGCGGAGCCGACGACGGCCGGCAGGACCAGGTAGGGCAGAAAGGCCGCCGCCGCCACCAACGGAAAGAGCCAGCCGCCATGATAGACGATCCCGTAGGCGGTGAAGATCGGCACCGCCATCAGCACCACCATCCATGATGAATGGACCAAGGTCTCGCCGAGCTTGGCCAGGTAGAGTCGGAGCCAGTCGACCGGCGAGGAAACCAGCAGGTCGAGATCGCGGGCCAGGAAGAAGGCCGACAGCGAGGTGATGATGTTGGACAGCAGCAGCAGGCTGGCAAAGCTGAGCAGTACCACGCTCAGCCCCTTGGCCGCCAGGAAGGCACCGACCTCCTGCTGCTCGTGGAAATAGCGCAGCACCCGGTAGGCAATGCCGAACGCCGCGGTCCAGAAGCCCGCCCCGATCAGGATCAGCAGCAGCACCCTCGGGCCCGAGCCCTCTCGCTCCTGGCGGATCCGGGCCAGCGCCCCCCGCCACTTGGGGGTCAGGACGGTCCAGAGACTGGGCTGCGGCAGGCTCGACTCAGGCTTCAAGAATCGAGTCCAGTTCGCGATCGACGATGCCACCGGTGAGCTTGAGGAACAGCTCCTCCAGCGTCGCATCGCCGGAGGAGGTCTGGATCCGCAGTTCGGCCATGGTGCCCCGTGCCGCAATCGTGCCGTTCCGGATGATGGCGATCTGGTCGCACATGCCTTCGGCCACTTCGAGCGTATGAGTGCTCATCAGCACGGTGCCACCCCGCTTCACAAAGGCGCGGAACAGGTCCTTGAGGAACTTGGCGCCCTTGGGATCGAGTCCGACCATCGGCTCATCGACCACGATGAACTCGGGGCGGTGCAGCATGGCGCTGGAGATGATCAGCTTCTGCCGCATCCCATGACTGTATGACTCGACCAGCTCGTGCTTCCAGTCGGTCAGCTCGAACAGGTCGAGCAGTTCATCCATCCGCCGCTCAATCGACGGCCCTTCCTGGCCATACAGCGCCGCCACGAACCGCAAAAACTCCGCCCCGGTCAGCTTGTCGTAGACGTAGGGCCGGTCCGGAATGAACCCGAGCCGGGACTTGGCCTTCATCGGTTCACGGTTCACATCATCACCGCCGATGGTGATGGTGCCGGCGGTGGGCTGCAGGATCCCCGCGATCATCCGCATCGTGGTGGTCTTGCCGGCGCCATTTGGCCCCAGCAGACCATACAGGCAGCCGGCGGGGATCTCGAGGTCGATATTGTCAACGGCCGTGAAGGTGCCGTAGCGCTTGGTCAGTCCGGTCAGTCGAATCATCAGTGCAACTCACCCGCTCGCAGCAATTGGGGTCTCAGCCCGGCAACGCGCCAGACCAGGTCACTCTCCCGACCGAGCCGTCCGGTGACCAGACGGATCCGGCCCGGGTCGGCAATGGCCTGCCCGAGGCCGGGATCCACGGCCAGCCAGCCCGAATCGTAGACCTCGGCCCAGTCGTGATACTTGAACCCGGTCGGGGTCGCCAGCAGGCCGGCCACGCTGCGGGCTGGCAGGTCCGCGGCTCGGGCCATGGCCAGGAACAGCAGCAGGCGGGCGTGAAGGTCGCCGCTGCCATTCCGCAGGGTGCGGCGCGGATCGACCAGGGTCACGCCGTCGCCATCCTCGAGCTTGATCCCTGAGCCGATCCAGGCAATCAGCGCCGCCGACTTGCCGGCCGGGCTCTTCTCGCTGCCGATGGCTGCCGCGGCCGCTCGCTCGATAGCCGAGTCGGCGACCGGGATGAGCAGCTGCTCGCCCAGTGCCTCGAGCGTGTCACGGGCCTGGGTGGCCCGGGCGCGGGCCGAGCCGGCGCTCAGCACCGTATCGCCGAAGCGCTGCTGCCCGCCATCAGCCAGCGCCGGGATCGGTCGCAGGCTGAGTTCCTGGCCACCATACATGTCGAGTCTGAAGCCTGAGCTCGAGGCGTTGGCTCGGTTCCTGGGAACACCCTCGAGGCGGGCCACCACTGGCTTTGCCTTCGCATCGGCGGGCCGGAGGCCCCGCTCGATCCGGTAATTGATGGCCAGGATTTCATACGACCCCCGCAGCAGGGTCAGCCCCATCGGCGTCCAGATCTTGACCGGCAGGCCGTTGGGATCAATCCAGCGCTGGATCGGCAACCCGTCCTCAATGGCATCGAGCCGCCAGGCGTGCACGGTATCGAACCGGGCGATGACCCAGCGGTCCCGCACCGAGTCGCCGACGGCGCTGTCAGCCACAATGAACGTCGATTCGGCCGCCACGGTCTCCAGCTGCAGCCGCACGCTGAGGTCGGTATGGTCGAACACCCGGACCTGCAGCGTGTCGCCCAGCTGGATGTCCCGCTTGGCGGCCAGCCGCAGTCCGATCACCGCCGGTGTGATGACTGGTCCGCCGATGCGCCGGTGCAGGGTATCGACCCGGCTGTTGCTGGTGGTAATCACGGTCAACAATGAATCACCCTCGACCTTGCCCGAGGTGCTGGTGACCGTCAGCCGTTCGGTGACATTGCCTTCCCAGCTCCGCAGGTGAAAATCCCTGGTGAACCGGGCCGAGCTCTTGATCAGCTGGCGCGATGGTGCGCCGTAGGGGGGCACCGGGTCGAGCCGCATCAGTTCATCGACCCGCAAGCCGGCTTCTCCGGTGTCGACGATCACCGACGCGAGGCCCATCTGGCTGTCAGCGATGGTCGCGGCCAGAAACGACGACCCGGGCTGCACCAGCCAGGGCAGCCGCTGGTTAATCCTCGGCTGACCGCCAGTGAACTGCCGCCAGCCCAGCCATCCGAGGGTGCAGAGCCAGGCCAGAAGCACCAGCAAGCCGATGCTGCGCCGCCTCATGATCCGCGGCGCCCCACGATCCCCTCGACGATGATCCGGTCGCTCTCCTGCTCGACCACGATCTGCAGCTTCCGGTCGGCCGGACCGGCGCTCCAGCTCGCCACCATCAGCTGGGTCGCCTCCTCGAGGGCCAGCCCGCCCGGTCCGGCGCCGACAACCGGTGTCGCCAGCCGCCTCAATTGCCACGCCTCGGCGCGCTGCCAGGCCGAGGTCAGTGCCCGGGCAATCGTCCCGCGGCTGACCGGCTGTTCCAGGCTTTGGACCACCACGTGAATCACAAACTGTGCGGCCAGGTCGCCACCGCCTGTGACCACGGCTGCGCCGGCTTCAAGCGGCATCTGGACCCGGCGCTGCGACTGGAGGATGGGACCGGCCTGCGCGTCGAGCCGCACGGCGACTGGGGTAGCAGGTTCGAGACGCTCGTCGGCCGGCCGGAGCACGGCATCGACAGCCAGAAAGGCGAGATCATCCACCACGACCTCGATCACGCCGGCCTGGCTTCCCGGGCGCGGCGATACATCTCCCGGGCTTCGTCGGGGCGTTTGAGCCGGTCGAGCACCCGTCCGGCCAGCTGAAAGGCCCGGGCCTCGGTTGGCGCCAGTTCCACCGCCTGCTCCAGGGCCGCGAGCGCGGCCGGCAATTCGTTGAGTTGGCTCAGCGCCTCGCCAAGGTAGTAGTGGCTCGAGGCCGTCGATGGCTGGAGGGCGATCGCCCGCCGGAAAACGGCGGCAGCCTCGGCCGGAACCCCCTTACGCCAGAGCACCAGGCCGAGCTGTTGATGGGTCGGGGCCGAGTCCGGGCTCAGCTTGATGGCGCGGCGGAGGTCGGTTTCTGATTCCGGGTAATGCTTGAGCCGGCCGTGCACGGTGCCCCGGGCGGTGAGCAGGGTGGCGTCGTCGGGGGTCAGGAGGATGGCGGCATCGAGATGCTCGAGGGCCTGCTCGGTGTCGCCGGCAGTTTCCAGCAGTGCGGCCAGCTCACGGCGCGCGGTGACGTGACCCGGTTCCCGGCCCACCAGCTCCTGCAGCCGCTGCATTGCTTCCAGTGGCCGTCCCCGCGCCGCCGCGTCCAGTGCTCGACGCAACTCACGCTCGGCCGCCGGCATCGAAGCGGCCAGTGGATCGAGGGCGGGATCGGTGGGAATGTCTCCGGCAAATGGGCGGAGGGAAAAGCCCGAATCGAACGCCCGCCCGACCGGATCGGCTTCCAGGCCCCGGGTGGTGAACAGTTCGTCTATGGCGTGTTCACGTCCGGCGGCCCGGCTGCGGCGAGCGTGGCGCATTCAGCTCCGAAGTGCGGGTGGCATCAGTAGTTATGTGGAAGCCAATCAATAATAAGCGAGTCGGGAGCTGGAGGATGGGAGGGGGGCGATTGGAGAGAGGCGCCAGGCTTGCGAGGAGTCCATTTTTTCCTATGGCCTCTCGTCTATAATGCCTTTGGTCTGGCCAGCGCATTTTCGGTCACCGCTGGCGGAGAGACTGCGACACCCTACCTTCGAATCGATGACTTCTTCCCTGCCGGATACCCTGTCCGAGCGCTACCAGATCGAGCGCGAGCTGGGCCGTGGTGGTATGGCGACCGTGTACCTGGCCCGGGACCTCAAGCACGATCGTCAGGTCGCGCTCAAGGTGTTGCGTCCGGAGCTTGGCGCCATGCTCGGTACCGACCGCTTCCTCGCCGAGATCAAGGTCACGGCCGGGCTCGATCACCCGCACATCATGACGCTGCTCGACTCCGGCGAGGCCGGGGGCTTGCTGTACTACGTGCTGCCCTATGTCCGGGGCGAAACGCTGCGCGACCGGCTGACCCGCGAACCACAGTTCGCGGAGGCCGACGCGGTCCGGATTGCGGCGCAAGTCGCCGGGGCGCTCGACTATGCCCATGGCAAGGGGGTCGTTCATCGGGATATCAAGCCGGAGAACATCCTGCTGCACGAGGGCGAGGCGATGTTGTCCGATTTCGGCATCGCGCTTGCCCTCAAGGAGGCCGGCGGCCAGCGCCTGACCGAAACCGGCCTGTCCCTCGGCACTCCCCAATACATGAGTCCGGAGCAGGCAACCGGGGAGCGGCTGGTCGATGCCCGGAGCGATATCTACTCCCTGGGGGCGGTGGTGTACGAGATGCTGGCGGGTGAGCCGCCGCTCTCGGGGCCGACGGCCCATTCGGTGATCGCCAAGCTGATGACCGAGGTGCCGGTCAAGCTCTCAGTAGTGCGGCCTGGCGTGTCTCCGGCGGTTGAGTCGGCGGTGCAGCGCGCGCTGCAAAAAGTTCCGGCCGATCGCTTTGCCACGGCGGGCGCTCTGGCCCGAGCCCTGGTCGAAGGGCCGGCAAGCCCAGTCGCTGGGCGGGAGCGGGGCAACGCCGGGAAAGCGGTGGCGCGGAGCCGGCTCGCCTTTGTGGTCGGCGGACTGGCCCTGATTCTGGCTCTCGCTGCCGGAGCCCTGCTCCGCGCCCACCGGCCGCACGCCGCTGACATTTTCCGCACTCAAGGTCAGCTGACCTCGACGGGGAACGTCGCCATCCCGGCGCTTTCCGGTGATGGCAAGACGGTGGCCTACACCACCAGGAATTGCGCTGCCAATCCCTGCAGTTACGCCATCGTGGTCCAGGATGTCGAAGGTGGTCAGGCCCGCACGGTTCTCGAAGGTGCCGCCGCCATCAGTTTCATCTTCTGGAGTCCCGACCACCGTTACCTGGTCTTTCTGGGGCAGCTTGGCGGGGATACCGGCAGTTTTCTGGTCTCCACGGTCGGCGGGACCGCCAAATATCTCGGCGCCTATTCGGCCTCGTTCATGCCCAGGGGCGATTCGCTCATCCTCACCACCTTTGCGGAGCCGACCGGCCAGCAGTGGATCCGCATCGCTACCCTCGAGGGCCGCGTGGTGGACAGCCTTCCCATCCTGCCGGCGGGCACCGGCATCGAGGGCGCGGTGGCGCTGGCCGGGGGCAAGTGGCTCATCGCGGGGGTAGCGGGAAAATCGGGACTCGAGGCGAGGGTGATGGACAGGCACGGCAAGGTGACTGATGTCCTGACCCCCGAGAGTGGTTATGAAGGGGATCCACCCAGGATGTCGGACCATGCCGTCTGGATCAGGGCCCGCGTGGGCCACTCCGATCGTATGGCCATTGTCCGCCTCCAATTCGATACCGTGCTGGGGCGGATTTCCCGGGTGGCGGATACCGCCTTCGATGCCTCGATCGGCGCCTTTGACGTTTCGGCCGACGGCTCTACCCTCGTCTATGTCGAGGGTTCACATCTCTACGAACTCTGGTCGGTTGGCCTCGCCTCGGCGCTGGCCGGGCAGTTCCCGCCGGATCACCGGATCGCCACCTCGACGGCGTTCCTCCTGGGGGCGCCGTCTCCCGATGGACACCGTCTGCTGGTGCTGCATGCTTCGCCATCCGCCAAGGACCAGGATGCAGTGACCGTCTATCCGGCGGGAGGCGGTCAGGGAGTGGATTTCTCGGTGCCCGGTCCGGTGCAGGGGTTGGCGTGGTTGGCGGATGGCAGCGGAGCGGCCTTTGCGGCGCGGTCCGGAAACCACGTCGCCGTGACGGTGGTTGATTCGGGGTTCGGGCACCCGCGGACCGCACTCACGATTCCGGAATCGGGGATCAGCGACCTCGAGTCGATGCCGGGTGGCGGCTTCGCGTGGGATGTATCGCAGACTGATGGATTCTGGGTCAGCGGGACTGGCGGGATCCCATCGCGCCACTACCCGGCCCAGCCGGGTGAAACGGTGATCCTCGAACTCCACCCCTCACCTGACGGAACCCGAATGCTGACGGTGGCCCTCAACCGGGGCCTTGATTCGGTTCTGGTCGATCAGGTCGACCTTGCCTCGGGCAGAGTGGAGCACTGGTACCAGGGTGCAGGGTCGCAGGGCTCGGCCGGCTATTCAGCCGCGGGCTCGGTGCTGGTCGCCCTCTTCCTCAACCACGAAACCGTTGCTTTCTGGCGGGTCACCGCCCCCGGAAAGGCCGCTTCACTCGGACAGATTCCCCGGCCGATCAACCGGGTCGACCTGACCGCCACCGGCGACCTCCTGTCCGTGCTGACGACCGAGACACGCGGCGACCTCTGGCTGTCACGGCGGGCCAACCCCGACCATTGAATCCCGACCCGTTTCCCGGTATTTTGTCGGGCTTATGGCAGAAGAATTTCTGGTGGTCCGTGGTGCCCGCGAACACAATCTCAAGAACATTTCCGTCTCGATCCCGCGTGATCGGCTGACCGTCATCACCGGGCTGTCCGGCTCGGGCAAGTCCTCCCTCGCATTCGACACGATCTACGCGGAAGGCCAGCGCCGCTACGTGGAGTCTCTCTCCGCGTACGCCCGGCAGTTCCTCGGCCTGATGGAAAAGCCCGATGTCGACGCGATCGAAGGGCTGTCTCCCGCGATTTCGATCGAGCAGAAGAACGCCAGCCAGAATCCCCGCTCGACCGTCGGCACAGTCACCGAGATCTATGACTACTTGCGGCTGCTCTGGGCCCGGGTCGGCGTGCCTCACTGCCCCAACGATGGCAGCCCCGTCCAGCGTTCGAGCGCGGCCCAGATTACCGATACGATCGTGGCCTGGCCCGAGGAAACCCGGATCGAAATCCTGGCTCCACTGGTCCAGGGGCGCAAAGGCGAGTTCAAGGACCTGTTCGAGGACATCCGGCAGCGCGGCTTTGTCCGGGTCCGGGTCGATGGCACCATCTACGACCTGAGT
>JBDTTF010000292.1:0-5752 GCA_039930765.1 Gemmatimonadota bacterium | reverse complement strand
CATCTCTCGCTGGCCGGGCTCCGCGACCTGACCCTGATCGAAACGCCGCCCCGCGACCGCTCACCGGTGCTGACCTTTGTCGAGCCGTGGGATGACGGCCTGATCGATGAATCGCTGGCCCGTGAGCTCGACCGCGGCGGCCAGGTCTTCTTCGTGCACAACCGGATCGAGACGATTGACACCATTGCCGCCCGGATCACGCACCTGGCGCCTCGGGCGCGAGTGGCCGTGGCCCATGGCCAGATGCCGGCCGACGAGCTCGAAACGGTGATGCACAAGTTCGTGCTGGGCGAGGTCGACATCCTGGTCTCGACCCTGATCGTGGAATCGGGTCTCGACGTCCCCAATGCCAATACCATGGTCATCCACGATGCCCACCGGCTGGGACTGGCCCAGCTCTACCAGTTACGAGGCCGGGTCGGGCGCAGCCACCGGCGGGCCTACTGCTACCTCCTGGTGCCGGATGCCATCGATGCCGACGCCGAGGAACGGCTGAAGGTGCTGGAGCATCACAGTGAACTGGGGGCCGGTTACCGGATCGCGCTCAAGGACCTGGAGCTCCGGGGCGCCGGCAATCTGCTGGGCGCCGAGCAGTCGGGGCATGCCCACGCAGTCGGCTTTGATCTGTATCTGCGCTGGCTGGAGGAAACGGTCAAGGCGCTGCGGGGCCAGGGCAAACCCGAGACGCTGGCCCCGCCGGAGGTGGTACTGGACCGGCCGGCTCACCTGCCGGACAGCTACGTGCCCGACGATGAGGCCAAGCTCGATTTCTACCGGCGACTGGCGCGAGCCGCGCGGCCCGGCGAAATTGAACCGCTGCGCGACGAACTCCGGGAACGTTTTGGCCCCCTGCCAGAGGAAGCGGATACCCTCCTCCACATGGCCCGACTCCGGGCCCTCGGTGCCATCCTTGGCCTGCAGCACGTCCTGGTGCGGGGTGATGAAGCCCGGCTGACCTTCCGGGCGGGCGCGGTGCCGCGGATGACGTCGCTGACCACCGCGCTCGACCGGGTCCAGCTGGCGGCCGAGGTGCGGCGCACCGTGCCGCTGGCCCTCAAGCTCGAACGGCTGGGCGGTGAAGCGCTGCTGCCGGCGCTGGTGCGTGCGTTGCGCGTGGTGGCTGGAGAGCCCGAACCCGAGCCGGTGGTACCGGCCGGAGCAGCCTGATCCTGATCCGCCCGCGGTCGGACCGCGGGTCACCTGTGCATGGAGCGCTGATGCGACGGAGCTGGTGGTTTCTGGGATTGACCGTGGTGCTGGCCGGATGCGACGCCTTTCGAGCCCATCCTGATTCGGCGGCCGAAGCGGCCGGTGTGAAGCTGCCACCGAGTCAACTGGCGGTGATGATGGCCTCGGTGAAGGGGATCAAGGCCAATCGTGGCGGCGGCGAGTTTGCCGGGCGGCTCTGGATCGACTACGTCCTGGTCACCAACATGGTGGCCAGCAAGGCCAACTATACGGATTCGGCGTTCGTCGCCGAGGCGATGTGGGCCGATATCACCGAAATGCGCGGGGTCCGCTGGCACGACTCGCTGGTCACGCTGCACGGGCACATCGGGCCCAATTCGGTGGACAGTGCCTTCCGCGCCGGCGAGGCCCGCGAGCTGCAGCACATCCTGATCCGGGCCGACTCCGGGTCGCCGGACAGCGTGATGGTCAAGGCCCGCAAGCGAGCCGAGCAGGCCCTGGCGCGGCTCAAGAAGGGCGAGGAATTCGGCAAGGTCGCGTCGGACATGAGCGATGATCCTGGCAGCAAGTTCAGGAGTGGCATCCTGCCGATCGAACCCCGGGGCAAATGGGCCAAGCAGTTCGATGAGGTCGGCTGGAAGCTGGCGCCCGGCCAGTTGAGCCCGGTGTTCACCACCCGGTTCGGCTACCATGTGATGCGGCGGCCGACCTTCGAAGAATCGAAGGATGCCTTTCATCAGTACCTGCTGCGCTCGGCCAGCGCCGCGGTCGACTCGACCTATTTCGACAGCTTGCCGCTCCGGTGGAACCTCGCAGTGGTGCCGAAGGCACCGGGGATCATCCGTGACGCGATGTCCCACCCGGACGCGATCCGGGATTCCGCCGCGGTCCTTGCCACCTACACCGGTGGCAACCTTCCGTTGTCGACACTGCTGCGCTGGGCCAACGCACTGCCAATCCAGTTCACCGAGCGGCTGGGCAGCCAGGCCGATTCGGGGCTGATCCGGTTCGTCGAGATCATTGGGCAGAACATCCTGCTGATCAAGGAAGCCGACTCCGCCCACGTCGTCCTCGACGCCGAGGACTGGTCAGGGCTCAAGGATCGGTACGTGAAGGCCATCGACTCACTCAAGATCGCGCTGGACATCAACGGCCAGGGATTCCTCGATTCGGCCGCAACGCCCGACGCGCGACTGCGCCTCGTGGCCGACCGGGTGGACTCGCTGTTTACCCGGGCCAACAACACGGGGCGGCGACTGCCCCCGATCCCGTTCCAGCTGGCGCCGGTGTTGCGCTCCCGGTATCCGCACAACCTGAACGAGAGCGGGATCGACGATGCGCTCTCGCAGCTGAAACTGATGAACGAGGATTCGGCCACGGCTGCCGCCCGCCGGAAACCAAAGCCGGACGGGTCGCCGCCTTCAGGCACGACGGTCATTCCTTCCTCGCAGGCTGCGCCCGGGGCCAGGCGTCCTTGATGATCCGTCGCCTGGCGGGTTCCGCAGTCCTGGTCCTGTCGCTGGCCGGCCGGCTGGCGGCCCAGGACTCCGTCGCGGTCGCGCCGCCCGTGCAGCAACGCTGTGACACCGCGGCCGCGGTCGAACGGGTGGTGGCCGTCGTCGGGGAAGCGCCGATCCTGGCGTCGCAGCTTGACGAATCGGCGTTCCAGAAACGGTCGCAGGGCGCCGAGATGCCCGCCGGGCCGGATTCGCTGCGCAGCTTCTGCCGGGGAGTCCTCAACGACCTGATCGATGTCGAGCTGATGGTGCAGCAGGCCCAGCGGGACACCGTGATCAAGGTCAGCGAGCAGGAAATCGCGGACGGCGTCGAGCAGCAGATGCGCAGCGTGCGGGCCAAGTTCCAGTCGGAACTCGACTACCGCGCCGAACTCAAACGGGCCGGGTTCGGCACGCCGGAGGAGTACCGGCGCTGGTTCACCGAGCAGCAGCGGCGCGATGCGCTGCAGCAACGCCTGCTGGCCCATCTGAAGGATGAGAAGCAGCTCAAGGCAGTCACCCCGACCGAAGCCGAAATGAAGGCCTACTTCGAGGCCCGCAAGGACCAGCTCGGCAAGCGGCCCGAAACCGTGAGCTTCCGCCAGGTAATCGTGGCGCCCAAGGCCAATCCGGCTGCCCTGGCGGCCGCCAAGTCAACGGCGGATTCAGTGCTGGAGGCACTGCGGCACGGAGCCGACTTTGCGACCACCGCTCGGCGATTGTCGCAGGATCCCGGCTCGAAGGATCAGGGCGGCGACCTGGGCTGGTTCCGCCGCGGGGTCATGGTGCCGGCCTTCGAAGTCGTGGCATTCCGGCTCAAGCCCGGCACCATTTCCGAACCGGTCGAAACCCCGTTCGGCTTTCACATCATCCAGGTGACGCGAGTGCAGCCCGGCGAGGTGCAGGCCCGGCACATCCTGATCACCCCGCCCGTGACCGCCGCCGACCAGGACAGTGCCCTGGCTCTGGCGCAGCGGGTCCGGACCGCACTGCTGGCTGGCGGCGCCATCGATTCACTGCAGCGGCTGTATCACAATCCCGAACTCGACAAGGATGGCAGCGACGTTCCGCTGGATTCACTGCCGGAGCCGTATCGCAAGGCAATCGGCACCACCCAGCCCGATTCGGCAGTAGCGGTGGCGGGAGACTCGACCGGCGCATTGCGCGGCGGGACGGTCCTGCCGGTCTTTGCCCTGCCGGATCCGCAGGACCCCAATCGCAACCGTCAGGTGGTGCTGGTGCTGACCATGCGCCGCGCCAAGGGCGATATCCGCTATGAAGACCTGCGCGACCGGATCAAGCTCGCACTGGGCAATGACCTGTCGGTCCGGCATTACATCGATCACCTGAAGTCGCAGACTTACGTCGACCTTCGCTACTGATCCGATGAGTGCGGCGGGGCAACGGCCGCGGATCGCGGTGACGCTGGGTGATCCGCGCGGGATCGGGCCGGAAATAGCGGCCCGGGCGCTGGAGCGGCCACTCGACGCCGAGCTGATCGTGATCGGCGCGGAGGACCAGATTGCCGCGGTCCCGGCGGCCAGGTATCACTCGGTCGGAGTCTGGGGCCAGGGCAGCGGGGACCAGGCCGCCGGCAAACAGGGAACCGCACGGGCCGTCCGGGCCGGAACGCTGGCCGGACATGCGGTGGAGGCCGCGGTCCGGATGGCCCTCGCCGGTGAGGTCGATGCGATCGTGACTGCCCCCGCCAACAAGCACGCCCTTCACCTCGCCGGATTTCCTTATCCAGGTCACACCGAATGGCTGGCCCACCTCGCCGGGGACGTTGACGTGGCCATGATGCTGGCCTCGGAGCGGCTGCGGGTGGTGCTGGTGACAACCCACGTCCCGCTACGCGATGTGCCCACCCTGCTCACCACCGACAAGGTGATCCGCACCGGACGGGTGACGATTGATTGTCTGCGGCGCTGGTGGGGGATCGAGCAGCCGAGACTGGCGGTTTGCGCCCTCAACCCGCATGCCGGTGAATCAGGGCTGTTTGGCGATGAAGAGCCTCGGATCCTCGAGCCGGCCGCCCGGGCGCTGGGCGCGGCGGGCCCATTGCCGGCGGACACCGTCTTCGTTCGGGCACTGCACGGGGAGTTTGATGCGGTGCTGGCACCATATCATGATGTCGGGATGACGGCGATCAAGGTCGCGGCGTTCGGGCAGGGTGTGAACGTGACGCTGGGGCTGCCATTTCCGAGGACCAGCCCGGATCATGGCACCGCGTTTGATATTGCCGGCACCGGCAAGGCGGACCCGTCCAGCATGCGGGCAGCGCTGGAACTGGCGGCGAGGTTAGGGACGAAGCAGATGATCGAACATGCGGAGAGCGGAGAGAGGAGAGGGTAGAGGGGACAAGCCCCGCCGCTCACGATGCCTGCCTGCTGCCCTTGAACCTTGATTTGTTTCTGCTTTTCGCTTTACGGTCTCCCCTCTCCCAACAATTTCTCCAGCCTCGCTGTGAGTTCCATGTGCGCATCCAGCTTGAGCTTCTGACTGGCCCGGTTGGCCACCAGCACGGCGCAGCTGGTCAGGATCGTTTCCCGCTCGACCAAGCCATTGGCCCGCAGGGTGTTTCCGGTATCGACCAGGTCCACGATCCAGTGGGCCAGATCGAGCAGCGGGGCCACCTCAACCGACCCGGAGATCGGGATGATATCGACCGGCCGGCCCTGTGCCGCGAAGTGGGCCCGCGCCAGCCGGGGATATTTGGTGGCCACCCTCGCGGTCTGGCCATTGGGTAGCGCTGGCCATGGACTGGTCGAGGGGCTGGCCACCACCAGCCGGCAGGCGCCAAAGCCCAGTTCCAGCGGCTCCAGCACATCCGCCTCCCATTCGCGCAAGACATCGGTGCCGGTGACGCCGAGGTCCGCGGCCCCGGATTCGACGTAGACCGAAACATCCGCCGGCTTGACCGCCAGAAATTCCACACCCGGCACGATCGACGGCATCAGCAGCCGCCGCCCCGGATCGCCGTCGAGGGCAAGCCCCGCGCGTCCAAACAACGCCATCGCGGGTTCATACAGCCGGCCCTTGGCCAGGGCGATACGGAGCCCGGTCAC
>JBDTTF010000291.1:0-3618 GCA_039930765.1 Gemmatimonadota bacterium | reverse complement strand
TAGCCGTTAGCCGTTAGCCGTTAGCCGTTAGCCGTTAGCCGTTAGCCGTTAGCCGAATATTGATAGACACGAGACGAGAGACAAGAGTGGCTGCGTACGAAAGTCGCAGACCGGTGGTTGTTTCGGAGTTTCGTCTCTCGTCTCTCGTCTCGTCTCTCGTCTAGTCTCTAGTCTCTCGCCTCTCGACTGGAGTTCCCGTGCCCGAGCCCCGCACGCTCAACGACATCTACTTCGGCGCCATGGAGCGGTTCGGCGGCCGGCCGGTGGTCATGCGCTCCAAGATCGCCGGCCACTGGACCGATCTGAGTTATCGTGAGCTGCAGGAGAAGGTCCGTGGCCTGTCGGTCGGGCTGCTCGAACTGGGCATCAAGCCGGGCGAGCATGTGGCCATCCTGTCGGAGAATCGACCCGAGTGGGCCATGGCCGACCTGGCTACCCTGACGGCCCGCTGCGCCGATGTTCCCATTTATCCGACCATTCCGCCGAACCAGATCGAATACATCCTGAAGGACTCCGGGGCCACGGCGCTGTTCGTGTCCAGCCGGATGCAGCTCGACAAGATCCGCCAGATCCGCGGCAACCTGCCGTCGCTTCGTCATGTGATCGCGTTCGACACCGGGCTCTCCGGAGACGGGGTGCTGGCCCTGGACGCCGTCGTCCGGCAGGGCCAGCAGGCCACCACCCGCCACGCCGAATGGGAACGCGACGCCCGGTCGATCACGGCAGACGATCTGGCCACCCTGATCTATACCTCGGGCACCACCGGTGACCCCAAGGGGGTGATGCTGACTCATGGCAACATCACGTCCAACGTGGTGGGCGGCCTGACGGTGCTCCAGCTCCGGGACACCGACGAGTGCCTGTCGTTCCTGCCGCTGTCCCACATCTTCGAGCGGATGGCCGGACACTATTGCATGCTGTACGCCGGCGCCATCATCAATTACGCCACCAGCATTGATACAGTCTCGGCCGAAATGAGTGAGCGCCACCCGACGGTGGTGCTGAGTGTGCCGCGATTGTACGAGAAGATCTATGCCCGGGTGCTCGAAGCGGCGCTGTCCGGTTCGGCAATCAAGAAGAACATCTTCTTCTGGGCCAAACACACCGCGGAGCTGTGGGCCGAGTATGCGCTGGCCGGGAAACCGATCCCCGGCGGGTTGGCATTCAAGAAGCGGATCGCGGACAAGCTGGTGTTCAGCAAGCTCAAGACGCGAACCGGCGGGAAGCTCCGGTTCTTTGTGTCGGGCGGCGCCCCGCTGGCGCCGGACATCGCCAAGTTCTTCTTTGCCGCCGGCCTGCCGATCCACGAGGGCTACGGCCTGACCGAGACGTCGCCGGTCATCACGGTCAACACCTTCGGCCGGCTCAAGATCGGGACCGTGGGCCAGCCAATTCCCGGGGTCGAGGTCAAGATCGCGGCCGATGGCGAGATCCTGTCCCGCGGCCCCCACATCATGAAGGGGTACTACGGCCGGCCGGACGCCACCGCCGAGGCCATCGACCGCGAGGGATGGTTCCACACCGGGGACATCGGGCTGCTGGACCAGGACGGCTACCTCAAGATCACCGACCGCAAGAAGGACATCATCGTCACCGCCACCGGCAAGAACATCGCGCCCCAACCGATCGAGAACCGGGTCAAGACCAGCAAGTACATCGCGAACGCAGTGATGCTGGGAGACAAGCGGAAGTTTCCCCTGCTGCTGGTGGTCCCCAACCTCGACAATCTCAAGGCGTGGGCCAGTCACAAGAATCTCCAGTTCACCGACACCGCCAGCCTGATCGCGCTGCTGGCCTGCCAGGACAAGCTCGAGCGCGAGGTCAAGAAGACCCTGCGGGACCTGGCCCACTTCGAGATCCCCAAGCGGGTGCTGCTGGTCGAGCGCGATTTCAGTATCGAGTCGGGGGAACTGACCCCGACGCTCAAGGTCAAGCGGCGGGTGGTCGAGAAGAATTATCAGAAGATGATCGAGGCCGCCTACCAGGAGCCGACTCCCTCCGGCGAGAGCAAACTTGGCTGAGGCCGGCGCCGCCACGCCGACCGGCACCCCCATGACTCTGTTGCTGCTGGCGGCGCTGCTGGTCGGGATGGGACTGCCGCTCCAATCCGGCATCAATGCCCAGCTCCGCCTGGGACTGGGCCAGCCGCTGCTGGCCGCGCTGGTGTCGTTCGGGGTGGGTACCGTGGCGCTGGGGCTGATCACCCTGCTGGTCCGCACCACCCCGGCTGCTTCGGTCGATCTGGCCGGAATCCCGTGGTGGCACTGGACCGGCGGGCTGATCGGGGCGGTCTACATCTTTGCCGCCGTCATCCTGGCACCGCAGCTCGGCGCCACCACGCTGGTCGGTGCGATGGTGGCGGGCCAGCTGCTGGCCTCGCTGATCTACGACCACTTCGGCCTGGTGGGTTATCCAGTCCAGCCGGTCACCTGGCAACGATTGCTGGGGGTGGCGCTGATCGGAGTCGGGGTGTGGCTGGTCAAACAGCCGCGTACCTGAACCTGGCCCCGAACTGACGCGGATCGCTGCGTCCACCGCGGCGAGGGTCGCCCGGGCGATCCTGATCTGCGGTGTTGTTCAATCGATTCATACACTGCACCGGGCATACCGGAGGGGTGAATAGCCGTGGCAGCATCCGGGGCCGTCCGTGCTCATCCGTGGCCGCTCAAGCTGGTCGCCGCAATGGAAATCATCGGCGGCGGCTGGGGACTGGTGCGTATCGGCCAGCGGTTCTGGCATGCCAGCCTCACCAACTCCGCGTTGCTGGTCATCGTGATTCTCTCGATCCTCTTCGTCATCCTCCTGGCAGCGGGACTTCTGCTCTGGCTCAACCGGCCGGCCGGCTTCATCCTGAGCCTGATCATCCAGGCGGCGCAGTTGCCCCACATCGTCTCCGCCCCGTTCGGCTTCCTGTTCGGCGCCCCGATCAGCCTGACCGCCGGTTTTGCCCTCACCGGTAGCCCAAAGTTCAGCGCGATCTGGCATCCCAGCATTGGCTTTGCGCTGGACAGCGATCCCGAGATCAGCTGGGTTGGCATCAACCTGGTGGCCATTGTGCTCATGGTGCTGCTGGTGCAGTCGCGCCGCCAGCTGAGTGCCCGGTCCCATGGCTGAATCGGCCTGGCGGTTGCCACGCGGCCCGTGGCTTATTGGTTTGGGCCTCCTGATCGGGCTGGGAACGGCTGAGGGATTCAGTCTATTCCGCTGGGCTCGGACCGTCGGCGGCGGCAGCACTCAGGTGACCCAGTCCGTCGTGGTCGACCGGCTTCAGAGCGTGGCCAAGCTGGTGACCACCGAGGCAATGCTGCGCGATGTCCTCAGCTACAAGAACACCTTTCTAGGCTCGACCAAGACCTCGCTGGTGGTGGTGACCGGCAAGGCACTGGTCGGCATCGACCTGTCTCATGCGCCGCCGGTTACCATCGATGAGACGCAGAAGCGGATCACCGCTACCCTGCCCCACGCCCGGCTGATCGGGATCGAGATCCTGCAGATGGAGACCTATGACGAGAGCCGGGGGCTGTGGAACCCGTTTCATCCGGCCGACCGGGACAGCATCTATCTGCTGGCCCGGGAGCAACTCACGACCACCGCTCGTGAACTGGCCGTGCTGCAGCA
>JBDTTF010000290.1:0-5153 GCA_039930765.1 Gemmatimonadota bacterium | reverse complement strand
GTGATCGAGAACTACAAGGGCTCGACCACCCTGGGGGACGATTCGGAGATCCGTGGCGGACAGCTCTGATCTCACCAACGGGCGCGGCGGCCTGACCGACGCGGCTTCTTCACAGTTGATCTATGACTGGAACACCGCAGGGCGGATTCAGCCTGCGGCCACCGGTCGTATCGCCCTGTTCGACCAGACGCTGCGTGATGGACTGCAGGCCCCCTCCGTGCAGGATCCCTCTCCGGAAGACAAGCGCCGGCTGCTCCACCTGATGGCGGCGCTGGGAATCTCGGGCGCCGATATCGGGCTGCCGGCAGCCGGTCCGCGGATGCTGGCACAGGTACGGGACCTGGCCGCGGAGATCATGCGCCAGCATCTCCCGATCGCGGCCAGTTGCGCGGCTCGCACGGTGGTGGCCGACATCGAACCGATCGTCCGGGTCAGCCAGGCAACCGGCTGCCCGATCGAGGCCGCCACATTCGTTGGCAGTTCCGAGCTGCGGCACTTCGTCGAGGGGTGGTCACTCGACGCGCTGCTCCGCTCGACCGAACAGGCCATCGGCTACGCCGTAACCCAGGGACTCGCGGTCATGTTCGTGGCCGAGGATGCCAGCCGGACTCGGCCCGAAACACTGCGGCGGCTCTGCGCCGCCGCCCTCGATGCCGGGGCTGCCCGGATCTGCCTGGCGGATACCGCGGGCCATGCCACACCGGCCGGGGTCGCGGCATTGATCGAATTTGTGCGCCGAGAATTTTCCGGTGTGGCCAGTGGCCGCATCGGCCTCGACTGGCACGGCCACCGCGACCGCGGCCTGGCCATCGCCAACTGTCTCGCCGCCATCGACGCCGGCGCCGACCGGATCCACGGCACCGGACTCGGCATCGGCGAGCGGGCCGGCAACGCCGAGATGGATCTGCTGCTGGTGAACCTCAGGCTGATGGGGCGGCATGAGGTAGATCTGTCGCGGCTGCCCGAGTATTGCGCCCTGGTGTCGGCGGCCACCGGCATTCCGATGCCCGCCAATTACCCGGTCATGGGGCGCGACGCGTTCCGGACCGGCTCCGGTACCCATGCGGCGGCCATATTGAAGGCGGAACGCAAGGGTATGCCTCAACTGGCGGACCTGGTCTACTCCGGGGTTCCCGCGACAGAGTTTGGCCTGGCGCAGCAGATTACGGTCTCGTCGCACTCGGGAATTTCCAATGTCCGACACTGGCTGGGCGGGCACGGGTACGATCCGGACGATCGCCAGGCGTCGGGCGCCATCCTCGCCGCTGCCAAGCAATCGGCCAGGACCCTCACCGATGAGGAGTGCCACCGACTGGCCAGGACCGCAG
The DNA here is from genome assembly GCA_039930765.1 of Gemmatimonadota bacterium. Taxonomy (GTDB): domain Bacteria; phylum Gemmatimonadota; class Gemmatimonadetes; order Gemmatimonadales; family GWC2-71-9; genus DATEHG01. The sequence continues at coordinate 3,825 of JBDTTF010000290.1, read as the reverse complement.
GCGCACGATCCACCATTGGAGCGGCAGATGCCGGCAACTGAAGAGCTGTACCGCTCCTTCCTCGACCTGCGGTGGAATTTCGATCCGGCCGCGGCCACCGCGGTCGGCCAGACCCGGGAGGACCGGCGGCTCGGCTCCTTCGATGAAGAATCGATGCGGGCCCACATCGCGGCGTTCCGGGCGCTGTCCGGCGCGGTCGAGGATGTCGAGGTGGAGGACCTGCAGGAGGAGATTGACCGGACCGCCTTTCTGGAAGAGATCCGGATCACGATCTTCCGGTACACCCACGAAAAACCCCACATCCACAATCCCGGCTACTGGCTGCACCACCTGTTCCGGGCATTCAACGGACTGATGGTCCGCCCCGCCAGCACTGGTTCCGAGCGGGCCGAGAGCATTCTCGAGCGGCTGCGCGCCACGCCGGCTTTTCTGGACTCGGCCCGCACCACGCTCAAGGACCCGCCGCGGATTTTCCTGGATACCGCCCTCTCAATGGCGTCAGGCGGGCGTTCGCTGCTGCTGGCCGCCGCCGAGCTGGCCACTGAGGAAGCGCCGGACCTGGCCACCGACCTCGACTCGGCCTGTGCCGACGCCGAAACCGCTCTCGAACGGTTCCACCGGGCGCTCGGCAGTGAACTGCGGGTGCATCCGGATGACCAGTCGTTTGCCATCGGCGAGGAACAGTTCAATCGCCGCCTGCATCACGAACATGCGCTGCGGGCCACGGCCCCGGAGCTGTACCGGTACGGGCTGACGCTGGTCGAGGAAACCGCAGCCGAGGTCGAGGCGCTGGCCCGCGAGATCGATCCGACCGTGCCCTGGCGCACCCTGGTGGAGCGGCTGCGGGAGACCTTCCCGCTGGGCGACGATCCAGTGTCCGCCATGCGCGATGCAATGGAGCGGGCCCACGATTTCGTGATCGAGCGGGGGCTGGTCGCGATTCCGGAAGGGCCGCTCGAGGTGGTGCCCACTCCGGCCTTTCTGCAGCCGCTGGTACCGTTTGCGGCCTATGAACCGCCACCGGTCTTCTCGGACGACAAGACAGGCCGGTTCTACGTCACCGCCCGATTCGGGAAAGCCGAGAGCCGCGACCCCTGCCTGCTTGAGATCGGGACCACTGCCCTGCATGAGGGGTATCCGGGACATCACCTGCAGCTGTTGACCGCGCAGGCCTCGCCGTCGCTGGTCCGCCGGCTGACCTCGACGCCGCTGATGGTCGAAGGCTGGGCGCTGTACTGTGAAGAGCTGATGGCCGAAGAAGGGTTCTTCGAAGGACCATCGGAGCGGCTGTTCCAGCGGCTGCACCTGCTCTGGCGGGCCCTCAGGATCGTGATCGACATCGGACTGCACACTCGGGGCCTCACCCCCGAGCAGGCCATCGACCAGATGGTGGACCGGCTCGGCATGGACCGGACCAAGGCGGCGCTCGAAGTCAGCCGGTACTGCGCCTGGCCGACCTACCAGTTGAGCTATGCGGTGGGCCGCCGCGAACTGCTGCGACTGCGGGACGATGTTCGGGAGCGGGACGGGGCGGAGTTCTCGCTGCGCCGCTTTCATGATGAGCTGCTGACGTACGGCGGGCTGCCGATCTCGCTGGTGCGGTGGGGGATGGGGTTGGACGAGTAGCCGTCAGCCGTAAGCCGTAAGCAACAGGATTGTCGGATTGATGGATTTGGGGGCGCAATCGCAGCACGACTCATCGCTGAGGAGTCCCCACCAATCCAGGAATCCTGCAATCCATCACTCCGGTCTCTGTTCGCTACTCAAGTCAGGAAGCCCATGGCCGGACTCACCCCCAGATCCACCAATCCTTCAATCCGGCAATTGACGCGCACAGGACTGGTGCTGATCGCACTCGTATCTGTCAGCCTCCGTTCCGCCCGCGCCCAGGCCCAGCTCCGGTTCGGCGACTCAAGCCGAGCCAACTATTCCGAACTCCACGAAGGGCTGGTCGAGGGTAGTCCTGCCGCCGATACCCTGGTTGCGATTCTGCGCTCCACCAGCGCCAAGCGGCTCTGGCTCGCCACCCGGCAGGCTCTGGCGGACAAGCGGCCCTGGACCGATGCCATCGAGGCACTGACACGTCTGGCTGAACTGCGCGATGCCGGATCGGTCGATACAGCCAAGGCATGGCGGGTGGCGATTGATGCGGGCACCCTCAAGGCTCCGCCCGGGATCGATGCCACCGATCTGCTGCCGGCGCTTCACGCCATCGAACTGGAGCGGCAGCGCACGACCAAAGGAGACGCCGCACTGCTGGCGGATATCCTGGCCCGCGTGCCCACCGGCAAGTACGACCTGGCTGACGCCTGGATCACGGGCCGGCTGGGCGCCGGCGCCGGCGATTCGATCTCGGCCCGGTTCCTTGCCGCCACCGACCGCCAGCTCAAGATCCGCTACCTGACGCTGCTGTCGTTCTCGACTGATACCTCTCTGATTCCCCTGCTCAAGCGGATCTACATCTCGCCCGACAGCCTCGGCGTCCCGCCGCAACTCGCGATCCGCGCGTCCGACGGCCTGCTCTGGATCGGCACCAGGTCCAGTCTCCAGGCGCTGGTCGATGCCCGTGTCGCCGCCCGGGCCCGCGGGGTGTACAGCGACCCCAAGCTCAATCACGCCGAGCTCGACTTCCTGGCCAATGACAGCACCTACGTTATCGCCCGCACAGGGCGGTGGCTTACCGACTGGATCGGGATGCTCAAGTAGCTCGGTCCGAGGTGGAGAAGGGGGGATGGGGGGAATTGATCCAGCAATTCCTCGGTAACGATTTCCCGAAACACACGATTTCATCGATGTGTGCCAGCCCGGAACCCGGAACCCGGAACCGGCGAACCGTGTACCGTGTACCGTGAACCAGTCGAGGAACCCTGTGTCAGTTTCGTTAGGCAGACTCGGTCAGATCGCCATGAACGTGAAGGACCTCGACCGCGCGGTGGCCTTCTACCGCGACAAGCTCGGCGTCCGATTTCTTTTCCAGGTACCGAAGCTCGCCTTTTTCGATCTCGACGGGATTCGGCTGATGCTGGGACTGGCCGAGGCGCCGGAGCACGATCACCCCGGATCGGTGCTCTATTTCAAGGTGCCGGACATCGAAGCGGCACATGCGGAGCTCGAAGGTCGGGGAGTCAACTTCATATCGCCGCCGCACCTGATCGCCAGAATGCCGGATCACGACCTCTGGATGGGGTTCTTCGATGATACGGAGGGGAATACGCTGGGGCTGATGAGCGAGGTGCGGGGGGGCAGGGGGGCTGGGGGGCAGTAGGCCGTTAGCCGTTGGCCATTGGTCGTTAGCGACGAATGGGAAAGCAGAAGAGGAGAGAGGAGAGAGGGGAAAGGAAACGCTGCATTCGACGCACCCTTCGCACTGCAATCAGTGCTCCGCATCAGTCAGTCCAGCCCCAAGTGCCTCGCTTCCCTCGCCGCAATCGCGGCAGGCTCCTCGCAATGACGACCGCGTAAATGCCGTGGCCGGCCCCGCAGGGGCCGGCCTTACTTCTCGTCGCCCCGTCATTGCGAGAAGGCGGCGAAAGCCGCCGACGAAGCAATCTTCTCAGTTGGGATCGTAGCCGGCGTGGTGTCATTGGAAGCGAATGAGGCGGGTGGAGCAGTCCACGAAGCAACCTTCTCGACGGCAGTCGTACACACACTGATGATCGCGGCCGGAAGGGTAGCCGATTCGACCGGTCCTTCCCTGGGCTGAGCAGATTGCTTCGTCAGCGGCGGCGCCGCTTCCTCGCAATGACGTGGCGTGGGGACAAAAGGCCGGCCCCTTCGGGGCCGGCTATTTCATTTGCGCCGCTGTCATTGCGAGGGAACGAAGTG
>JBDTTF010000289.1:0-2144 GCA_039930765.1 Gemmatimonadota bacterium | reverse complement strand
TCGACCCTCGACCCTCGACCCTCGACCCTCGACCCTCGACCCTCGACCCTCGACTCTAGACCCTCGACTCCTCAAGCACCCCCGCCGCCGCCGCCACGCTCCGGTCCACATCGCTGGCGTTGGTCCGCCAGTTGGATACCGATACCCGCATGCACCGCATTCCCCGCCAGGTGGTGCCGGTGAAGAACGCCTCGCCGGACGCGTTGATCCTCGCCATGACCTCCTCGGTACGCCGATCGTGATCCTGCTCGGTGGCACCGGGCCGCGGATCGGTGAACCGCAGCAGCCCCTGGTTGATCACCGGCACGCTCATCACCCGGGCATTGGCCAACGCCCCGATCCGGGTGACGATCGCGTGGGTGTGATCGCAGCAGCGCTGCACCAGGTCCGCCACTCCAATGCGACCCAGCTCCCGCAGCGCCGCGTAGGTGGCAAAGCCCCGGGCCCGTCGAGAATGTTCCGGAGTCCAGTCGAGCTGGTCCCGCACATCATCAGCATGAATCAGGTAACTGGCCCGGTGCTCCATCCCGCCCCGGTGGTGCTCCGGATGGGCCACAAAGGCGTAGCCGGAGTCATATGGCACATTGAGCCACTTGTGGCCGTCGGTCGCCCAGGAATCCGCCTGCTCCGCGCCGGCCAGCAGGTGGCGCATTCCCTCCGTGGCGTTGGCCCAGAGACCCATGGCGCCATCGACATGGACCCAGGCACCCGCCGCATGGGCGATCGGGATCAGCGCCTCGAAGTCGTCAAAGGCGCCGCAGTTCACGTCGCCCGCCTGCAGAATCACGATGGCCGGCCGTTCGGCGTCCTGTGCCAGCGCCGCGCGCAGCACCTCCGGGCTCAGCTGGCCCGCCGAATCGCTCGGCAGCAGGATCATGTTGGCGGTGCCGAGCCCCAGCAGCTTGATGGCGCGGGTGCAGGTGCCGTGCACCTCGGTCGAGGTGATGATCCGGATATTCGGCGCCCCCACCAGCCCATCGCGATTGACATCCCACCCTTGGCGCGAGAGCAGCGCGTGGCGGGCGGCGGCAAGTGCCGTGACATGAGCCATCTGGCAGCCGGTCACCAGCGCAAAGGACGCCTTGGCCGGCACTCCGAGCAGCTGCTTGAGCCAGGTACCGCAGACCTCTTCGACCACTGCGGCGGCGGGGCCGCAGGCGTACAGACCGGCATTCTGATCCCAGGTCGAGGTCAGCCAGTCGGCCGCCAGCGCCGCGGGCAGCGCCCCGCCGATGACCCAGCCGTAGAACCGTCCGCCGGCCGTGCCGAGCAGCCCGCCTTCGGTGTCCCGGACCAGCTCGTCGATCACGGTGACGGGATCGACCCCTTCGTCGGCCAGCGGTCGGGCAAATCGCCGGCGCAGTTCGGCCAGCGGCGTGGTGGTGGCCACCGACGCGGCCTCGAGGCCTTCCAGGTAGGAGATTGCCAGTTCGGTGGCGCGCTCGAGCGCGGCCTGCTGCTGGGTCGTATCGCTCTGCATCGGTTCCTCGATCATCATGCCGGGGTTACGCCGCACTGCGGATGCCGCGGTCGGCCATGACCCGGACCATCGTGGCACTCGGGGTCAGGAAGGCTAGAAGCCCGGCCACCAGAAACAAAGCCGGGACATCACCCAGCAGGTGACCCGACTCGGCGGGATCGACCATGACCTGTGCGGCCATGATCACGGCATGCACCACGCTCGACCAGACGGTAAACCAGATCAGGCTGCGATTGGCCAGCGGATCGCGCGAGGCCACGATCAGGCAGACGCCGAGGGTGGCGTAGACGCCGAGGATCATCAGGAGATAGTGCGAATGGCCCATGCCCCAATTCCAGCCGCTGGGCCAGACCCGGGTCAGGATGTAGATGCCGGCGACGAAGATGACACCGGTGCCGATCATGGCATAGCGCAGCGCCGCAAGACGGGTGGTGATGGACATGGGACACTCTTCACGGTCAAGGTAGTTGGCGTCATCCGGGATGGAGGAGCAGCCAACCAGAAGATCGTGAACCGGGCCCGAAACCCGTCACCGCTTCTCCGCCGTGTACACCTTGCTCACGATTTGCCACCCGCCATCGAACTGGACCAGCACGATGTAATCGGTGTAGCGCGAGGTGGGATAGTTCTCGATCACCTTGACCGTCGCGATGTCCCGGGTGAT
>JBDTTF010000288.1:0-8793 GCA_039930765.1 Gemmatimonadota bacterium | reverse complement strand
GTCACCATTCCGTCCGGCACGCCCAACAGCCCGGTCATCGCCAGCAACGCGCTGGCGGGGAGCCTCACGGTGGCGGCCGGCGCGATCCTCGACGTCGCCAATGGCGGCATGACGGTGTACGGCAGCGTATCGGCCCCGGGGCAGATCACCGGCACTGTCACCACATTCGTGCACCTGGTCGGCAGTGGCACGGTGAGCGGCAACTTCGACCAGATCCGCACCATCGGCAGCCCGACCAGCTACACCTTGAATGGCGATATCAACGCCAGCCGCAGCGTACAGTGGGTTGCCGGCACCGCCACGATCCACATGAATGGCCATACCATCCGGACCCCCACCATCACCGTCCTCGATCCGGTCGAAATGATCAACCCGATCGATTCGATCATCACCACCGGCGACCAGAGCTGGCAGGGGGACGAAACGGGGCTGCTGACCGCCGGCGTGGTCTCGGTCGGTGGCAACTTCACCCAGTCCCTCGGGACCCACGCCTATGCCGCGAGCGCCGGACATACCACGGTGATCACCGGTGGCGCGTCCAGCACCATCAACATGGCCAATCCGGACCAGGTGACCGGGTCGCATTTCGGCCGGCTGATCGTGAACAAGACCGCCGGTTCGGCCGCGATCGGGACCACTCCCCTCAGCGCCCTCGGCATGATCGACGTGCTGCCCGGCACCGGCCAGCTGGTCAGCGCCCGCATCGAAGCCCTCGGGGTGCGTTCGACCGGAACGGCCACCATCAATCCGGCGTATCTCCAGGTCAGCCTGGGAGACAGCCTGATCGTGGCCGGGCCCTACAACGTGGATACCACCTCGATCGGCGGCGGCAACATCAGCGGAGCTATTGCCTACCGGAACCTGCGCCTGGGCTCCAATTCGACCAACGCCACGCCGGTGACCCTGACCGACGGCAGCCTGATCCTGGCCGGCGGCCTCTTCTCGCTCGGCGCACCGGTCAGCCTGGTCAAAACCGGCGCCCTGGCCACCGACGTGATCATCGGCGGGGGCGGATTACCGCAACTCGATCTCAATGGCCATACCCTGGTCACTGCCGGAGCGTTCACGATCAGCCCAGGCGGCACGCTGCTGATGACCCATGCGGCCGACTCGCTGGATGTGGCCGGCAACGCGACGTTCGGCGGGGAAGATGAATTCCTCAAGCTCACGGCCGGCAAGCTGGTGCTCCGCGGCAACCTGCAGCAGCTCGGTACCGCGGCCAGTGGTTCACTCCGGGCGCTGCAGGGCCACAAGACGATCTTTGCGGGTACCGGCAATCAGACGGTGGACTTCGCCGACCCGGGTCAGTCCCATTTCTACGACCTCGACATCAACAAGGCCGGCGGCACGATGGTGTTTGCCCCGTTCTCGGAAGCTGACGGCGTGACGTCGCTGCTCAGCCCGACCAGCATGACCTCGACCGGCCAGTACATTACCAGCGGCCTCAAGGTTGGCACCGGCGCCTCGGTCAATGTCCAGGTCATGTCCCTGCCGGCCGGCGACAGCCTCCAGGTCAACGGCGGGAGCTTCACCGCGCTGATCACGTTCTTCTATAACGGCGGGACTATTCCGGTCGGACCCGGAATCGCGTACCAGCGAGTCGATGCATTCGGTGGCACGGTCTCGCCCGGATTCGTGTCGAGTGGCGACCTGTTCAACCACTCCGGTAACCTCGGCTTCAACGGATCCGCCACGATCGGTGGCGACCTGTGGGCCCGGAACGGCCAGATCCAGCTGAACGGCAACACGGTCCTGGTGGGCGGCACCTTCCACACCGACAGCAGCGGCGTGCTGGTGATGAACTCGCCAGGTGATTCCCTCAATGTGGCCCAGGACGCCATCTTTGCCGGGGGTGATGAACAGGGCGCGCTGACTCAGGGCACCCTCGTCATCGGGGGCAACTTCCAGCAGAGTGCCATCACCAGCACCACCAGCTTTGCGCCGGGTGGCACCCATCGCACTGTTTTCTCCAATCCGACCTCCAGCAGTCAGAACGCGTTCTTCGACTCGCCCGGTACCACCAATACCGGCTCACATTTCCAGAACCTCGATGTCTCGGGGTCGCTGGCGGGGATCAACCTCAACGTCAACACCATCGTGGACGGAGCCCTGATTTCCAGCGGCACTGGCCAGATCAACGGCGGAGGCGTGACCCTCACGGCCAGCCAGCTGCAGGTCAGCGGAATGACCGCCGACAACGTCACCATCTCGCTGGTCGAACAGACGGTGCTGCCCGAACAGTTCGACAACGTCCAGTTCCTCAACATGCCGGCCACCGGGGCCCGCTGCCTCATCATGGCGGTCGCCGGCGGCGAGCGGTTCGAGACCTTCAAGAACATGACGCTCCCCACCCTGGCGATCGGTGCCAACAACCTGTATGTGACCCTGACTTCGACCAACGGCTCCACCGTGACTCTGAATATCCAGGACTCGAACCAGGGCGGGTCACTGGGCCCGATCCTGAGCGATCCACCAAATCAGACCGTCGTGAATGGCGCGGAAGTCGATTGGACGGCCTCGTAAACGGGCGGGCGGGCGGGCGGGCGGGCGGGCGGGCGGGCGGACGGGCGGACGGGCGGACGGGCGGACGGGCGGACGGGCGGACGGGCGGACCGAAACTAAATTGAACCTTCGAATTTCCCTCGACCCTCGACCCTCGACCCTCGACCCTCGACCCTCGACCCTCGACCCTCGGCCCTCGACCCTCGACCCTCGACCCTCGACTCTAGACTCGTTCCAGTGCCTGATACATCGCCTCAGCCGACCCGTATCGATCATCCCGATTCTTGGCCAGCGCCTTCAGGATGATCAGGGCCAATTCGTCCGGCACCTCGGAATTGAGCAGCCGGGGATCGGGTGGCGCATCCTGCAGGTGAGCGGCGATCAGGGCGGTGACGGTCGGTTCGACGAACACCCGCCGGCCACACAGGCATTCGAACAACACCGCGCCGGCGGCGTACAGGTCGGTCCGGCCATCGACTTCATCGGCCATCAGCTGCTCGGGTGACATGTATTCCGGCGTGCCGATCATCGTCCCCTGCTCGGTCAGCGCCGCGTTCCTGGTCCGGCCAGACTCGTGGAGCCGGGCAATTCCGAAATCCATCACCTTGAGCGACCCCGCCGCATCGATCATCAGGTTCTGCGGCTTGATGTCCCGGTGGATCACCCCGGCCTCGTGGGCCACCTCGAGCGCCCGGCAGAGCTGCTTGCCAATGGCCAGGGTCACACCGACCGGCAGGGCCCCGCGCCGCGCCAGCAGATCGGCCAGGCTGGTGCCTTCCGCGTACTCCATCGTGATGTAGTACATCCCGTCCACCTCGCCCAGGTCGTGGGTCCTGAGCACATGCCGATGGCTGATCCGCCGGGCCAGCTTGATCTCCTGCTTGAACCGCTCCAGCGTGGTGCCGTCCGCGGTCAGGGCCTCGGGCCGCAGCGTCTTGATAGCAACCGGCTCCTGCAGCTGGCGATCCCACGCCCGGTATACCACGCCCATTCCACCGGCGCCGAGCAGTTCCTTGATCTCGTAGCGCTCGGCCAGCAGCGCGCCGGGACGGAGCTGGCCGGTCACCGGTGTCGGGGTACTAAGCCGCTGGGTGGCGCTCGGTCCGGGAATCGGCGTCTTCACCGTCGGTGTGGCGCCGGCCGAGAGGCTGAGGTAGTCGACCAGTTCCTGCTTCTGCTTGAGGTCGGCCAGCATCCGCTGAAAGGCGCTGGCCAGTTCACCGACTTCACCGCGGGATTCGATGTCGAACCGCTCGGGATACTGGCCGTCAGACACCGCCCGGGTCAGCGCCACCAGCCGGCGCACCGGCTGGGTGACCTGTCGCGCCACCAGCAGCGCGCTGAGCAGCGCCAGCACCAGCCCGGCGCCGAACACCACGATCATGGTCCGCCGCAGCGCGGTATAGGCGGCCAGCTCGGCGCCGCGAGACCGCAGCGCCGCGAAGCCCGCCACCACATGGCCGTCAGCGGTGCGCAACGGGCCGAGCACCCCGACGAATTCCTCGTCGTCGGCGGTCAGGTGGAAGGAGCGGTGGGTGGTGTCGGAGAAGATGCTGTCGAGTGCCAAGCCTGTGAGGGCCCGGTCGAGCGGTGCCTTGGGCAGCGTCGACAGCGAGACGTGCGGTGCTCCGGTCGAGTCCCGGTCAAAAAAGGCGATCTCGGAGCCGGTGTGGCGCTTGAGCTCCTTGATGAACGTGGTGTCGATCGCGAGCGCCGTGACCACCACGCCATAGATCTTCTGGCTGTTAGGATCCTTGACCGGGACACCGACCGCCTGGTACAGGACGTCTCCGGCGCCAGCCGGCTCGATCCAGACTCCCTGCGTCGATTCACCCTCGAGCGCCTGGCCGACCACCGCTCCCTCTGAAAAATCCTCGCCGGCGGCATCGAGGTGCAGGGTCCACGCCAGGGCCACCCCTGCCGGGCCGGTGATCAGCGCCCACGATGCACCCGCCTGGTCGCGGAATTCGCCGGCCCGGTCGAGCAGGTCGGCGCCGCTGTTTTCGGTGGCCAGGCTCAGCTGCGCGATATAAGCCGGAAACCGGGCCTGCACCCCCGTGACCTGCAGCAGCACCCGGCTCCTCGAATCGAGGGCATCCTGGACCGCCGAGCGTCCGGCTGAGAGCGCCCGGGCCACGGAATCGTCGGCGGCCTGGTCGGCGCCGCGTTTGGTCAACAACAGGGCGCCGCCCAGCACCACCACGATCACCGTCGCGGTGGCGAGAAAAATCCGGGTGCCGAGGCCCTGCAGGCTGAAGCCGGGAGAATTAATAACGGCGGCCCTGGGTCGTGTAGGGTTGGCCATACTTGTTGAGGTGGGGCCTGAAGTGATAGCCGCTGGCGTCGAGTTCGATCTTGAACCCGGTCATCCCGGCCGCCGGCACTGTCAGCGGCTGGGTCACTTCCTTGGCCCGCTCGTGCCAGGCGTGCAGGGTGTAATCGCCGGCGGGAACGTCCCTGAGCAGAAAGCTGCCGTCGCCTGAGGCCTGGACGGACCAGGGCGAGGCCACCACCAGCAGGAAGCCGCTCATCGATGCGTGCACGTTGCAGTACACCCGGATCAGTCCGGGCTTGTCGAACCGGGCCGACTTGCCGTCACCGCGGGAGTAGAGCCCGAGATCGAACGGGCCCGATTCCGACAGCGAAAAGACGTTGTGCTTGAACGAGTCGTGATTGGGAAAGGTGACCGTCGAACCGACCGGCACCACCAACAGGTGGGGAATGAACTGCTTGTCCTGGATGGCCATGCTGACTGGGGCGGGAGTAACCGTCCCGTTTGCCGCGGCCTCGAGCCAGACCACGGCCTGGCCCAGATCCTCGGGGGCACGGTCGCCGCGGTCGTGCAGGATCACCATGCCGACCACGGTGGCAGGGCCCTGGGCGGCGAGCACGACCGGCACTGCGCCCGGCAGGAGCAGGAGCGAGAGGCCCAACACCGACAGTCGCGAGCGCCGCATCCACCAAAGCTAAGCCGCGCCCCGAATGGGCGCCAACCGACCCGGGCTCCCGGCGGCGTTCGGGCTGGCGCCGGATGCTCAAGGGGAGTACATGTGTTACATGCTGCCATGGACAACCAGCGCCCCTCGGCGCGGGCCGGACCGGTGAATCCCGACCGGGTGACGGTCGCCCTGATCGGGGCCACCGCCGCTGAGCGCGACCGGCTGGTCCTCGCCCTCCAGAATGAGGGCAGTGTCGAGCTGGTGCCCTACCCCGAGCAGACGCCGCTCAACTCGCTCGATCCCGGCTCCATTCCTGTCGCCCTGTTCCTCGCCCGGCACGATCCGCCGGCGGAGCTCCGCAAGGCCCTGCAGCAGGGCGGCGCCGTCCCTGCGGTCGTCGTGCTGGCAGCGGAGCTGGCCCCCCACCAGGTCAGCGAGTTGCTCCGGGCGGGCGCCACCGATTGCCTGAGCTGGCGCGAGACCAGTGAGGGGGTGCTGGGCTTTTCGCTTCGGCATGCCGTGGCCCGGGCGGAAGCTCAGGCCAGCGTCGTCAGCCTGGAGGGGGCGGAAGAGCAGTACCGCCACCTGGCCGACCAGGCCCCGCTGATGATCTGGATGGATGACCGCGATCGCGAAGGGATCTACGCCAACAAGGCGATCTGCGAGTTCACCGGCTGCTCGATGACCGAGGTCATCGGCCCCAACTGGCCCAACCTGCTGCACCCCGATGATCGCGAACGCATCGCCAGCCAGTATGCCCTCGACCGGCAGGCCCAGCTTCCGTTCACCAGTGAATTCCGCTTCCGTCACCATGATGGGTCGTTCCGCTGGGTACTGGAATTCGGCTCACCCCGCTTCGGCAGTGATGGCGCCTTTGCCGGGTACATCGGTTCGCTGGTCGAGGTCACCGACATCCGCCAGGCGACCGACGCCCTGCGCGACAGCGAAGCCCGCTACCGCTCGGTGATCTCGGCGCTGCAGGAGGGGATCACGGTCCAGGATGCCAACAGCGAAATCCTGGCCTGCAACGAGAGCGCCTCCCGGATCCTGGGCCTCACCACCGACCAGATGATGGGACGCACCTCACTCGATCCCCGCTGGCGGGCGGTGCATGCTGATGGCCGGCCCTTCCCCGGCGAATCGCATCCGGTGGTAGTGACCCTCCGCACCGGACTGTCCTGCACCGGCGTGATCATGGGCATTCACAAGCCCGACGGATCGCTGAGCTGGATCCGGGTCAACTCCGAGCCGCTGATCCGCCCCGGAGAATCCCGGCCCTACGCCGTTGTGGCGTCGTTCACCGACATTACCGAATCGCTGCTGGCCGAGCAGGCGCTCACCGAAATGAGCGAGCGGTACCGGGCGTTCGTCTCGCAGAGCACCGAAGGGATCTTCCGGGTCGAGTTCGGCGAGCCGGTCTCGATGAGCCAGCCGGCCGAATCGCAGCTGGCCCGGATGCTCGACACCGGCCGGATTGCGGAGTGCAATGTCGCCTTTGCCAAGTTGCACGGCTCGGGACACATCGAGACCATCGTCGGCCGGTCCCTCCGCAGCGTCGTCGCGGCCGAGGACTCGCGCCAGCGTGAATTCTGGCTCGACCTGATCCGCTCGGGGTACCGGGTCATCGAACGGGAGTCGGTGGTCACCCAGGCCGGAGCGCCGGTCCGCTACCTGCTCAGCAGCCTGATCGGATTCGTCGAGCAGGGATACCTGGTCCGGCTCTGGGGCATGCAGCGCGACATCACCGAGTGGAAGGCACTGGAAGAACAGCTCCGCCATTCGCAGAAAATGGAGGGGATCGGCCGGCTGGCCGGCGGCGTGGCCCACGACTTCAACAACCTGCTCACCGCAATCATCGGCAGCGCCGAGCTGGTGCTGGACCGGGAGGATCTCGATTCGGAAGTCCGCCAGGATGTCGAGGAGGTCCGCCATGCGGCCCGCCGGGCAGCCAACCTCACCCAGCAGCTGCTGGCCTTCAGCCGGCGCCAGGTCCTGATTCCGAAGCTGCTGGACCTCAATGAAGTGGTGCGCAGCGCCGACCGGATGCTCCGCCGCCTGATCGGTGAGCATGTCCTGCTGCTGACCAACCTGAATGACACGATCGGCGCCATTCGGGCCGACCCTGGCCAGCTCGAGCAGGTCATCGTGAACCTGCTGGTCAATGCCCGGGACGCGATGCCCGCGGGCGGCACCATCCGGCTGGAGACCAGCCAGGTCGAACTGGAGCAGGCCCAGGTCACCGAGTGGCCCGGGATGCGACCAGGCCGGTACATCCTGCTCACGGTCAAGGATGCCGGCGAAGGGATGAGCCCGGAGACGCTGGTCCACCTGTTTGAACCGTTCTATACCACCAAGGATCCCGGCAAGGGCACCGGTCTCGGCCTGGCCACGGTGTATGGCATCGTCAAGCAAAGCGGCGGCTTCATCTACGCCGAGAGCCGCCGGGGAGTGGGCAGCACCTTCTTCATCTACCTGCCGCTGGTCGATGGAGCCAGCGCCGACGAAGTCGAGGCGGCACCCCTGGTGCAGCCGGTACGACAGGCGCAGGAGACGGTCCTGCTGGTGGAGGATGAAGAGGTGGTGCGGCGGCTGAGCCGGCGGGTGCTGGAAGGACGCGGCTACCGGGTCCTGGAGGCGAGTCATGGAGCGGAGGCGCTGGTCATCTCGAGCGAGTGGCAGGATCCGATCGATATCCTGGTCACCGACCTCGTGATGCCAGGGGTGAGCGGTCAGGTCCTGGCCGAACTGATCCAGGGCACCAGGCCGGACATCAAGATCATCTGCATGTCAGGCTACACCCCCGACGTGATCGTCCAGCACGGCGAACTGCCACCGGGAGCCGTCTTCCTGCAGAAGCCCTTTGCCCCGGCCGCCCTGCTCGCCGCCCTCGAGGATGTCCTTGGCGGCGCCGGCTCACCGCGGGTCCGCAAGACCGAAGTGGAATCCCCTTCCTCGAGATCGAAATAGTCCACCAGCTCATCGCGCAGGTCATCCTCGCTCACGATCCCGGTCAGGAACCGCTCGGGATATCCCGGTTCGATCAGCACGAATCCGAAGGGAAAATCGAGACCACGGAAGTCGACGAATCGCCGCTCACCGGCGGGCGGAGTGACGTACACGCCCCGCGCCCGGGTGGCGAGCAGATCGATGTGGTAGCCGGAGAGATAGTCGGCGGCCCAGCCGGCGGTGGCCTTGAGCTCCACGGCCGCCTCGTCCCTGACCGCCTGACTCAGGGTGTCCACTGCGCCGGTCCAGAACAGGACCACCGTGGCGGAATCGAGTGCGGGCAGACTGTCGGCGAAGACCGGTCCGGCGGTATCGCTGGTGGTGAGCCGGCTCAGCGAGGCGGGAG
>JBDTTF010000287.1:0-4749 GCA_039930765.1 Gemmatimonadota bacterium | reverse complement strand
CACCGTCAATCGGACAGGCCGGTTTACCGGCCAATGCCGAGCCCAGGCGGAGCCTAAACACCAGGAGACAGGAGACAGGAGATAGGAGAGAGGACCAACCCCGAGGCTCCAGATCGGATACACACGCCAGCTTTGAGCTGACCAGCAAACGTCCGTGGCCCGCTTGCGATGATGCCAGGGCGCTTCAGCTCCCAAGGCCGAGCCTCGGCTTCAGCCGAGGACAGGCCGGTTGCCCCAGGTGTTCGATCCGCGAAGCGGCGATTTCCTCGGCCGCGGGGGTACCCGCGGCCGATTCGTCCATGGGGGGCGCCGTAGGGGCGGGTCTTCGACCCGCCCCTACCGGCGCCGCGCTGCTCACGAGATGCTCACCCATTCCTGACGGTGTGCCTCGCCGCGACTCGGCTCGGGATGAGGTGCCCCTGTAGTTTCTGCCCGCCTGTCCGCCCGTCCGCCTGCCTCGCCTTGGCATCATCTGGTTCCAGCCCCTCCTCGATCATTCCTCCCACGGTAGCCCTGGCCGCCCGAAATGGCCGTAATTGGTGGTCTGCCGGTAGATCGGCCGAAGCAGCCCCAGGCGCTCGACGATCGCAGCTGGCCGGAAGTCGAAGCTCTGGGCCACGGCGAGCGCGGCGGCAGGGTCCCCGGTGCCGAAGGTTTGGACTCGGAGAGACACGGGCTTCGGCAGCCCAATGACGTAGGCCACCTGGATCTCGGCCCGGCGCGCATAGCCCTGGCGGATCAGCTGCCGGGCCACAAACCGGCAGAAGTACGCGGCGCTGCGGTCGACTTTGGAAGGGTCTTTGCCGCTGAATGCACCCCCGCCATGGCGAGCCATGCCCCCGTAACTGTCGACGATGATCTTGCGACCGGTGACACCGCAATCGGCGGAAGGCCCTCCCTGCACGAAGCTCCCCGTCGCGTTCACAACGGGAACGATATCGGGACGGTGCCAGCTTCCGAGCGCCCAAGGCAGCAACCGCTCCCTCACATACGGCGCGATGGTGTCCGCGCCGGCGTCTGCCGAGTGCTGGGTTGAGACCACCAGGTGGGTGACACCGACGGGTTCAAGCCCGTCATAGGCGACCGTGACCTGGGTCTTCGCGTCGGGCCGCAGCCACGGAACGCCTCCGGTCTTCCGATCGGCGGCGAGGCCAGCGGCCAGTCGGTGGGCCAGGATCAGCGGAAGCGGCATCAGCTCCGGGGTTTCGTCGGTCGCGTAGCCGAACATGAGCCCTTGATCACCGGCGCCCTGATCCTGGTGGAGGTTGCGGTCAGCGTCCACTCCCTGGGAGATCTCCGATGACTGGCGAGAGATCAGCTCGATGATCTGGACACCGTCGGCGCTGAACGCCTCGGACGGATCGATATAGCCGATTTCACGAATAGCCTGCCGGGCAATGGCCGGGTGATCCACCTTCGCGCGGGACGAGATCTCCCCGGCCAGGACGACGGTGGCATCCTTGCAGAGCACTTCGCAGGCAACTCGCGCGTGCGGGTCCTGAGCCAGGTGGGCATCAAGAATCGAGTCGGCGATATAGTCGCAGACTTTATCGGGATGTCCTTCGGAGACGGATTCGGAGGTAAAGCTGGTGAGAGTAGGAGGAATCTCGTGAGTCAGGGCGCCCATTGATCAATGCTCCTGGGTGGGCAGGCGCCGATACCGTAAAGCACGGCGGCCCGCGAATGGAGTCGCGGGCCGCTTGCCGCAACTTAGACGGAAGAGCCGGATGTATCCGGTGCGCGGCCCGTCAAGTCGGGGAAATCGCCGCGCAAGGCAAGAATAGGAAGTCCGGCGTACCTGGTCAAGCGAATGGAAGCCGGCATGGTTGGCCAGCAATCAGGACCGGGACGAGCCAGACCGCCTCCCCATCAAACCAGAACAGTGCCGATTGTTCCAGACGGGCCGCCAATTCCACGGCCTCTAGTTGGGCCACGGCCACCGCTACACCGGGCTCGCGATGCTTTCGATCGGGTGACACACCGGTGACGCCGATCGCGGGAATTGCCAAACGGCCCAGCTCGGCGATCAACCCTGCAAGCCTGCTCTCGTTGTCCTGGTCCGAGAGGGTCTGTCCTCTTGGATTGCAGGGGGTGAGGACCGCAAATGATCTGTTATCTGCGAGCGCTCGCAGGCGGGGCAGGTCGGCGGGCGGAATCTGGCGGCGGAGGTCCACGGCCAAAGCCGGTGTGGTCTCAAATTCCAGGACGGTCTCCGGGTAATAGGACCAGCTGGGATCCTGGCTGGGCTCCATGGCTCAGGTCAGACCCCACGCCCTCAGTACTTCGGGCATCACACATGGTGCGGTCTCCCGCCGCGCCAGATCACGCAGTCTTGGCTCTATCCGGCCGGCGTACTCGGCAAACGACCAGGTCTGAACCAGTTCTATAGCCGAGTCGGAAGGGTCGATCGGGACCGGGAAGCTCCGCCGGATTTCAATGATCGGGAACCTTCTGGCGGCCTGGCCCATCAGGGCGACGGCAGCAGCAACAGCCCCGAATTCTTCGCCCTCACAATCCTCCAGCCAATCGAGAAACCATTCGATCAACGGTCCGTGCAAGTCGGGGGCCTGCAATGCGCTCAGGAGAAAGCGCCCATCCTGGGAGAGACCCCGCCAACAGGGGCCAAGCAGATCGATGACCCGCTGATCGCCGAGGATGAGCAGGCCAGAGAGAACGGCCACCCGGTGAGTCTCTAACTCAGGTCCGGCAGTCGGTCGGATCAGATGACGGACGCCAGTGAGCGGGTCGTCGTGTTCGGGATCGATGGCGACAGCGAACCTGAGGGCCGCGGTTGCGACGACCGCTCGGGAATCGTCCTGGCCCAGGAAGGGCAGCAGGGCGTTGATCGAGAACGTTCGCCGGTCGATAGCGTCGGCCACGACGGTTAGCAGGCGGCACCGATCCACCGATGGGATCAGCGTCATGCCCAGCCCATATTTTTGTCGTAGTGCAGGAATAAGCGCCTCGTCGCAACTTGCGCCGAACGCGGCAACGGCTGCCGCGAGTTCGTGCATAAACCGCCAATCTGCCGGATCGTGTGCCGTCTCGTCCATCAATTGCGCCGCAAGGACGGGAAATTTGTCACAGAGAACGGCGCTCAGAGCGCAGACCTGTGTGGCGAATCCGAGCCATTCGTCCGGCGCAAGCCAGGCCCGTTCGTCGGTGCGCCAGGGGCCGACCAGGTCCGCGGCAAGCAGCGCGAGGATGGGCACTCCCAACTCTTCAGCGTCTGTTGCCAGTCGGGCCGCCCCTGACCCTTCGGCGTAGAGGGAGGCCAGCTCCCTGGCGCTCTCGCCGATGACCTGCCCGCCAGACTGCCCGATCATTCGGCTTAGAAACCGATCAGGACCGAGTTCACCTGCGCGAGCCAGGGCGCGTTTGAAGAGCCCCATTGTCGGTCCCTGCAGCTCCTCGACGGGCATCTTCCAGCCTCCCCAGCCACCTTCCTCGAGCAGCGATCGGACTTCAGATGGCAAGCTGGTGAGCGTCATCGGTGTGGTGGCCTGGCGTTGAGGGTCCAGATCGGCCAGAACTGTGGAGGAAAGGAGACCGAGGCGGCAAGGTAGGACAAGCCCTCTGCCCAGGGCTCAGGCGGTGCACGCCAGCTCCTTCGCTGCGCTCGCGGACGGATCATGCCTCTGGAGAGTACTTCGTCGGTCGCTCTGCTCCCTCCTCGCAATGACCGAAGGCAGCCAGGGACGGCCGCCCAACCAATTCGAGGCATCGGGGCCTCCGCCAAGCAGCACCGATGCTCCAAGCAGCAGGGTGGGGCCTTCATTTATGAAGGCCCCACCCTGCTGCCATGGGCGCCTCGGCCGCGAGGAAGGGGGACGGAGGTGAGGCCCGACCGCGGCCGGCGCCACCAACCGATCTCACCTCCGCCACCCGGCGATAGTCCGGTCAACCAACTTCTCATGGTAGGCCGTCGGCCCGGCCATCCCCTCGCCAACCCCCACCCTTTCAAAATGCGTTTGCCAAAGGATGCCATCCACCAGGCACGCGATGGCATGTGCCGCATCCCCCGATTCGGGGATGCCGTCATCTCTGGCCGCGTCCTCAAGGAATTTCAGGGCACGCCTCCTCTCGGCGGAAACAAAATCAAACGGCTTGAATTTCTCATTCTCCGTGTGGACTGATTTCCAAGCTTTGGCCCAGGCCCCGTCGGCCACCCGGTCCCGGTCGGGGTGACGATCATTCCCGACCACATCCCAGAGCCGCGGAGCGTGGATCTTCTTCCAGGTTTCCCCGCGCTCGAGTCCAAATGTCAAATAGGCCAGGCCGAGTGTCTTGAGGCGACCACCTTCGGGCGCAGTCTCGGCCGCGATCTCGAGACGTTCATTGAGATCCTCGAAGCCCCGCTCCGCCACGGCTGCGAGCAGCCCCGAGAGACAGCCGAACACATAGATCGGCATCCTGGGCGCGACCCCCACCACCTCCGCCAGGTCGCGGATCTTGAGCCGATCAGCGGGGAGTGCCACGGCGTGCTCCAGCAGCAACTGCTGCAGCGACTGGCCCCCATCGGTTCGTGGTCCTGGCGTCCTCCGCGGACGCGCTCGAGCCTGTCTCCGTTCCGCCACCCGTACCTCCCGAAGAAAAGTCGGCGCTATCGCCTATTGGCACAGTGGTTAATATGACGTGCAGGCGCGACCGGCGCCAGTCGCCGGCCAGCCCGGGTGGCGGAAGGGTAGACGCGGTGAGCGGGCCGAGGGGTGGGCCGCCAGAGGAAGCACTCCCAGTGAGGGGTCAACC
>JBDTTF010000286.1:0-11688 GCA_039930765.1 Gemmatimonadota bacterium | reverse complement strand
GACAGGCGGACAGGCGGACAGGCGGACAGGCGGACAGGCGGACAGGCGGACCGAAGATCGCACGTTCAGGCTCTCCCCGGTTAGAGCCGCCGACATTTGTCTTCTGACTCTCGACTAGGTTTCGACCTGTCGCCGGACGCGGCCCGCGCTATCCTCGGCAGCGGGCCAGTGAGGGCGGTGGGAGTCGAACCCACGACCTAGAGATTAAAAGTCTCTTGCTCTAACCAGCTGAGCTACGCCCCCGCGCGGGCTCAAACGTGACCGGCCCAGCAGGGAAACTCAAGGCCGGATGCGGCCGCAATTCACTTGGGGAGAGAAGGTATGCACTGGTTTCGAATGATGGTGGTGGTGGCTGCGCTCGGGCTGGTGACGGCATCGGCGGCCGCGCAGAGCAAGGCGGATGACCGCTGGCAGCTGACCCTGGAAAACGGCGACTATATCTGGGACATCAAGCTGGTGTCACTGGACGGCCAGAACCTGGTCTACCAGCGGGCCGACAGCACCGGCAAGGTTTCGGTGGCCGATATTCATGAAGTCCGCCGGATTCACAAGACCGAGGTCCGGGTCACCGACGGTGCCGCCGGCGCCATGCCGGCGCTGACTGGTTCCGACGACGAGATCTACGACTTCGGCACCCTGGACTTCGATGGCCGGCTGCGGGCCATCCGCGGGATCCTGCAGGCCAACGCCGCCGACGCCAAACCCTAGCTCCCATCACCCGGCGAGCTGGCACGAACTGGAACGACCGGGCAGACCGCGCCCTCTCGGGGCAGGCGGTCGACGCTGAGGATGCCCTGGCCGTCCTGCAGTCCCCGGACGATGAAATGCTGGCGCGTCATTCCCGGCCGCCGACCGCACCGGAACGCGGGTCTGCCGTGCGGCGCGCCGCAAGGGGGTCTTCCTCCGGCCGCTGGGAGACACCATCGTTCTGATGCCGCCACTGGCGGTCACGGACGCCGAGCTCGCCACCCTGGTGGATGCGGCGGCGGCCGGCCTCGAGGAGATCACGGAATGAGCCCTGAGAAGAAGCGGACCCGGACCCGGGCTCCGCGTGACCCCGCAGCCGAACTCGCCCCCGCCGCCGGAACGCCGGTGACGTTCATCGTCGGGACCGATACCAACATCGGCAAGACCTGGGTTACGGCGGCGCTGGCTCGCGCACTGGTGGCGGCCGGCCAGCGCGTGGTGGCCATCAAGCCGGTGGAAACCGGCTGCGGCCCGACGCTTTCCCCCGAAGAGGACGGCGCGGTGATCGCCGCTGCCACCGGACAGAGTCAGCCTCGCACCGCGCTGATCCGGCTGCACGCCCCAGTGGCTGCGGCCTGGGCGGCCGAGGCGGAAGGGGTCACGATCGAAGTGGCGGCGCTGGCGGAGCAGATCCGGAATCTGTCGGCCGGAGCCGACCAGGCGCTGGTCGAACTGGCGGGCGGCCTGCTGTCACCGCTGACCTGGACCGAGGATACCCTGGACCTCGCACATCAACTGAACGGCCGGGCACTGGTGGTCACATCCGACCGGCTGGGCTCGATCAATCACACCCTGCTGACTATCCGGGTGCTCAGGGCGGAACGGATTCCGGTGCTGGGAGTGGTGCTGTCGGCGCCGGAAATCCAGGACGAGAGCTCAGGCAGCAATGCGGAAGCGATTCACCGGCTGGCGGGCATCGATGCCATCATCACCGTGCCTCGCGTGGCCGATCCGGCCAGGGCCAGCGAGGCGGTCAAGGAAGTTGCGGGGTGGGTCATGGATTGAGGCGACATCGCTTCAATCCGGTTTACTCGTCGTCGTTGCCGGCGGGTCGTGCCGCCAGGCGGGCCAGGGTAGCGTCGACCTCGGCCCTGGCCTTGTCTGATGTGAGGCGGTCCCGCGCCG
This sequence comes from Gemmatimonadota bacterium, assembly GCA_039930765.1. Taxonomy (GTDB): domain Bacteria; phylum Gemmatimonadota; class Gemmatimonadetes; order Gemmatimonadales; family GWC2-71-9; genus DATEHG01. The sequence goes on along the minus strand of JBDTTF010000286.1, from coordinate 9,816 downwards.
CGGTCAGCCGGGCGGTGGCCTCGGGAGCCGGCGCGACGAACTCGAAGGCTTGAAGCGCCCGGTGCCGTACCGCCTGCCTCGAGTCGTTGAGGTGGGCCACCAGCAGATCGTAGGCTCTGGGTGATTTCTTCCCCAGCACCGCCAGGATGAATCCCGCGTTATCAGTCCAGGACACCGCCCGGTCCACCACGTCCAGCATCATGGTATCGCCGGATTGCGCGATGCCGTCCAAGGCCGCACCGGCAATTGCATCCCGATATGAATCGATGCCGACCGCTTTGCGGTAGAGCGCCCGTCGGTCGGCATCGGGCAGCTTGATCAGCGCCCCGACGGCGGCGGCCCTCACGTTGTAGCTCTCGTCATACTCGAACGCCATCTTCGCCACGCCGAGCGCCGAGTCGGAGCCTAGCGCGCCCAGCCCCTTGAGCGCGGCGGCGCGGACCGCACTCGAGGTGTCTCCCATGACCTGGCGCAGAGTATGAAAGGCGGTGGCCGGCGGGAATCCGCCCAGCGCTTCGGCCGCCTGCGCCCGGGTGAGATAGTAGTCCGCGTCGGTGGCCGCGGTGGCCAGCGCGGCCGCCGCATTGGCGTCATCCTTCCGCATGGCCAGCTGCTTGATCACCCATTGACGGTTCCAGAGGTCGGGGTCATGAGCGAGCTGGGTCGACAGCCAGGCCGTCGGCTGCTGAAACTCCAACGCCTTCACGATGGTGTTGCTGTCGTCGAACACCACCATGGTCGGCGGACCGACCAGACTGTCGAGCACCAGTGACTGGGCCCGTTGGTCGAGCCAGAAGTGGCGGAGGACATCGCCGTGCGCGGTGCCCACCCGGATCGTCACCGGCATCCGGAAGACCGCGGGAGTGGTGAACTTGAACCCGGTGCTGTCCGCCTTGGAGGAATCCTGCTGGGTCTGCTCGACCTTGAGGGTCAGCCGCGCCGCGCTGCTGTCGAAGCTGGCCTCGACCTTGAACTCCGGGTACCCGGCCTGGTACATCCACTGGTCCATGAACCAGTCGAGATTTTCGCCGGTGGCGGCCAGGATGGCCTGACGGAAATCGTCCGTGGTGGCCACATCGTACTTGTGGTCGGTCAGGTAGCGATGGACCGAGGCCCAGAACCGCTCAGGCCCGAGATGCCGCTGCAGCATCAGCAGCACCAGCGCGCCCTTGGGATAGATGTTGTTGGAGCCGAGGGAGGCCAGTGGCATCCGGCGGCGCCGATCGATGCCAGTATAGGAACGGTACTCGTCCACGTAGTACTGCTGCCCTTCGTGGGCGCCGAGTTTGGCCTGCCAGTACTGCCCCGGCATGAACTCGGCAAAGCCCTCGTTGAGCCACATGTTGGCCCAGTTGGCGGTGGTGACATAGTCGCCGAACCACTGGTGGGCCAGCTCGTGTGGTATCAGAATGTGATGGTACCACGGCGTATCGAGGTAGGCATTGGCGTCGGGAATCCAGTCCACCAGCGTGGTCGCGCTGACATTCTCCATGCCGCCGAAGAAATCGGCCACGGTGGTCTGGGCATACTTGGCCCACGGATACGGAGTGCCGGTCAGCTTCGAGTAGGTCTCGATCATGTCAGGGGTGATCCGGAACAACCGCCGGGCCGCGACGCTGTCGGTACCACGGTAGATGTAATAATCGACGGGCTTGCCGCGCCACGAATCGTGCAGCCGGGTCAGCGGCGCCACCACGATCGAAACGAGGTAGCTGGCCGATGGGGTTTCCTGGCTCCAGGTGGTGGTGCGGTTGCCATCCTTGCCGACCAGGTCACTCACCAGCCGGCCGTTCGACACCACCGTGTAGGCCTTGGGCACAGTGGCCGCCAGTTCCCAGGTCAGCTTGTCATTCGGAAAGTCATAGGTCGGAAACCAGCGGTGATTGTCGTCCGCTTCACCCTGGCTCCAGAGCTGGCGCGGCCGGGTCGGGCGACCGGTATCCGCCTCGATAAAAGTCAGGCCCCGACCGTTGTCGATGATGGCGTGATAGTCGATCGTCAGGCGCGTCGTGTCGCCCCGCATCAACGCCCGGCTCAAATGCACCACCAGCGAGTCACCATGGCTGGACCATTTGAGCTCACCCTTCTGGTCCCGCACCATGCCGATCTGCAGCAGGTGACCGGCATCGAGGATCAGCGAATCGAGTCCCGGCCGCTGCGACACCAGCCGGAGCACCACCCGGCCATCAAAACTGGTGCTGTCCCAGTTGATGTTGCGAAGCTCGATCCGCTGATGCAGCAGGTCAAAGTCGTGGGACCGCGTGTAGCGGTCGTTGGCCATCCGCTCGGCGTTGGTCTGGGCGGAGGCGGCCGCAGCGGCCAGCAGGAAAATGAGACTCAGGGCAGAGATGCGCACGGGAGGGTCCAGACAAGAGACGAGAGACGAGAGACAAAAGACAAGGGACAAGGGTCGAGGATCCAAGTGCTCACCTGTCGGACTATCCGACCTTCCGACCTTCCGACCTTCCGACCTTCCGACCTTCCGACCTTCCGACCTTCCGACACCCCAACGACACCGCCGACCCCAGGTTTCACCTCAACATCGACAGCTGCGACACCGGGGCAAAGCTGCGGCGATGATGGCAGGTTGGCCCCTGCTCGGTGATTGCCGTCATGTGGTCCGCGGTACCGTAGCCCATGTTGGTGTGCCACGAGTAGCCGGGGTACCGTCGAGCGAGGCGGCACATCAGCCCATCGCGAATGGTCTTGGCCACGATGCCCGCCGCCGCGATCGAATAGCACAGCGCATCACCCTCGACCAGCGCCTGGTGCTGATGGCCGAGTTCAGGCATGGGCAGGCCGTCGATGATGATCAGGATCGTGGTCGTGCCGAGTGCCGGCAGCAGCCGGTTGACCGCGCGGCGCATGGCCAGGGCCGTTGCCACCCGGATATTGAGCCGGTCGATCTCGGTGACGCTGGCCGCCCCGGCTGCCCAGGCCACCGACTGGGTCCGAAGCGCCGGCGCCAGTGCCTCGCGGCGGGCCGCCGAGAGCGTCTTGCTGTCCCGCACCCCGACGATCCGCTTGTGGCGGTCGGGAAAAACAATGGCCACGGCCACCACTGGACCAGCCAGGGGACCGCGGCCTACTTCGTCGACACCGATCAGCAGACGCCGCTCCGCCCAGGCCGTCGCCTCGCGCGACAGATCGGGACGGCGCGGCGCCACGGTTAGTTGTCCCGCTTTTCCTTGATCCGGGCCGCCTTGCCGCTGACGCCACGCAGGTAGTACAGCTTGGCGCGCCGGACCTTGCCCTTGCGGACCACCTCGATCGCCGCGACGGTGGGGCTGTGCAGCGGGAAGATCCGCTCGACCCCGACGCCCGCCGACGTCTTGCGGACCCGGAAGGTGGCATTGATCCCGCCGCCCCGCTTGCCGATGCACACGCCTTCAAAGGCCTGGAGCCGCTCCTTGTCGCCTTCGCGGACCCGCACCATGACCTTGACCGTGTCGCCGGCCTCAAAAGACGGCAAGTCCGTGCGCAGCGGTTCCTGTACGACCGCGGTGATCTGATCCATCGTCATCTCCGTGTGGACCCGCCGAAGCGGGATGCTGACCCGGCCCGATCAGGGCTGGGAAGTGGACGCGTACGCGCGCCAGAGATCCGGGCGACGGAGTGCGGTGAGCCGCTCCGCTTCAGCCTGCCGCCACGCCGCGATCTGGGCGTGGTTTCCCGACAGCAGGAGCTCCGGCACTGCCCGGCCCCGATACTCGGGAGGCCGGGTGTAACTCGGCGGACTCAACAGCCCGTCGTAATGCGAATCGGTGCTGGCGGACTCATGGTCGCCGAGGGCTCCGGGGAGTAGCCGGACCACCGCATCCAGAATGCAGAGCGCGGCCGGCTCGCCACCTGAGAGCACAAAGTCGCCGATCGAGACTTCTTCGGCCGCCACCCCTTCGGCGACCCGTTGATCGACATCCTTGTAATGACCGCACAACAGGGTCAGCGACTTGCCGAGCGAGTAGCGGACCGCATCCTCGTGACGGAAGGGACGGCCCCGGGCTGACAACAGCACGACCGGACCGGTGACCTCACCCAGCGATTCGACCGCCTCGAAAAACGGCCCGGGCTTGAGCACCATTCCCGCGCCGCCGCCATAGGCGTAATCGTCGACGGTGTGGTGCTTGTCGTGGGCAAAGTCCCGGAGCTGCACCAGCCGGTACTCGACCAGCCCCGCCGTCCTGACCCGTCCTGGAATGCTGGCCGTCAGGTACGGCCCGATCGCGTCGGGGAACAGGGTCACGACATTGATCGTCAGCATCCCGGCTCAGTCCTCGATCAGCCCGGCGGGTGGCGCCACGATCAGCACCCGTCCGGCCCGGTCCACCCGGCGAATGAATTCCTGGCGGTACGGCAGCAGGAATTCGCGCTTGGGGCCCTGCACTTCAAGGGTCAATCCGCCGGGCAGCTCGAAGACGTCCGACACAATGCCCAGCGGCGCATCATCCTCCCCACGGACCGCAAACCCGGCCAGCTCGTAGAGATAGACCTCACCCTCGGCCGGCGGATCGAGCTCGGCGGCCGGCGCGGCCAGAAACTGTCCGCCCCAGCCTTCCAGCGCATCCCGGGAATCGGTCCCGGCAAACTTCAGCAGCCACTCGCGGTGGTAGGAGCGGCTCCGTTCGATCGTCACCGGTTGGCCGACCACATTGCCCCGAAGATCCAGCCGCTGGAGCACCTTGCCCTGCTCGAGCACCCGATCGGGCGCATCGGTCAGGGGAAAGATCGTCACTTCACCCTTGAGGCCGTGAGGGCGCCGGAGGCGCCCGACCACCAGCAGCCGCGGGGCGCTCACCGCCCCGATCAGGCCTGGGCCATCAGACCGGCCTTGGTCAGCAACGCCTTGACCGTATCGGTCGGCGTTGCGCCCTTGGCCAGCCAGCTCTTCACCTTATCGGCGTCGACCTGGATCTTGTCGGCCGGCTCGGCCTTCGGGTTGTAGTTGCCGAGCGTCTCGATGAAGCGGCCATCCCTCGGCGCGGTCCGGTCGGTGACGACGATACGATAGAGCGGCAGGCCCTTCCGGCCGACGCGACGCAGACGAATGCGAGTAGCCATTATTCCGATCCCCTGGTGAATCCTGAAGTTCGACGAACGGGTTCCGCATTCCGCGCTTGACCCGCTTGATCACTGCCCTGGAAATCCCCGCTTGCCCATGAACGGCATCTTCATGCCGCCCTTCCCCGCCCCCTTCATCATCTTCTGCATCTGCTTGAACTGAGTCAGCAGCTGATTGACTTCCTGAACCGTGCGGCCGGCGCCCCTGGCAATCCTGAGCCGGCGCGAGCCGGTGAGCACATCGGGATCGGCCCGCTCGGCCGGGGTCATCGACAGCACGATGGCCTCGACGTGCTTGATCCGTTTTTCGTCCAGATTGGCCGATTTGAGCATGGCGGGATTCACCCCCGGCAGCATCCCCAGCACATTCTTGAGCGGCCCCATCTTCTGCATCTGGGTCATGGCGGCCAGGAAATCCGCCAGGTCCAGCCCCTTCTTCGACGTCGCCTTGCGGGCCAGCCGCTCGGCTTCGCCGGCATCGACGGTGGCCTGAGCCCGCTCGACCAGGGTCAGGACATCGCCCTGCTGCAGGATCCGGCCGGCCAGCCTCTCGGGGTGCAGCGGCTCGAGCTGATCGAGCTTTTCACCGACGCCGAGGTACTTGATCGGCGCCTTGGTCACGCCGTAAATGGAGAGGGCCGCGCCGCCGCGGGAATCGCCGTCCATCTTGGTCAGGATCACGCCGGTGATGCCGAGGGCTTCATGAAAGCCGCTGGCCACCCGGACCGCGTCCTGGCCGCTCATCCCGTCAGCCACCAGCAGGATCTCGTGTGGCTTGATGGCGGCTTTAAGCACCTTCAGTTCAGCCATCATGTCGGCGTCGATCTGCAACCGGCCGGCGGTGTCGACGATGACCGTCCTCGCTCTGGCCTTCCCCGCCGCTTCGATGCCTCGCCGGACGATTCCGACTACATCAGTGACGCCGGGCTCACCATGCACCGGGACGTCAACCTGCTTGCCCAGCGTCATCAGTTGATCAACGGCCGCCGGACGATACACATCCGCCGCGATCAGCATCGGAGCCTTCTGCTCCAGCTTGAGCCGCTTGGCCAGCTTGCCGGCGGTCGTCGTCTTACCCGATCCCTGCAGGCCAACCATCATGATCACGGTCGGCGGCACGGAGGCAAAGACCAGCGGCGCCTGCTTTTCGCCGAGCAGGGCCACCAACTCGTCGAACACGATCTTGACCAGCTGCTGCCCGGGCCGCACCGACTTGAGCGCCGCGATCCCGACGGCTTTTTCCTGAACCCGCTCGAGAAATTCGCGGGTGAGTTCGAAGCTGACATCCGCTTCCAGAAGGACTCGGCGGATTTCGCGGAGTCCTTCCTTGATCGCGTCTTCCGTAAGGACTCCACGGCCCGCGATCTTCTGCAGCGTGGCAGTCAGCTTGGCGGAAAGCTCGTCGAACATAAGCCCAGAAACATAGGCGGGACCGACACTTAGATCAAGTTATCGGCGCGATTCGACTGATGGTTACAGGTGGGGTAGGCAGCGAGGATAGGGGCTTCGGAACCACTGTGCACTGCTGTGTCATCGTTGCTTAACACGTTGCCGCATATCGACTTGGGACAGCGGATTTGGCTCCGGGCAGTGCCGGCTCCGGGCTCAGGCCATCCCGCCATTGGCGCCGATGTTCTGACCAGTGATCCAGGCGGCCTCATCACCGACCAGGAAAACCACCAGCCTGGCGATGTCGGCCGGATCTCCGATCCGGTTGAAGGCCGACAGCGCGGCGAGACGTTTGGTGGTGTCCTCGGACTTGCCACCGGTGAACAACTCGGTACTGGTCGGACCGGGAGCGACAGTGTTGACCGTAATGCCGCGGGCGCCGACTTCCTTGGCAAACACCCGGCTCATCTGCTTGACGGCCGACTTGGTGGCGGAATAGGTGGCATAGGTCGGCATCATCAGGCGGGTCACCGACGACGAGAGGCTGACAATTCGTCCGCCGGAGGCCAGCCTGGCGGCGGCCTCGCGCAGAGTCAGGAATACTCCCCGGACATTGACCTGGAGCAGCCGGTCGAATTCGGCGTCGGTGGTGTCCTCGATCCGGCGGTAGAGTACGATGCCGGCGTTGTTGACCAGGATGTCGAGCGTGCCGAGCCGATTGATGGCGGCATCGAACATCGACTTCACATCAGCAGCGACGCCGACATCCGCCTTGACCGCGATGGCCTGCCCGCCCGTGCCCTGGATTTCCGAGACCAGCAGATCGGCCGCCGCTTGATTGCCAGCATAGTTGATGGCTACCGCGGCGCCGGCACCAGCCAGCCGGCGGGCGATCTCGGCGCCGATTCCCCGCGAGGAACCGGTGACCAGCGCAACCTTGCCTGCAGTGAACTCATCGGTGGCCCTGTCGTGCTACGGCGTGACGATCTCGGCTTCAGGCGGATGGGTCCAGCCGGACCAGGAGGACGGAGCCAGCAGAATCCGGATAGCCGGGTGTCCGGAAAGCGTGAGCGGGGCCACCTCCATCCGGTAACCCAGCCGGCGCCGACGAGCCAGCAGGTTGGCGGTGTGAAGCCGGAACTGCTCGGCCGAGGCGGAGTCGTCCCAGGCGGTATACCAGATCAGTGCCGGCGAGCCGTGTCCGAGCTCGACCCGGAAGCGGTCACCGCCCCATCCGATCGGCACCGCGGTCGTGACCTCGGGTGCCCCGCTCAATTCGGCGCTGAGAATCCGGATCTCGAACTCCCCCAGCACGTCTTCGTAGGTCGAGGCCGAGTCGCCCTTCTGGCGGAACCGGATCAGCAGCGGCTGATCGCCGCGGCCATAGCGGGAGGGGTGGAGGACCTGTTCCGTCGACACCGGCAGCAGCCGTCCGTACGGCACCGTGTCGCGATGCTCGGAGCCGGCCCACCAGCGCATGAAATCGGCCCCGGCCAGGTATGGGAAGACCAGCCCTTCGCGAATGATCCGCGGTGCCTGCTTGAAGACTGGCATGCTGCTCTGCTGCTGGCGGATCTGTTCCCGGAAGGTTTCCCAGAACTCCGGCATGGCCGTGACGTTCTGGGTCGGCACCACGACCTGCAGGCCGACAAGCGTGGCCTGCCCCTCGAAGATGGCCTGGGCCGCGGTCAGGTGATCATTGTCCATCGAGCGGTGCAGCAACGAATCGAGTGAGGTGTACTGATCCTGGAGCGCGTGGACCAGTTCGTGAGCCACCACCACGCGGAGCTGAGCCGGATCGGCCCCCGCCACCGCGAAGAGCATGGTACTGTCGGGCTCGTAATATCCGGCAATCTGCTCGGTGAAGAGATCGAGCATCAGGCGGCGGAGTTCCAAGGTGTCGGGCAGCAGTCCGAGCAGGCGATAGGCGGCCTCGAGTCCCTGAACCTTGTCGGCCGGTAACTCGACTTCCAGCTGGTGCCGGATATAGGTCCTGACCTGTTCCCGGGTCCGGATCTCGGCCCTGGGCCGGGTCTTGAAGCGCAGCCCCGCGGCCCGCTCCACGGCAGGAGCCAGGCTGTCGACCATCTGCTGGAGGTCGGTGCTGCCGGCGGTGTCGACCGGTCGGCCACGGCAGCCCGACACGACTGCCGCGCAGGCCAGCGCCAGCAACTGGCCGCGCGTCATCCGGTGGTCAGGTAGTGAGTGTACCAGGAAATAATGGCGGGCCCGAGCAGGTAAGTCGTCGCGGCGCCCAGCGCGAGGAAGATCCCGAACGGTACTTCCTTCTCGCGTTCGCCCCGGAGGATCTGCATCGGCAGGAAGATCACGCTGCCGAGCAGGGCACCCAGGAAGATGGTGAGCAGGACGCCCTGCCAGCCGACAAAGGCGCCGACCATCGCCATCATCTTGATGTCGCCACCGCCCATTGCCTCCTTCTTGAAGATCATGGAGCCGAGGGCACCGACCGCCCACAGTCCGCCAAACCCGACGGCGGCACCCAGCAGGGCCCGGCCAATTTCGGGAACACCACCCAGCACACTGAATACCAGGCCGAGTACCAGGCCACCAATCGAGAATTGATCGGGAATGATGTATTCGCGCGCATCGGTCATCGCGATGCCGAGCAGGATGGTGAAGAAGACGAGGGCCTTGAGGGCGGCGATGGTCAGGCTCCAGTGGAAGCCGCAGAGGAGCCAGATCAGCGCCGTGGCGAACTCGATGGCGGGGTACATCGGTGAGATCGGCGTCTGGCAGTGCCGGCAGCGGCCCCGGAGGATCAGCCAGGACAAGACTGGAACATTGTCGTACCACGCGATCCCGTTGCCACAGCCCGGGCAGCGACTGGGCGGGCGGACTACCGATTCTTCCTTCGGCCAGCGCAGGATGCAGACGTTGAGGAAGCTGCCGAAGATGAGACCGAAGATACCGAGCAATGCCGCGGCCAGCAGATCACCGTCCATCGATCACCTCGAAGAGGAGAATACCGGCCGCCACCGCGACGTTGAGCGACTCCGCCCCGTCGCGGAGCGGAATTCCAATGCTGCCGGCGGTGCGGCCGAGCAGTGCTGGCCGGATGCCCGCCCCTTCATTGCCGACCACGATGGCCACCGGCCCGCTGGCCTTCCATTGCTTGAGCGGCGTGCCATCCATGGTGGTGGCCCAGAGCTTTACCCTGGCGGCGGCGAGCCACGCCTCGAGTTCGGCATCGTCGGCCGCGATGGCCGGCAGCCGGAACGACGAGCCCATCGCGCCGCGCATGACCTTGGGATTGTTCAGATCGGCGGTGCCCTTGAGAGCGATGATTCCGGCCGCGCCGAGTCCATGTGCGGTACGGATCATGGTGCCGACATTGCCCGGGTCCTGGAT
>JBDTTF010000285.1:0-140745 GCA_039930765.1 Gemmatimonadota bacterium | reverse complement strand
CGCGCGCAGATAACCGCTGAAAGCATCTAAGTGGGAAACTGTTCCCAAGATGAACGCTCCTGGGGCTGAAGCCCCCTGAAGGGCCCTGGTAGACTACCAGGTTGATAGGCGGCAGATGCACGGGGAGAGATCCCTTTAGTCGAGCCGTACTAATCGCCCGTGAAGTTTGATCTCTCCAAGTTTTTCCCACTATTACTCCATCCTCCCTCAATTGCCAGACTTTCGGCGCCGCCGCACCTCCGCGGAGCCCCAAGGATTGGCTGGTGACTAGCGCGCAGGGGCCACACCCGGTCCCATTCCGAACCCGGAAGTTAAGCCCTGTAGCGCCGATGGTACTTCGCTCGAGAGGGCGTGGGAGAGTAGGCCGTTGCCAGCCTCCCCTGAGGCCCGGGATCTCACGATCCCGGGCTTCTTTTTTTTCCCCACTCCACGGATACCTTTCCCCCTACATGACCCCCGCCGACCCCCCGCTCCCTACCCGCTGCGCCCACATCGCACTCGTCGGGGCGCCCAACGTCGGCAAATCCACCCTGCTCAACGCCCTGGTCGGTGAACACCTGGCCCTGGTCAGCCCCAAGGCCCAGGCCACCCGCATGCCGGTCGTCGGGGTCCGCACCGAGGGCCCGGTCCAGCTCATCTTTCATGACACCCCCGGCCTCCTCGAACCCAAATACCTGCTCCAGCGCCGAATGCGCGCCGCGGCCCTGCGTGAGCTCGAATCAGCCGACCTCATCCTCCATCTCCACCCGGCCGCCGAGTATCCCGCACCTCCGCTCCAGCAGCTGGTGCCCGAACAGACCGGTATCCGTGCCCCGGTGCTCACGGTGTATACCAAGCTCGACCTGGCCTCGACACCGGAGACGGCCGCCGGTGGGCACTGGATCTCGGCTGAAACCGGCGCCGGTCTTCCGGCCCTGATCGCCGAACTGGAGTCCAGGGCGCCGGCCGGCGAGTTCCAGGTCGATCCCGATGAGCTGGGCACCCAGCCGATGCGCTTCTTCGTGGTGGAATACCTCAGGGAAGCGGCCTTCGAGATGCTGGAGGACGAGGTGCCTTACGCCTTTACCGCCGAGGTGGAGGAGTTTCGGGAGCACACCACGCCCGTGTACATTCGGGCCACGCTGTACGTCGAGCGGGACTCGCAGAAGGGCATCGTGATCGGGCAGCGGGGCCAGACCCTCAAGGCCATCGGCACCCACGCCCGCACCCGTCTCGAGGCCCTGCTCGGCACCAAGGTCTATCTCGACTGTCACCTCAAGGTCGAGCCCCGCTGGCGCAAGGATCCCGATATCCTGTCACGCTGGGGTTTTCCCGCCGCGGCGGACGAGTCAAACCAGGGAACTCCCAACAGTCGTCGCAACCCGAGCCCACGAGAACGACCATGAGCCTGTCACCGGAACTGCTGGAAATTCTGGTCTGCCCCAAGTGCAAGGGAGACCTGGAACACCGCCTCGATCCCGAAACGCTGGTCTGTCACACCTGCAAGCTGGTCTACGCCGTGGACGATGACATCCCGATCATGCTGATCGACGAGGCCAGGCCACTCTGATGGCTATCGAGCTCGAGGAGCTGCTCGACGAGGCGCGGGAAGAAGCCCTCCGTCTGGGCCACGACTTCATCGGCACCGAGCACCTGCTGCTGGCGCTGGCCGGATCAACCGACTCCAGCGTCACCGAAGCCTTCGGCGCGGCCAGCCTCACTCCGGAAACGGTCCGGCTCGGCCTCGAGCAGGCGCTTCGGCCCGGCCCGCACCGCGATGCTGCCACCGAACGCCCGCTCAGATCAGGTGCCCGCAAGCTCCTGGATGCCGCCCGCGCCGCCGACCCGGCCGACACGGTCACCATCATGCTCACCACCATGGGCCGGGAGCGTCGAGGGCCGATTGCCCAGGCGCTCGGCCGCACCGGGAAACCCGAACGAGCCGAACAGGCTGCCCGGCCGGCCAAAGCCGACGCCGAGGAAGAGGCTGTTCCGGCGGTTGAGCGGCCCAGGCGCGGTGGCCGCGGGGAGCCGCGGTCCCAGGAGCAGCCCCGTCGGCGTGAGCGGCCGCCGCGCCCAGTCGAACGGGTCAGGGCGGAAATTCCGCCGCTGCCGCCGCCACGGGTCATTCCGCCCAAGCGGAAACGCTTCAAGCTCAGCTATCTGCTCCTGGTCTTCATACCGCTGAGCTGGGTGCTGGCGCAGATGCACGCCGATCCACTGCTGGTGTTCGGCGCGGCCTGCATTGCGGTGCTGCCGCTGGCCGGCCTCATGGGCACCGCCACGGAGCATCTGGCCCATCGGACTGGGCCGTCGATCGGCGGGCTGCTCAACGCCACGTTCGGCAACGCCGCGGAACTGATCATTGCCCTGGTCGCGCTGCGCGCCGGGCTGGTCGACCTGGTGAAGGCCTCGATCACCGGCAGTATCCTCGGCAACCTGCTGCTGATCCTGGGGCTGTCGTTGATTGCCGGTGGACTCAGGAAGCCGGTCATCAAGTTCAACCAGGCCACCGCCGGCATGTCGGCTGCGATGCTCTCGCTGGCCGTGGTGGGGTTGGTAATGCCGGCGCTGTTCCATTCGATCCATCCCGAAATTATCTACGCGCCGAGGGCCCTGCATCTTTCGGAAATCGTCGCGGTGCTGCTGGGCCTGACTTATCTCGCCTCGCTCTACTTTTCGCTCCGGACCCACAAGGATCTCTTCGCCGGCGTGAGTCACCCGGTCGAGGGGCCGGTCTGGAGTGTGGGTGTCGCGGTGGCGGTGCTGGCGGCTGCAACCGTCGGAGTGTCGATCGAGTCCGAGATCCTGGTCCACGCCACCGAGGCCGTCACCCGGAGTCTTGGTCTCACCCCGATTTTCCTTGGCCTGATCATCATCCCGCTGATCGGGAATGCGGCCGAACATGCCACGGCAGTCGTCCTGGCCGGCAAGGGCCAGATGGATATTGCCCTGCAGGTGGCCCTGGGATCGAGTACCCAGGTGGCCCTGTTCGTGGCCCCGGTGCTGGTCCTGGCCGGCCTGCTCATGGGTCAGCCGATGGACCTGGTGTTCACCCCATTCGAGGTGATTGCCCTGGGGCTTGGCACCGGGGTGGTCGCTATCATTACACTGGATGGCGAGTCCCACTGGTTCGAGGGCCTCCAGCTCCTGGTGGTTTACGGCATCATTGCCGCCGCGGCGCTGGTCATTTGACTTGGCCGATTGAGACTCGTAAGTTCAGTCTTCACTGATTCTTACAAGGGGTAACCAGGGTGCGTACGCGCCCGACGATTCTCTTCTACTCGCCGGACGCGCGCACTGTCCCTGAGCTGGTCCACACCTGGGCCGCGGCCAGGGATATCCCCGTGTCGATTCTCCAGGTTCCTGGGGAGGTTCACGCTATCGTGCTGCGTGGCTTCCCCTGCCTGGTCTTCATCGATGGCGACCGCTCGGGTGCTGAGGCCCGGGAGCTGGTCCGGCTGCTCAAGAATGACGCTTTTACCGCCATTACCCCGGTCATCGTGCTGTCGGCTGAGCATACGCCGTCCCTGGTGGAGGAGTGGTTCGCCGCCGGCGCGGACGAGGTGGTCACCCAGGTCTTCGCGGAAGCCGAGCAGCGGGCCCGCCTGGAGTCGATCCTGGTCAAGACCGAGCGTGATGTCTCGGTCCATCCGTCGACCCGGCTGCCCGGCACCAATGAAATCGAGCGTGAACTGCGGCGCCGGCTTGATTCGGGCGGGCTGTTCGCGGTCTGCTATGCCGACCTCGATCACTTCAAGGAATTCAACGACCGCTATTCCTATTACGACGGGGACCGGATCATCTACCTGCTGTCCCGGATCCTGCACGATGTCGTCAAGGGAATCTGTGGCGCCGACGGATTTGTGGGGCACATCGGCGGGGACGATTTCATCTGCGTTGTTCCGATTGACCAGGCCAGTCCCGTCAGTACCGAAATTCTGGATGTGTTCGATACCCTGATTCCGCTGCAGTACAACGAGCAGGACCGCCGGGCCGGATATTTCTTCGGCAAGGACCGGCGGGGCCAGCTGCACCGGGTGCCGCTGATGACGTTGTCGATCGGGATCGTGACCAATCGTCATCGCCGGTTTACCCATCCGGCGCAGGTCAGTGAGTTGGCCACCGAAATGAAGAGCTACGCCAAGACGTTGCCCGGCTCCGTGTTCGTGGTGGATCGCCGCCAGCCCCTCGAAGGGGAAGAGCCGGGCAGCCAGCGAACCGCTAATCCCCGCTAGAGGATCGGCCGATGAACGTTACCTGTCCCGGCTGTAACACGATCTATCGGGTCGATCCGGCCAAGGTGCCTGTCCAGGGCGTCCGGGCCCGATGCCAGGTCTGCGCCACGGTGTTTGCGGTCAGGCGCCCGGTGGAAGAAGCTGCGGCTCGGCTGTCGTCCACCGAACCGGCCACGCTGGTCCGGCCGATGGTGACCCGACCTTCGATGCTGCCGCCTGCGCCAGAGCCCCCGGCGCCCCCGGCCCCGATGGTGGTGGCCCCGCCGATAACCGAGCCGCCGCCGGCTCCGCCCACCCGTGCCCCGGAACCGATCCGGGAAGCCCCGGTCCGCTCGCCGGTCTACGAAGCCCCTCCGCCGCGAGCCCCTGAGCCCGCCACCGAGCCTTCGATCCGGATCCCGACTTTCGAGGCGCCCCCGCCTGCGGCGATCACCGAGCCGACGATTCCGGTGCCAGCCTACGATTCACCGTCTGCTCCGCCGATGCCGCGGGCCACCGAGCCCCGGCTGGCCCAGCCGGTTTCGCCAGCGGCCCCGTTCCGCCCGCCCGTTCTGCAGCCACCTCTCAGGCCAACGGCGCCGGCGTCTCACCCGGGCCTGCCTGCCGGCCCGCCGCTGATCAGGCCGCCTGCGCCGGCCGGTTCTCCGCCTCTGGGCAGCCCGACTCGCGCCGCCAATCCGTTCCTGACCCAGGATCCGAATCAGAAGGCCCGGCGGCTGGCGCGGGCGCTGATCTCTGACCTGGCGGTCTACTTTCCGGACCGGCGCAAGAAGGCCCTGGCCGCCGGGACCCTCAAGGCGGAATTCGAGGAAGAGATCCGCAAGAGCTGGGATGAGTTCACCGACCAGGTCGGCAAGCCGATGGCCGAATCGACCACGCACTTCACCGACGCCCTGAACGAAATTCTGGCCAGCGGGCAGAAGATCTTCTGACCGCTGGTGCAGGGCCAACGGTGAAAAGGGGAATGGGAGCGGCCGATCTCCTGTTCCCCTTTTGCCTTTCCCCATTCGCGTTGTTCCGATGACAGGCCGCTCGTCTATATTTGGCTACTCAACGACCACTTCCGGGAACCCTCCATGTCCGAATTGACTGACCACTTGCAGCTGCTGGACCGCCGGATCACTGAACTCCGAGACTTTCTTTGACCTGGCTGCCAAGAGTACCAGGCTGAAGCAACTCGAACAGCTCCAGGCGGACGCCGGCTTCTGGTCCAACCAGGACCGGGCCCGTACCGTGGTCCAGGAGGTCAAGGCGCTCAAGGGCTGGCTGACGCCATTCCAGGAGATCAATGGCCGCATCGAGGAGGCCCGCGGCCTGGCCGAGATGCTCGAGTCGGAGCCGGATCCGGCAATGACCGCCGAGCTGGCCACCGAAGCCGATGCCGTCGAAGCGGCGCTCGGCAAATTCGAGTTGCAGGCCATGCTGCAGGGCACCGATGATGTTCGGGGCGCCATCCTCACCATCCATCCTGGCGCCGGCGGCACCGAATCGCAGGACTGGGCCGAGATGCTGATGCGGATGTATCATCGCTGGGCCGAACGCCGCGGGTACGCCGTCAGCATTCTGGACCTGATGCCGGGGGAAGAGGCGGGCATCAAGTCGGCGACCATCGAGATCAAGGGCGAATACGCCTACGGATTTCTCAAGGCGGAAAAGGGAGTCCACCGGCTGGTACGGATCTCGCCGTTCGATTCCCAGGCTCGCCGGCATACCTCGTTCGCGTCGGTGTTCATCTACCCCGACATCGATGACACCATCGAGGTTGATCTCCGCGACGAAGACATCAAGATGGACGTCTACAGAGCATCGGGAGCCGGCGGCCAGCATGTCAACAAGACCTCATCCGCGGTGCGGCTGACCCACATGCCGACCGGCCTCGTGGTGGCCTGCCAGCAGGAGCGGAGCCAGGGAAAGAACAAGGCCACGGCCATGAAAATGCTGCGGGCCGCCATCTACCAGAAAAAACTGGAAGAGCAGGAGGCGGCCCACGCACTCGTCGAGGCCACCAAGACCGACAATTCGTGGGGCAACCAGATCAGGTCCTACGTGTTCCAGCCGTACACCATGGTCAACGACCACCGCACCGAGCTCAAGCTGACGGACGTGCAGGGCGTGATGGACGGGAAGCTGGATGAGTTCATCCAGGCCTACCTGAAGCGGTTCGGAGGCAAGGCGAAGTGACCACCGAAGAGCGTTCGTTCGTCGAGGAGGCCCGTCGGGCCAAGCTGAGCCAGCTGGCCGAGCTCAAGGTCCGTCCGTTCGCCTATCGGTTCGACCGCTCGCACAGTTCGGTGGTTGCGGCCGCCGAATACGCCGACACCATGGGGGATGATGGACCGCAGGTGGCGGTGGCGGGTCGGATCTCGGCCTGGCGCCCCAAGGGCAAGGTGGTCTTCGGCCACATCGAGGACGGCTTCGGCAGGATCCAGGTCTACCTCCGGCGCGATGTGGTCGGTGAGCAGCTCTGGAAGCTGGTCGAGCTGCTCGATCTCGATGACCACATCGGTGTTCGGGGCCGCCTGATGCGGACCCGGGCCGGAGAGATCACCGTGCGGGCTGAGTCGGCATCGCCGCCCGATGATCCCAACGGGTGGACCTCGCCACCGCCGATCGAACTGCTGGCCAAGTCGCTCCGGCCGCTGCCGCGCGGCAAGACCCAGGTGCAGGAGGATGGCAGCGAGGTGACATTCGGTGGCCTCCACGACCCCGAGATCCGCTACCGCCAGCGCTACGCCGATCTGGCGGTGCACGCCGATGTCCGGGCCCGGTTTCATCTCCGCGCCCGGGTCACCCGATTCATCCGGGCTTTTCTCGATGGTCGGGGTTTTCTCGAGGTCGAGACTCCGGTGCTCCAGCCGCTGTATGGCGGGGCGGCGGCGCGACCATTCGTGACCCATCACAATGCGCTGGATACCAGGCTCTACCTGCGGATTGCCGATGAGCTGTATCTCAAGCGGCTGATCGTCGGCGGCCTCGAGCGGGTGTACGAGATCGGCCATGATTTCCGCAATGAGGGCATGGACCGGACCCACAATCCCGAATTCACCATGCTGGAGTGCTACCAGGCCTACGGCGACTATCATGACATGATGGAGCTTACCGAGTCGCTGGTCTCTGGTGTGTTCCAGGAATGCACGGGCAGCCTGACGGTCACGAGGCAGGAGCAGGTCCTGGACTTCACTCCGCCATGGCCCCGGGTCCGGTTTCTCGAGGCCATGCAGCGCTGGGCCGGGATTGATCTCAAGACCGCCACCGACGAGGCGCTCCGGACCCGCCTGGTTGGTTCGGGTGCCGAGCCGGATGCAGTCGCGCTGCTATCGGGTGGAAAGCTGATCGATGAAGTGTTCAAGACCTTTGTCGAGCCCCGGCTGATCCAGCCGACCTTTATCATCGACTATCCCAAGCCGCTGTCGCCGCTGGCCAAGGAGCATCGCGATGATCCCTGGCTGACCGAGCGGTTCGAACTGTTCGTGCTGGGCCGGGAACTGGCCAATGCCTTCAGCGAACTGAACGACCCCGATGACCAGCGCAGCCGGTTCGAGGACCAGGCCCGCCAGCGCGCGGCCGGCGACGATGAGGCCCAGCAGCACGACGCCGATTACATCCGGGCGCTCGAGTACGGCATGCCCCCCACCGGCGGCCTCGGGCTCGGCATCGATCGGCTGCTGATGCTGGTGGCCGACCAGCCCTCGATCCGGGATGTGATCCTCTTTCCCGCCATGCGGCCGGAAGGTTGATGGCGGGGCAGGGGAGCAGGGGTGCGAGTCTCTGGAGCCTGCTGCAGTGGCCCTCCGCGCTCGAGCGCCAGATCGCGGTGCGCTATCTCCAGGGTCGCGAGGCCTCGCGCCAGCTCTCGCTCAACACCCTGATTTCGGTTGGCGGGGTCGCGGTCGGCACCATGGCACTGATCGTGGTGCTGGGCGTGATGAACGGGCTGCGGAACGATCTGCGCGAACGGATACTGGTGGCCAATCCGCATCTGCGGGTGCTGACCTTCGGCGCCGGGCTCCGGCTTGACGACTGGGCCCACGTTATGGCCGAGGTCAAGCAGGACCCGGATGTGGTCGCGGTGGCCCCGGAGGTGCTCACCGGCGGCGGAATCTCGGCCGGACACGACTTTTCGGATGGGGTACACATCCTGGGATTCGAGACCGACACCGGCTCGATGTCGGTCACCTCCCTGCCGCAGAGCATCATCAAGGGTGATCTTACCTTCAAGACCACCAAGCCCGATGTCGATGGCGGCATCATCCTGGGCCGCCGCCTGGCGGCCAGGTTGTCGGTCTTTCCGGGCGATGTCGTCTCCCTCGCCTCGTACACCGATACCAAGGTCAATCCCGCGCTCGGCGTCGCGGTGCCACAGTTCTACCATTTCGAAGTGACCGGCCTGTTCGACACCGGGATGTATCAGTACGACAATGAATTCGTGGTGATCCGCCGGGACCTGGCCCAGAAATTTGCCGGACTGGGTGATGCGGTGTCAGGACTGGCGGTGCGGGTTCGCGATCCCTGGCAGGCGCCGGCAGTGGGGCGGAGGCTGGAGGACCGGCTCGGCTACCCCTACCGCACGCTCGACTGGCAGACCCAGAACGCCACGCTGTTCAGTGCCCTGCAGCTCGAAAAGCTGGCCATGGGGCTGGTGATCTTCTTCATCATGATCGTGGCGGCCTTTAACATCGTCGGGACCCTGACCATGGTGGTCGCCGACAAGACGAAGGAAATCGGTATCCTGCAGGCCATGGGCCTCACGCCTGGCGCCGTCGGCCGGATCTTCCTGATCCAGGGGGCCATCATCGGGGCGGTGGGAGTGGCCATTGGTCTCACCGTTGGCCTGGTGATTTCGTTCGGAGTTGACCGGGGCAAGTGGATCCGGATCGATCCAGCCATCTACTTCATCGACCACCTCCCGGTGCATACCGAACTGCTCGATGTGGTCATCGTGGTGGCGGCCAGCCTGCTCCTCGCCATCGTGGCCACCCTGTACCCTTCGCGGTCGGCCACCAGACTGACGCCGGTGGAAGCGATCCGTCACGAATGACGGCGGCCCTGGAAGCGATCGGCCTGACCAAGGTGTACCAGGGTGGCGATGGCCAGCCGCTCGAGATCCTGAGCGGGCTCGATCTGGTGGTCGCCAGGGGGGAGTTCGTGGCCATTGTCGGCGCCAGCGGGGCCGGCAAGAGCACCCTGCTCCACCTGCTGGGCGCGCTCGACCCGCCAACCGCAGGCCAGGTGCGGCTCGACGGCTTGTCCTACGCCGATGCCGACCCCGATGCGCTGGCCATCATGCGCAACCGGAAACTCGGGTTCGTGTTCCAGTTTCATCACCTGCTCCGTGAGTTCACTGCCCTGGAAAATGTGATGCTGCCGCTCAAGATCGCCGGGATTGCTGATGCCGAGGCGAGGGACCGGGCTTCCCGGCTGCTGGAGAGCGTCGGCCTGGGAGCCCGGCTGACCCATCGTCCGGCCCGGCTGTCAGGCGGGGAGCAGCAGCGGGTAGCAGTGGCCAGGGCGCTGGTGCACAACCCGGTCGTCATGCTGGCCGACGAGCCATCCGGCAATCTCGACAACGCCAATAGTGAGCGGCTGCACGAGCTGTTTGGCAACCTGGCCGCCACCTTCAACACCGCCGTGGTTGCCGTGACCCACAATCGTTCGCTGGCCGCCCGGGCGGACCGGATCATGGCCATGGACGCCGGACGGCTCATGGCGCTGGCCGGCCCTGAGGACATGCCGTGAAGTGCACCCAGTGCGGCGAACGGGAGGCCGTGGTCCAGCTGACCCAGATCGCCAATGAACAGGTGGTGCATCTGCACCTGTGCGAACGGTGCGCCGCCGAAAAGGGGGTCGAGACCGCCGCCGGCGTGGGCAAGACGCCGATCGGCAGCTTCCTGGCCAGCATGGGCCCGGCGGACCTCGCCGGCAGCGGGGTGACTCCCGACGGCGATGAGAGTTGCACCAACTGCGGGGCCACCATTGCCGACTTCAAGCAGACCGGCCGACTGGGCTGCGCCGAATGCTGGCTGGCGTTCGAACGCCCGCTGCGTGACCTGGTCCGTCGGCTCCATGGGTCCAGCCGGCACACCGGGCGCCGGGCGATACTGACCGAAGCGGGGCCGGGCACCGTGCCCGGAGGACGGCGTGAGGGTCCCACCGAATCGGACCTGCGCTCCCAGCTCAAACTGGCTATCGAGGCCGAGAACTTCGAGTTGGCCGCGGAACTGAGAGATCGGCTGAAAGGGCTGGAATGATCGATCTGTCACTGGTCGCAGACGGGGGGATGGGCTGGCTGGATGCCAGCGGACCACAAAGCCACCTGGTGCTGTCCACCAGGGTGCGGCTGGCCCGCAATCTGTCCGGCCGGATCTTCACGACTCGCAATACTGCCAGGGAGCGGCTCGACATCCTGAGCCAGGTGGCGGCCGCGGCGGCAGAGACCGTCTGCCTCCACCGGCCGGCACTGTTCCGGCTCGATCAGCTCGAGCTCGAGGACCGCACCCTGCTGCACGAACGGCACCTGGTCAGCAGGGAATTGGCGGGGCTGGACGGGACCGCCGGTGTGCGGGCAGGGGCGGCCCTGTTCGTCAGGGACCGGTTGAGCATCATGGTAAATGAGGAGGACCACCTCCGGCTCCAGGGCCTCCATTCTGGACTCGATCTGGCCGGGGCGGCCGGAGCGGTCGAGGGGCTGGACGTTGAGCTGGGACAACGGCTTGCCTTCGCATTTCACCCCGAGTTTGGTTACCTTACCTCCTGCCCCACCAATGTGGGCACAGGGCTCAGGGCCTCGGTACTTATCCACTTGCCTGGCTTGGTGTTAACCAAGGAAATCTCGAAAGTACTGCAGAGTCTCGGGCAGGTCGGTCTGACCCATCGCGGGCTGTACGGTGAAGGCAGCGAAGTCGTCGGAAATTTCTTCCAGCTCTCCAATCAAACTACACTCGGGCAATCGGAGCCCGATCTGCTGGACCACCTCGGCAAGATGGTACGCCAGGTGATCGAGTATGAAGAAGAGGCTCGGCTGGTCCTCCGGCGCAATGTGCCGGCGATCATCGAGGACAAGGTCTGGCGGGCGTATGGCCTGTTGCGCTACGCCCGGACCCTGACCTTCGAGGAGACGATGAATCTCCTCTCCGGTGTGCGGCTGGGCGTGGGACTCGGCCTGATCAAGGATCTGAGTCTCTACGCCCTGAACAAGATGCTGATCTTCACCCAGCCCACTCACCTCGCCGTTGCCGAGGGGGCAGCGGTGGATGATCCTGAACTGGCGGTCCGGCGGGCGGCATACGTCCGCGGACTACTCGAAGCTGAAGCTGTTCGAAGAGGGTAAAACCATGAACGGATACAATTTTACTGACCGGGTTCGTAAGGTGCTGCAGATGGCGCGCGAAGAAGCCGCCCGGCTGCACCACGAATACGTCGGTACCGAGCACATCCTGCTGGGCCTCATCCGCGAGGGCGAAGGCGTGGCAGCCGCCGTGCTGACCAACCTCAACGTCGATCTCGAGGAAATTCAGCAGAAGATCGAGGAGACGGTCAAGAAGGGCAAAGCGGCCGCTGCGTCAGGACCCGACTTGCCGTACACCTCGCGTGCCAAGAAGGTGCTCGAGCTGGCCATGACCGAAGCTCGCGAGCTCAATCACAGCTATGTCGGCACCGAGCACCTGCTGCTCGGCCTGCTGCGCGAAGAGAAGGGCATCGCGGCGCAGGTGCTGACCGACGCGGGCGTGAACCTCGAGCAGTCGCGAGCCGAGACGCTGCGGTTGCTGGGCAGCGACATGCCGCAGACCCAGTCGCCGCAGGCATCGGCACCCTCGACGCCGCCCGCCAGCGCCAGCCCCAAATCGGAAAAGAAGTCCAAGACCCCGGCGCTGGATCACTTCTGCCGCGACCTGACCCAGCTCGCCGCCGAAGGACAGCTCGACCCGACCATCGGCCGGGCCAAGGAAATCGAACGGGTCATGGAAATCCTGGCCCGTCGCAAGAAGAACAACCCGGTCCTGATCGGTGAGCCCGGTGTCGGCAAGACCGCCATCGTCGAAGGCCTGGCGCTGCTGATCGCCAGCGGGCAGTGCCCGGATGTGCTGCGGGATCACCGGGTGCTGTCGCTCGACATGGCGGCCGTCATCGCCGGCACCAAGTACCGGGGCCAGTTCGAGGAGCGGCTGAAGGCCGTGATGAACGAGATTGCCCAGAACAAGCAGATCGTCTTGTTCATTGACGAGCTGCACACCCTGGTGGGTGCCGGTGCCGCCGAGGGTGCCATTGACGCCTCGAACATGCTCAAGCCGGCGCTGGCCCGTGGCGAGCTGCAGTGCGTCGGTGCCTCGACGCTGAACGAGTACCGCAAGTACATCGAGAAGGACGGCGCCCTCGAACGGCGGTTCCAGACCGTCATGGTCGAGCCGCCCTCGATTCCCGAGACCGTCGAGATCCTCAAGGGGCTGCGCAAGAAATACGAGGATCATCACCGGGTCTCGATCCCCGACGCCACGCTGTCGGCGGCGGCCAGCCTGTCGGAGCGGTACATCACCGACCGGTTCCTGCCGGACAAGGCCATCGACGTGATCGATGAGGCCGGGGCCCGGGCGCGGCTGGCGTCCCAGGCGCCGCCGGCGGAAGTCGCCGAGCTCAAGCTGGAGCTGGATAAGGTCAACCTGCAGAAGGAAGATGCCGTCCGCGATCAGAACTTCGAGCGGGCCGCCTCGCTGCGGGATCGCGAGCGCGAATTGCAGAACCAGATCCGGCTGAAGCAGGACGACTGGGAAAAGGAACGGCAGACCCGCCGTCCGGTGATCGACGAAGAAGCGATTGCCTTCATCGTGTCCCGCTGGACCGGGATTCCCGTCACCCGGCTGCAGGAGGCGGAGGCCGCGAGACTGCTCCGGATGGAGGACGAGCTGCACAGCAGTGTGGTCGGCCAGGACGAGGCCATCAAGGCCATCAGCCGGGCCATCCGCCGCTCACGCGCCGGGCTCAAGGATCCCAACCATCCCATCGGTTCGTTCGTGTTCTGCGGCCCGACCGGCGTGGGCAAGACCGAACTTGCCCGGGCCCTGGCCCGGTTCCTGTTCGCTGATTCATCGGCCCTGATCCGGGTCGACATGTCGGAGTACATGGAAAAATTCTCGGTCAGCCGCCTGATCGGCGCCCCGCCGGGATATGTGGGTTATGAGGACTCCGGTGCCCTGACCAAGGCCGTGCGCCGCAAGCCCTATTCGGTCGTGCTGCTGGATGAAATCGAAAAGGCCCATCCGGACGTGTTCAACATCCTGCTGCAGGTGCTCGACGAAGGCCGGCTGACCGACAACTACGGCCGGGTCATCGACTTCAAGAACACGGTCGTGATCATGACCTCCAACGTCGGCGCCCGGGACATCATGCAGGGCAAGACGCTGGGGTTCCAGGGCAGTGACGTGAAGACCTCGTTCGACAAGATGTCGGACAAGATCAAGGAAGAGCTCAACAAGGTGTTCAACCCCGAGTTCCTGAACCGGCTGGATGATGTCATCATCTTCCACCCGCTGTCCAAGGAGCACATCGCCAAGGTGGTCACGATTCTGCTCAAGGAAGTGCAGCGCCGGCTCGGCGACGAAGTGCGGCTGACTCCTGCCGCCATCGATTTCCTGGTCGAGAAGGGCTACGACCAGAACTATGGTGCCCGTCCGCTCAAGCGATCGATCCAGAAGTACATCGAGGATCCGCTGAGTGAAAGAATCCTCTCCGGCGATTTCGGCCGGGGTGAGGAGATCGAAGTCGATCTGGCTCCCGAGGGCGACAAGCTCGCCTTTCGTGCGCTGACCAGCTCTTCGAAGGCCTGACGCCTGACGGGTGGCTTCCCGGCTGGGAAGCCGCCCTCGCGTTTTCCGTACTTCATGGCCCGCCGCTTCATCGCCGCCTTCATCGGCCTGCTCTTGCCCGTCATTGCCCGGGCCCAGGACCAGGCGACCCCCACTCTCGACACCATCATCGTCGAGGGCAATCACCGCGTCGCCACGGGCCAGGTCATCGGCACCGCCGGCCTGGTGATCCATTCCTCGATCAGCTACCGCGACATCCAGCGGGCTGTCACCGCGCTCTACAAGACCGGCCAGTTCGACAACGTCGAGATTCTCCAGCGCAGTGACAGCGGCAAGACCCTGGTCATCCAGATCACGGAGCGACCGGTCATGGAACGGTGGAGTGTGGTCGGGGCCAGCCGGCTGTCTGAAAGCTCGGTGAAGGAGCGGATCAAGCTGACCAACGGGCGGCCGCTCGATCGGGCCGCGCTGGCCCGGTCCAAGGGCGCGGTTGATTCAGTGTACCGGGCCCAGGGCTACTACGAGGCCAGGGTCGAGGTCCAGCAGCTGCCGCAGGACAACGGTAATGTGCGGGTGGTCTTCCTGATTCATGAAGGCAAGCGGGTCGCGGTCAGCCAGGTCACCGTCGATGGCAATGCCGCCTTCAGGGACCAGAAGCTGGTCGACCACATGGCCACCCGTCCCGAGGGCTTCTGGTGGTTCCAGAACGGACGCCTCGACGACGACCGGCTGTCCCAGGACCTTCGGGAGCGGCTGCCCCTGTTCTACTCCGAAAATGGCTACATCGATTTCCAGGTCACCCATGATTCACTCGCCGTCGACTCGGTGAGCGGCAAGGCCTCGCTCGACCTGGCGGTCATCGAGGGCAATGTCTATCGGGTGGGCAGCTTCGACGTGGTGGGCAATCGCCGGTTCTCGACCGAAGAAATCTCGACCCTGTATCCGTTCGGCAATTCGGTGCTGGCGGACTCGCTGGGCCAGGAACATCCGGTGTTCAACCGGACCCAGTGGGACAAGGCGACCGAATCGATCAAGACGCTGTACAACAACAACGGATACATCTACGCCGCGGTCAATCCGCAGGAAACCCGCCGGGCCACCGCCGACGGCAGGAATTTCATCGACCTCCGCTGGAACATCCAGGAAGGCCCACCCGCCACCATCAACAAGATCGAGATCCTGGGCAACGACGTCACCCATGAGCGGGTGATCCGCGAGGCGATCGTCATGCTGCCGGGTGAGCTGTTCAACCGCGACAAGCTGATCCGCTCGTACCAGAACATCTCGAACCTGGGCTTCTTCCAGCAGCCGATGGCGGGGCCCGATGTCCAGCCGACCTCCAACGGGGTCGACGTCAACATCGTTTTCCGGGTCCAGGAAAAGCGCACCGGCAACATCAACTTCGGCGCGTCGCTGGGGCAGGGAACCGGGCTGGGTGGATTCCTCGGGCTGCAGGAGCCGAACCTGTTCGGTCGCGGCAAGCGGGGCAGCCTGCAATGGCAGTTCGGCAGCAACATCAACGACTTCACGCTGAGCTATACCGACCCCGCCATCAACGAGTCCCGGGTCTCGGGCACGGTTTCGCTGTTCGACTCCCGGCAACGCTTCACCATCGGCGACCTCGGCCGCCGCCGGCAGCGCGGATTCTCGCTTCAGGCCGGGTTCCCGTTCTTTGCCGACCGCTATACCAGGATCTTCACCACGTACGGGTTGCAGAAGATTTCGTATGAGGGCGGGTCCACCGAGCTGCAGCAGCAGTTCATCTGCAGTGGCTGCACCCGTTCCACCCTGGGCGCCAGCCTGGTGCGGGACACCCGGATTGACCTGCCCTTTCCGACCGCCGGCCAGCAGGCCACAATCTCGGGCGAGTACAACGGCGGGTTCCTCGGCGGCAGCGGCAACTACTTCAAGGCTGACCTCGATGGCCGCTGGTACACCCCGCTCGGCGTCATCGGCGGCAACTCCCAGCTTGGCAGCGGGATCCGGATGGTGCTGGGACTGACCGCCAAATCGGGCTTCATCTTCGGCGACGCCGGTCCGTTCTACACCGAACTCTACTCGATGGGTGGTACCCAGTACGGCATACCACTGCGGGGCTACAACGAGTTCTCGATCACGCCGGATGGATTCGATCCCACCGCCAGCGGCAACAACGCCGCCGGGGTGAATTCCTTCGGCAAGGCCTACGCCTCCTTCAGCGTCGAAATCGGTGCCCGGCTCAGTCAGTCACTGTATTTTGACACCTTCATGGATGCCGGCAACGTCTATCGGACGGCTCGCCAGTATGACCCCAGCCGCCTGTTCAAGGGCGCTGGCGTCGGCGCGGCCATCGTCTCCCCGCTGGGTCCGATCGGTCTCGACCTGGCGTACGGTTTCGACCGCACCGATACCTTCGGCAAGCCCAAGCCTGGCTGGAAACTGCATTTTCGCCTCGGCAACTTCTTCTGAGGCATGCACTCGTGTCACCATTTTACCATGGAGTCGGAATGCCTTCACTTCGTAGAGTCGTGGCCGCGGCCGGCCTGCTTCTCGCCATTGCAGGATCGGCGGAGGCCCAGGTGGCGCCGGCGGCGAAGTTTGCCT
Organism: Gemmatimonadota bacterium; assembly: GCA_039930765.1. Lineage (GTDB taxonomy): Bacteria > Gemmatimonadota > Gemmatimonadetes > Gemmatimonadales > GWC2-71-9 > DATEHG01. The sequence continues at coordinate 124,148 of JBDTTF010000285.1, read as the reverse complement.
TCGTCAATGTCCGGGCGGTCCTGGCCGCCGCACCGGAATACGCCAAGGCCGAGTCGCTGTTTGCCAAGGAGGTCGAGGGCTACCGCGCCGAGTTGGCCAAGATGCAGCAGACCCTCGACTCGGCCGGACAGGACTTCGAGCAATCGTCGGTGCTGCTGTCCCCGAGCGCCCGGACGGCCAAGCGCAAGGAGCTGGAAGACAAGAACCGCCAGCTCGAGGCCCGGAACCAGGAAATCCAGCAGAAGGCCGCTGCCCGCGAGCGGGAACTGCTGGACCCGATTCAATCCAAGGTCAGCACTCTGATCGAGACCCTTCGGTCCGAGGGCGGCTACAGCATCATCTTTGACGTCGGGGGTGGTCAGTCGGGCATCGTGGCGGCCGATAAATCGCTCGACCTGACTCAGCAGCTGGCCGAGCGTCTCAAGAACGCGAAGTAGCGTGATTGATCGGCCGGAAATGAATCCGCAGGCGGTCGCCGACCTGGTCGGTGGCCGCCTTGTCGGATCGGGCAGCATTCGGCTGACCGGTGTGCGGTCGCTGGAGAGCGCCGGTCCGGCGGACCTTTCCTTTCTTGTCTCCGCCAGGTACCTGTCGTACTTTCGGGCCTCGAAGGCGGGCGCGGTAGTGGTTGATGAAGCCAGCGCCACGGAGGCCGGCGGGCCCCAGGTTCGGATCGTCGTGGCCGATGTCTCGAGTGCCGTCGAGAAGCTCCTGCTGCACTTTCATCCGCCGCTGGTCGCGGTTCCCGGCATCCACTCCTCAGCCATCCTCGGACGCGGGGTCGTGCTCGGTCCCGACGTTTCGATCGGGCCGCAGGTGGTTGTGGGAGCCAATTCCAGGCTGGGCGCTCGGGCGGTGCTCGAGGCCGGTGTGGTGCTCGGGGACAGCGTGATCATCGGGGATGATTGCCAGCTCGACGCCCGGGTCATTTGCTATGCCGGGACGGTGCTGGGCAACCGGGTCCTGCTCAAGGCGGGTGCCGTGATCGGGGGCCGGGGCTTCGGCTACGACTCCGATGGGTCGGGTCATACGGCGTTGCAGCACGTGGGCCGGGCGGTTCTGGAGGATGATGTCGAAGTCGGTTCCGGCAGCTGCATCGATCGCGGCCGGCTCGACGACACCATCATCGGGCGGGGAACCAAGCTCGACAACCTGGTCCATATCGGGCACAACTGCCGGCTTGGCGAGCATTGCCTGATCATGGCGGGAGTGCTCCTGGCCGGCAGTGTTCGGCTCGGGGACGGGGTCATCGCCGCCGGCGGCACCGGCATCCGCGATCATGCCAGGATCGGAACCGGGGTGCGGATTGCCGCGATGAGCGGTGTATTCGGCGATGTGGCGGCCGGACTCACCATCGGTGGCTATCCGGCCCGTCCGCAACGCGACTTCCTGAAGGCGCAGGCCGCGATGTATTCCCTCGCGCCCCATGCCAAGGCCCTGATCAACCTGCTCGCTGAGCGAGGTGTCGATGGCCCGTCGAACGATTGAACGCGAATCCCGCCTGAGCGGCATTGGTCTGCACACCGGTGTGCAGACCACCGCTATCCTGCGCCCGGCCGTCGCTGGCCGCGGCATTGTCTTCCGCCGCACTGACCTGGCCGGCACTCCCGAGATTCCGGCCCGGCTCAGCGAGGTGGAGGCCACCGAGCGCCGAACCTCGATCGGCAAGGGCAACGCCACCATTCACACCGTCGAACACCTGCTGGCCGCGGTGACCGGGCTGGGCATCGACGATCTCGAGATCGGACTCGACGGCCCGGAGCCGCCGATTCTCGATGGCTCGTTCCAGCCCTGGTTCAAGGCGCTGAGTGAGGCCGGCCCCATCGACCATCCCGGCGACCCGGTCATCTACAAGGTCCAGGCGCCGTTCCAGGTGACGGAAGGCGATTCGGTGTACGTGATCTCGCCGTTCAAATCGCTGCGGATCACCACGATGGTGGAGTGGGAGCATCCGCTGATCGGGCGGCAGACCGGCAGCTACGATATCACGCCCGAGGCGTTCGGCCGGGAGCTGGCCGCGGCCAGGACCTTCGGCTTCGTCGACGAATTCGAGTCGCTCAAGGCCCGGGGGCTGGCCCTCGGTGCCTCGACCAGCAACGCCATCGCGCTGACCCGCGACGGAGTGGAAGGCACCACGCTGCGGTGGGCGGACGAATTCGTCCGGCACAAAGTCGGCGACATTGCCGGCGATCTGGCGCTGGTCGGTGGCCGGGTCCAGGCCCACATCGTCGCCACCCGTCCGAGCCATCATGGCAATGTGGCGCTGGTGCGCGCGCTGGCCCGCACCGGCCAGCGCAGTGGCGGGGTCGCCATGGATATCGGCCAGATCCTCGACGTCATTCCCCATCGGTACCCCTTCCTGCTGGTGGACCGGATCATCGAGATCGAGGGGAAATCGCGGATTGTCGGCATCAAGAACGTCACGATCAACGAGCCGTTCTTCCAGGGACATTTCCCCGGGCATCCGATCATGCCGGGGGTGCTGATCATCGAGGCCATGGCCCAGGTCGGCGGGATGCTGCTGATGGGATCGGTCGAGGATCGGGCCGAGAAGGTCGTGTACTTCATGTCGCTCGATGCCGTGAAGTTCCGCCGCCCGGTCGTGCCCGGCGACCAGCTCCGCTTCGAACTCGAAATGGTCCAGTTCCGCGGCAAGACCTGCCGGATGAAGGGCGTGGCGCTGGTGGACGGGCAGGTGGCCGCCGAGGCTGAGATGATGGCGCGGGTGGTCGATAAATGACGGCCGAGATCCACCCGAGCGCCATCATCGATCCATCGGCCGAGCTGGGCAATGGGGTGTCGGTGGGACCGTTCACCATCATCGGGCCCAAGGTCACGATCGGTGCCGGCAGCACCATCGGGCCGCATGTCATCCTGGAGCGCAATGTCCGGCTCGGCGAACGGGTGACACTCGGCGCCGGCGCGATCCTGGGCGTCGCGCCCCAGGATTTTTCGTACAAGGGCGAGGAAACCTGGGTCGAAGTCGGCGACGGCACCACGGTGCGCGAATATTCGACGATTCACCGGGGTACCCCGGCCACCGGTCGAACCACCGTCGGCGCCAACTGCTACATCATGACCTACGTGCACATCGCCCACGATTGCAGGGTCGGGGATGGGGTCATCATCGCCAACAGTACCCAGCTGGCCGGCCACGTGACGATTCACGATCGTGCCACTCTGTCGGGACTCAACGCGGTCCACCAGTTCGTGACCATCGGGTCGTTCGCATTTGTCGGTGGCGCCACCCGGGTCAATCAGGACATCCCGCCGTACGTCAAGGCGGTCGGCAATCCGATGGAGTTGTACGGCCTCAACACCATCGGCCTGCAGCGCGCCGGTTTCCCGAATGACACCACCGCCGCGCTCAAGCGGGCCTACCGCCTGTTCTTCAATAGCGAACTGAACCTGTCGCAGGCCCTGGAGCGGGCCCGCATCGACCTGCCGGCGCTGCCGGAAGTCGAGCGGTTCATCGCCTTTGTCGAGTCTTCCGCCCGCGGCGTGCCGGCATGACCGCTCGGGTCCCGGTCGGGGTCGTCGGGGTTGGCGCCCTGGGGCAGCATCACGCCCGCCACCTGGCCTCGTTGCCGGATGCCGAGCTGGTCGGGGTGTACGATCACAATCCGACCCGGGCCCGTGAAATCGCGGCCCAGGCCGGCACCAGGGCGTATCACGATCTCGATGACCTGCTTGGCCGGGTCAAGGCGGTCACCATTGCGGTGCCGACCCCCTCGCACGAGACCGTCGGACTGCGGGTACTGGAGCGGGGCATCGCGGTACTGATGGAAAAGCCACTGGCACAGACCGTGGCCGAAGCCGATAACCTGATCGCCGCGGCAGGCTCCAGGGGAGTCCAGCTTCAGGTCGGGCATATCGAGCGATTCAATCGCGCCATCCGGGCGGCCCGTCCCTGGCTCGACCAGCCGATGTATTTCGAGAGCCAGCGGCTGGCGCCCTTTCAGCCGCGCGGAACCGATGTGGCCGTGATTCTTGACCTGATGATTCACGACCTCGACCTGATCCTGCACCTCCTCGGCGGCGCCGAGGCGACTGACGTGCGGGCCTCGGGCGTGGCGGTGCTCTCTCCCCATCTCGACATGACCAACGCCCGGGTCGAGTTTGCCGGCGGCGCAATCGCCAATGTGACCACCTCCCGGCTGGCCCGTGACCGGGTCCGCAAACTCCGGATCTTCCAGCCGACCGGCTATCTGTCGCTGGATCTGGCCAGCGGGGGCGGTGAGTTTCTGCGTTTGCGGAGCGGCTGGCGCCCCGGAACCGGTGCCCGCCTCGATGACGTGGTCGAATCGATTCCCCTCGAAGCCCCTGACGGTGATGCCCTTCGGATGGAGCTTGAGAGTTTCGTGCACGCGGTGCAGGGCGGGCGGGACCCGGTGGTCACCGGGGAAGAGGGCCGCGCGGCCTTGCGGCTGGCACTCGAAGTCGCGGAGGCGGTGGCCCGCCAGCCGGCGGTACTGCGACCGCGCTGATGGGCGGCACCCCGCCGAGAATCTGGATCTCCGCCGGTGAGCCGTCGGGTGATCTGCACGGCGCGCACGTGGTCGAAGCGCTGCGCCAGCGCTTTCCCGGCGCTACCATCGGCGGCTTCGGTGGCCCGAGGATGGCCGCCGCGGGCGCCGAATTGTCGGTCAGGATGGAAGCGCTCTCGGCGTTCGGGTTCAGCGAAGTGGTGACCAAGATTCCGGCCCACTACCGGCTGCTCCGCCAGCTCCGCCGGGAGTTTGCCTCGGGCAAGTGGGATCTGGTCATCCTGATCGACTATCCCGGATTCCACCTGCGGGTGGCCGAGGCCGCGCGCACAGCCGGGATCAAGGTGCTCTACTATATCGCACCGCAGCTGTGGGCCTGGGCGCCGGGAAGGGCCAGGCGGTTCGCGGCAGCGGTCGACCGGATGGCGGTGGTGCTGCCGTTCGAAACCGAGTTCTTCGCCCGGGCGGGAATCAAGGCGGAGTATGTCGGTCACCCGCTGGTGGATCGGCCTCCATGGCCTGACCGGGATGCGGCACGCCGTGAGCTTGAGCTGCCCGAACCGGCTCGGGTTCTGGGTATCTTTCCGGGCAGTCGGGATCAGGAAGTCGAGCGACTGTGGCCCCTGTTCAGGGCCGTGGCGCTCCAGATGCTGGCTGAGGGGCGCTGCACCCACGCGATTGTGGCGGGGACCGGCACTGGTCGCTACCCCGAACCTGGCCCGATCGTCATCCACCGCGGCGATCCGGTCCCGGTATTCGTGTCGGCCGATGCGGCGCTGGCCAAGTCGGGCACCACGACCCTCGAAGCGGCGCTGGCTGGTGTTCCGATGGTTGTGTCGTACCTGACGAGCATCGGGACCTACATCATTGGCCGGTTCCTGATCACCACTGAACTGATCAGCCTGGTCAACCTGGTCATCGGTCGGATGCTGGTGCCCGAGATCTGGAAGCGTCCGGTCCGGCCGGCCGAGCTGGCCGCGGCCATCCGTCCACTACTTGATCCCGCTTCGCCTGAGAGGCTGGCGCAGCTGGACGGTCTGGCCGAGGTGGTCCGCCGGCTCGGTGATCCCGGTGCGGCCGGGCGGGTGGCACGAATCGCCGCCGAATTGCTCGGCGAGTGAAGGTCTCCCCGGTTGTGGTACGCACCGCTGGCGTGCCGTTGGTGCGGTTGCTGGCCAGGACCTGGCGGTTCCAGCTCGATGGCGATGGCTGTGAGCTCGCCCGGTCACCGGAGCGGCGGAAGGTGGCCTTTGTGGTCTGGCATGAGGCGCTGCTGCCGCTGATGTGGCTGCATCGGCAGGAGCAGGTTGCGATTGTGGTCAGCGAGGCCCGCGATGGCCAGTACCTCGCCGATTTTGCCGACGCAGCAGGCTACGGCTTGATTCGCGGCTCCAGCACTCGCGGCGGGGCCAGGGCGCTGCTGGCGGCGGTGAGGGCCCTGGAAGCCGGCGGCACCGTTGCCATGACGCCCGACGGCCCCCGGGGTCCACGGCGGGAAATGAAACCGGGTATCCTGGCGGCGGCGGCACGCAGCGGCGCCCAGTTGATTCCGGTGCATGCGGAAGCGGACCGGGCCTGGCGGCTGCGTTCGTGGGATCGATTCATGATCCCCAAGCCGTTCGCCCGGGTGCGGGTAGTCTACGGCCAGCCGTTCGCGATCGACGCGGCCAATGAGGCCGCGGCAATGGACCGGATCCAGACCGACATGGCTTCCGTCACGAGAAAGGCCGCATGGCCCGGGCAAGCAGAGACTCTCACCGGCTGATTCGCTGGCTGTGGACCAGCCGGCGGATCGATGCCCGGATGGCGCGGCTGATGTTGCTGCCGCTGGCGGCGGTCTATCGGCTGGCCATGGCATTCCGCAGCTGGAGCTATGCGGCTGGCTGGTCCGAGACCCATGACCTGCCGCTGCCGGCAGTGTCGGTCGGCAACCTGACGGTGGGTGGGTCGGGCAAGACGCCGATCGCAACCTGGATCGCGCAGCACTATGCCCGGGCTGGCCTGGTCCCTGGGATCCTGCTTCGGGGCTATCGCGGCGGCGACGAGGCCCGAGTCCACCAGCGTCTGGTTCCTTCGGCCCGGGTCGTCGCCGACCCCGATCGGGTGGCGGGTGCTGAACGGGCGCTGGCGCAGGGCGCCCAGGTCCTGGTACTGGACGATGCGTATCAGCGCATTGACGTGCGACGGGACCTGAACCTGCTCGTGATCAGCGCTGAATCGGCCCGGGCAGTTGGCTGGCCACTTCCGGCCGGACCGTGGCGTGAACCGATGGCCGCGATCGATCGCGCCGATCTGATCGTCGTGACCCGCAAGCGGGCCACCGCGGAAGCGGCCCAGGAACTGGCCCGGGACCTGGCCACCAGGACCCGTGGCGCCGTAGCCGTCGCCCACCTGGGCCTGGCCCGGTACGAGGGGCTGGTCAGCGGCCGGGTAACCGAATCGTCGGCCCTGCTCGGCAAGCGGGTAGTCGCCGCGTCGGCCATCGGTGATCCCGAGGCATTCGTGGCCCAGACCAAGATGACCGGCGCGGCCGTCCAGGTGGCCACCTGGAAGGATCACCACGAGTTCCGTGATGAGGATGTGGCCTGGCTGGCGGGTGCGGCCCGCAAGGCGGACCATGTCGTGCTGACTGAAAAGGACGCCGTGAAATTGCGGGACCGCTGGCCGGCCAGTGTGCCGGAACCGCTGGTTGCCGTGCTGGCCGTGACCTGGGAAAGCGGGGCCGAGCGGATCGTCGCGGCGCTGGATGCCGTGGTGACACCGGCCGACCGCCTGTAATATCACGATTCGATCAATCCACGATGTGGAGAGGACAATGACTGCGACCAGCCGGACCAGCCAGAACGTCATCATGCCCGACAAGGATCGTTTCCTCAGTGAGGAGAATCCCTTCGAGGCCATGATGTCCCGCTTCGACTTCGCCGCCCAGAAGCTCAACCTCGAGCCGGGGCTCTACAAGATCCTCCGTCACCCGGAGAAACAGATCATCGTCTCCGTCCCGGTCCTGCGGGACAACGGTGATGTCGACGTCTACACCGGCTATCGCGTCCTGTACAACACGTCGCGGGGGCCGGCCAAGGGCGGCATCCGGTTCGACCTGCAGGTCACGCTCGATGAGGTCAAGGCGTTGGCCGCCTGGATGACCTGGAAGTGTGCCGTGGTCAATCTGCCGTTCGGCGGCTCCAAGGGCGGAGTGGTCTGTGACCCCTCCACCATGTCGAATGCCGAACTCGAAAAACTCACCCGCCGCTATACCTCCGCCATCATCGACACTCTGGGCCCCGACTCCGACGTTCCCGCGCCGGACGTCAACACCAATGAACGGGTCATGGCCTGGGTCATGGATACCTATTCCATGCACAAGCGGCACACGGTGAATGCCGTGGTCACCGGCAAGCCGGTCGAGATGGGCGGCTCGCTGGGCCGCCGTGAGGCCACCGGTCGTGGCTGCATGATCGTCACCCGTGAAGCGCTCAAGCTGCTCAACATGCCGCTGGCCGGCACCAAGGTGGTCATTCAGGGCTTCGGCAATGTCGGATCCATTGCGGCCCAGCTCATGGAGCGGGAAGGGATGACGATCGTCGCGGTGAGCGACAAGTCGGGCGGGGTCTACAATCCCGGCGGCCTCAAGGTGGATGCCCTGATTGCCCATGTGAAGCAGAACAAGTTCCTCAAGGGATTCGCGGGAGCCCAGGCGGTGACCAATGAGGAAATCCTGGAATTGCCCTGCGATGTCCTGGTTCCAGCGGCGCTCGAAAATGTCCTCACCGGAAAGAACGCCGCCAGAGTCAAGGCCAGGATCGTCTGCGAGGGCGCCAATGGGCCGACCACGCCCGGTGCCGACAAGATCCTGAATGAAAATGGAGTCTTCGTCATTCCGGATATCCTGGCCAACGCCGGTGGCGTCACGGTCAGCTACTTCGAATGGGTCCAGGACCGGGGCGGCTACTTCTGGGATGAGGAGACGGTCAACAGCCGCCTCGAGAAGATCATGGTCCGGAGTTTCGAGGAGGTCACCGCCATGGCCAAGAAGCACAACCTCGACAACCGGATCGGCGCCTACATGCTGGCCATCGAACGGGTGGCGGCGGTGCACCGGCTCCGCGGCATGTATGCCTGATGGAGCTGGCGCTGCTGGCCGTTGGCCGCCTGCGCAGCCATTACCGCCAGGCGGCTGACGACTACGCTCGGCGAATCGGCCATTACGCTCGGCTGACCGAGATCGAGATCCGGGAAGCCAGCCGCGCCGGCACCGTGGCCCGCCAGCGGAGCGAGGAAGCCGATCGGTTGCGCCAGAGACTTCCGGCCGGCGCCATCATGGTAGCGCTGGCCCGTGGCGGATCGGCCTGGAGCAGCGCCGAGTTGGCCCGGCGACTGGCCCACTGGCAACCGCAGGGCCGGCCCGTGGTCTTTGTGATCGGTGGCTCATTTGGCCTCGATGCCGGATTCACCGCTGCGGCCGCCCACCGCTGGAGCCTGGGAGCCATCACCCTGCCCCACGAGTTGGCCCGGGTGGTCGTGCTCGAACAATTGTATCGCGGCTTCACCATTCTGCGTGGCGAGCCGTATCACAAGGGTGGCGACGAAGCGGTGCGCAAGTAGTCGCCCTTTTCCTGCGATTGGCCTCATGTCCGAGTGGTTCCAGCAGTGGTTCGGCGAGGAGTACCTCCAGCTCTATCCGCATCGTGATGCCGGCGAGGCGGCCCGTCTCGCTGCCCTGGTCGCCAGCCGGGTGCCATCCCTGTCCGGCAGTCGCATGCTCGATGTTGGTTGCGGGCCGGGCCGTCATTTGCAGGCCTTCGAGTCCATCGGCGCCCGCCCGATCGGACTCGATCTCTCGGCCAGCCTGCTGGCGCGTGCCCGGCAGGCCTCGACGGTGCCGCTGATCCGGGCCGACATGCGGCACCTCCCAATTCGGCCGGGCAGCTTCGACCTGGTGGTCAATCTGTTCACCAGTTTCGGGTATTTTGCCACTGATGAAGAACACTTCCAGGCCATCGCCCAGATGGCGGCCGCATTGCGGCCCGGTGGCTGGCTGGTGATCGACTTTCTGAACGCAGCTGCCGTGACCGCCGGATTGGTCCGCGCCGAGTCCGCCGTACTCGGTCAGACCAGGGTCGAGATCGAACGCCGGCTCGAAGCGGGCCGGGTCATCAAGACCATTCGTACTGCCGACGGCCGGACCTTCACGGAACGAGTGAGGCTGCTCGGGCTGGCCGAACTCACGGGTATGATCACCCGGGCCGGACTCGCGCTGCGCAGCACCGCCGGAGAGTACGACGGTTCGGTCCATGCCAGCACCTCTTCACGCCTCATCCTTTTCGCGGAACGGCCGTGACCCGGTACATCGCCACTCCACTGCCGTTTCCGTTCGAGCCGATTCCACTTCGCGCAGGCGGCTTCGAGCCGGCGCTCGTGCCCGCCATCGTTGCGGCCGCTGGGACAGAGTCTGCCCGGGCGGCGCTGGCCGATCCGAACGTACTGGTCGTCACGACGGGGCAGCAGCCCGGCCTGTTCCTGGGCCCGCTGTACACCATTCACAAGGCGCTCTCCGCCGCGCTGCTGGCCCGCCGCCTGTCCGCCCGCTGGAACCGGCCGGTCGTCCCGATCTTCTGGGTCGCTGGCGATGATCATGACTTCGCCGAAGCAGCCAGCGCATCCTGGCTCAACTCCGGTGGTGAACTGGTCACCCGGGTGTTGCGCCAGCGGGATCCGGCCGCGCCCCAGCTACCGATGTACCGCGAAGCCCTCGGACCTGATATCACGGCGGCACTCGATGCCCTGACTCAGGACCTGCCGCCCTCGGAGTTTCGCGAAATGACGCTGGCGTGGCTGGGGCGGCACTTCACCGTCGAGGCCACCATGTCCTCGGCGTATGCGGGAGCGCTGGCGGAACTCCTGGGGCCACTCGGTGTGCTCTGTTTCGATTCCACCCAATCGGCGGTCAAGCAGCTCGCGGCGCCCGTCCTGTTGAAGGCGCTGCGGGCGCACCGGGACCTGGCCACGGCGCTGGCCGCGGCGGACGCCCGGTTGAAATCCGGCGGTCACGATGCCGGCATCGCGGTCGGCGATGACGCCACCCTGGTCATGGTCGAGGGCCGTCTGGGCCGCGATCGGCTGATTGCGGATGCTGCGGGCTTCACCGCCCGGCGTTCCGGGGAGCGATTCACCATTCAGGACCTGGAGCTGATGGCCCGTGCGGAGCCCACCCGGCTCTCGGCCAACGTGCTGCTCCGCCCGGTACTCGAGAGCGTCCTGCTGCCGACCGTGGCCTACGTGGCTGGTCCCGGTGAGCTGCGCTACCTCAGGCTCACCCCTCCGATTTATCAACAGCTCGGGATCCATCGCCAGACGCCAGTGCCGCGCTGGTCAGGCCTGGTCGTCGAAACCAGAGTGGACCGGGCGCTTGAAAAATTCGGCGCCACCATCGAGGAGCTGCTGGCCCCCGCTCCAGGCCTCGAAGCGCGGGTACTGCGATCGCAGCTGCCGGCCGCCGCGACCGACGCGCTGAACCAGCTCGCGGCAGCAGGGGAGAGCGCGTTCACCGCCCTGGCTGCTGCGGCCCATGACATCGACCCCACACTCGACCGGCCGGTCCAGAACGCAAAGACGCAGGTCGTCAGTGCCACTGCCGACCTGGAGAAAAAGCTGATCCAGCACCTCCGCAAGCGCGGCGAAACCGAACTAGGCCAGATCGTGCGCAGCCGGACCGCGCTCCAGCCCGCCGGAAAACCGCAGGAGCGACTGCTCGGAATTGCCCCCTTCCTGTCCCGCTATGGAGATGGGTTCCTGGCCGAGCTTTCCGGCGCCATGGAGCCGTGGGTAGAGCAGGCCCTTGAAGGGGCCGCTCCACCGGCGTAGACTCGGCCATGATTCTCCTCGGTCTGATCGTCCTCGCCGTGCTCATGATCCCGCTGTTGAGCATCGTGCTCGATTCGCCGGTCGGTCGCGCCATCGGGCGCCGGCTCGAGGGCGGGGAAGCCGCGTCCGTGGGCCTCACGGAGGTGGTTAAACGGGTGGAATCCCTGGAAGCCGAGGTCGATGACCTGCAGCGTGCCCTGACCTCGGTGCAGGAGGAGAACGCGTTCCTGCAGCGCCTGCTTGAGGATACCGCTCCCCGGGGAAGCCTCCCGCCGCCCAAATCCTGAGATCGCATCGATGACCATGGCCGCTCCCGGCCCGGGCCCGGGTAAATCCCCGCGCTCCGGTGGCGCGGCTTTCCTTGTGGCCCTCGGCATTCTGCTCAGCCGGATGATCGGACTCGTCCGCCAGGCCATCTTCGCTCGCTACCTGGGCCTGTCGGACGCAGCGGATGTCTACACCGTCGCCTTTCGAATCCCCAACTTCCTGCAGAACCTGTTTGGAGAAGGTGCGCTCTCCGCCTCGTTCATCCCCGTCTACGCGGGGCTGCTGGCCCAGGGCCGGCGGGAGGATGCTCGCAAAGTCGCCGGCGCCATTGCCACCATTCTGGGACTGGTCGTCGCGCTGATCGTCCTGGCCGGAGTGCTGGCAACTCCACAGCTGATGAGTGTGATCGCACCCGGCTATTCCGGCGCCAAGCGGGAATTGGGCATTACTCTCGTCCGGATCTTCTTTCCGGGCGCCGGGCTGCTGGTGCTGTCGGCCTGGTGCCTCGGTGTGCTCAACAGCCACCGGAGTTTTTTGCTGCCGTACGCTGCGCCGGTGATGTGGAATCTGGCCATCATCTTTGCCCTGATCTGGGAGGGCCCGCGCGGCGGGGCCGAGCAGATTGCCATCTGGGCCGCCTGGGGATCGGTGATCGGCAGCGGACTGCAGCTCATCGTGCAGCTGCCGATGGTGCGACTGCTGGCCGGCGTGCTTCGGCCTGGCATCGGGTCTGACAATCCTGAGGTCCGGTCTGTCGTCAGGAATTTCTTCCCGGCCTTCATCAGCCGGGGGGTCACCCAGATCAGCGCCTATGTGGATTCGATCATCGCCACGTTGCTCCCCACCGGGGCGGCCGCGGCGCTGGGCAATGCGCAGATGATCTACACTTTGCCGGTGAGCCTCTTCGGGATGGCCGTTTCCGCTGCCGAACTTCCCGCCATGTCAGGGGCGGTCGGCACTGATGACGAGATTGCGGCGCATCTGCGCACCCGGCTCAACTCGGGCTTGCGGCGGATTGCCTTTTTCGTGATTCCGTCCGCCGTGGCGTTCATTGCGCTCGGTGGGGTCATTGCCGCCGCCCTGTTCCAGCGCGGCCACTTCACCGCCGAGGACAGCCAGTACGTCTGGGGTATCCTGGCCGGCTCTGCCGTCGGCCTGCTCGCGGGCACGCTGGGACGGCTGTACGCCTCCGCATCCTATGCACTTCGGGACACCAGGACCCCCCTGCTCTTTGCCCTGATTCGGGTGGCACTGACGGTCGCGCTGGGGTTGGGCGCAGCACTGTGGTTGCCGGAGTCGCTTGGCGTGTCCACCCGGTGGGGTGCTGCCGGCCTGACCGCGTCCGCCGGACTCGCCGGCTGGGTCGAGTTCACCCTGCTTCGACGGGCCATCAACCGCAGGGTAGGGCAGACCGGCATTCCGCTCGGCTTCGTGGGCCGGCTCTATCTGGCCGCCGGAGTGGCCGCTGGCTGCGCCTGGGGTGTCCACTGGCTGCTGGGAGAGTTCCCCCCGATTCCCCAGGCCATCCTGATGCTGGGCATCTACGGCGTGGCCTACCTGGCCGCCGCGCTGCTGTTCGGCGTCAGTGAGGTGGCCGAGGTCACGGCAAGGATTTCAGCCATGGCGGGGCGCCAGTGAGTATTCCCGAGCCTCCCGAACTGCTGCAGCGCAAGCTGGACACGCTGCCGGATGGTCCCGGCGTGTACCTCTGGAAGAATGCCGAGGGCGAGGTGTTGTATGTCGGGAAGGCCAAGCGGCTGTCGAGCCGGGTCCGCAGCTATTTCGCTGCCGATCCGACGCCCGGCCCGGGCAAGAGCCTGCTGCTCCGCCAGATCAGCGATGTCGAGACCATCGTGGTCGCCAACGAAGCCGACTCACTGCTGCTCGAGAACAACCTCATCAAGGAATACCAGCCTCGGTTCAACGTCCGCCTCAAGGACGACAAGAGCTATCCCTCGATAGCCGTGACCGTCAACGAGCCCTTTCCCCGGGTGCTGGTTACCCGGCGCCGTGACCTGGCCGGGGCACGGTATTTTGGCCCGTATACCGATGTGACCAGCCTGCGCCGGACCCTCGCCATCATTCGCCGCATCTTCACGGTTCGGAGCTGCGCCGATGACATTCCCCGGGAACGGCGCGAGCGTCCCTGCCTCGATTTTCATATTGGGCGTTGCCGCGCCCCCTGTGTCGGTCGTCAGCTCGAGACCGACTACCGCGCAATGATCGCGGAAGTCCTGGCCTTTCTCGAGGGCCGCACGGTTGACGTTCGTGAGACGCTGCGCGACATGATGAACGTCGCCAGCGAGCGCACCGACTACGAGCGCGCCCGGGATCTGCGTGAAACGCTCCGCTGGGTGGACCAGCTCGAGGCGCCACCGTCCAGTGAGACCGTCGGGACCGGAGACGCGGACGTGATCGGCTTTGCCCATGACCGCGACGATGCGGTCGGCGTTCTGGTCCGCGTCAGGGATGGCCGGGTGGTGGCCCGTGAGCATCGCTTCCTCGAGAATGTCGATGAAGCCGCTGATGAGACGATCCTCAGCGCCTACCTGGTCCGCTGCTACCTGCCGACCGAAGGCCGGGTGCGCAGGGTCGTATTGCCCTTCCCTCCCTCCGACCAGGACGATCTCGCCGCCCTCAATCCCGACATCCAGTGGCTGGTCCCGCAACGAGGGACCGCCTGGCGCTGGCTCAACCTGGCCGAGCAGAACGCCCGCCACCTGCTCGAAAGCCTCCGGATTGAATCGTTCGAGACCGATGAGCGCGCCGAGGATCCGGTCTATGCTCTCGGCCGCGATCTGGGCCTCAACGCCGTCCCGCGCAGCTTCGTCTGCATCGACATTTCTACCAACCAGGGCCGGGATACGGTCGGTTCCCTGGTCTGGTTCGAGGGCGGACGGCCCCGCAAGGCCGAGTATCGGCGGTTCAAGATCAAGGGCATCGGGCAGCAGGACGACTTTGCCGCAATCCATGAGGTAGTCACCCGCTACCTTACCCGACGCCGCGACGAGGGAAAGCCACTGCCCGACTTGCTGGTGATCGACGGCGGCAAGGGACAGCGCAATGCAGCCATGGAAGCCGCAACGGCACTGGGCTTCGCCGCCTTGCCGATCATCAGCCTGGCCAAGCGGGATGAAGAAATCTTCCTGCCGGGTCGCAGCGAGAGTCTGCGGCTGCCGCGCCGGAGCCCATCGCTGCGGCTGCTGCAACGCGCCAGGGACGAGGCCCACCGGTTTGGAGTCGCCTACAGCCGCCAGCGGCGCAGCGCCCGGACCATCACCTCCGAACTGCTCACCATTCCGGGGATTGGCCCCTCACGCCGCCGCGCCCTGCTCGAGAAATTCGGCAGCCTGGCGGGGGTTCGATCCGCCAGTCCGGCGGAGCTCGCCGCCACACCTGGCTTTTCCGCTGTGTTGGCCGAGCGGGTGCTGGCCCATCTCAAGGCTACCGCCACGTTGCCACCGCTCGCCAAACCCGTCACCGAGTGAGCCGGGCCAAAATGGACTGGATACTGGAGTGTTCCGCCTGTCAGGCCACCCGTGGTCCGGAAGGGCTTCCGACGGTCTGCCAGTGCGGACAGCCCTGGCTGGTGCGCTATCCGGACCGCCGATATGCATCTGCACCTGACATCGCCCGGCATGGTATCGGTATCTGGCGCTTCCATGAATGGATGCCAGTCGTCCCCGGCGAAGCTCCGGTTTCCCTCGGCGAAGGCAACACGCCGCTCCTCCCGATCCCGCGCACTGGCGCTCGCATTGGGCTTCCCGATCTCTGGACCAAGGATGAGTCGACCAATCCCACTGGCTCGTTCAAGGCCAGGGGGCTGAGCGCTGCGATAACCCGCGCCGCAGCAGGCGGAGCCCGGCAGTTCGTGGTGCCGACCGCAGGCAATGCCGGCGTGGCCGCATCCGCCTACGCAGCCCGGGCCGGCCTCCCGGTCCGGGTTTACGCGCCCGCCTCGACACCGGAGCGGATTCTCACCCAGATTCGTCTGTTTGGTGGTGACCTGGTAACCCTCGAAGGCCACATCGGGGATTGCGGCAGGGCCGCCCGCGGGTGGGCCGCCGAATCCGGGGCCTTCGATCTCTCGACCCTGCGCGAACCGTATCGGATCGAGGGCAAGAAAACCCTGGGATTGGAGATAGCGGAGGCATTCGGCTGGACCTTGCCGAGCGCAATCTTTTATCCGACCGGCGGCGGCACCGGGTTGATCGGCATGTGGAAGGCCTTCGGCGAGTTGGCTGCCGCGGGCTGGATCCGCGGACCCCTGCCCAGGATGTACTCCGTTCAATCAAGTGGCTGCGCGCCAATCGTGAGGGCGTTCGATCTGGGTCATGACCACGCAGCCCCCTGGATCGACCCCTGGACCGTGGCCAGTGGACTCCGGGTCCCGGCGCCACTCGGCGACCGCCTGATCCTGCGGGCGCTCAGGGAGAGCGGTGGGGCGGCGATCGCCGTGTCGGACCAGGATCTGACCGAGCGGGCCAGGGAAATTTCGGCGACTGAGGGAATCGACCTCTCGCCCGAGGGCGGGGCCGCGTTCCAGGGGGCACGGATGGCCCTGCAGCGGGGGCTCCTGAGCGATCGGGACCGGGTGCTGGTGTTCAATACCGGCTCGGGCTGGCTCTACCGCGGCGCCAGTGATTTGCCGTCACGCTGAGTCAGGGCGATATTGCGCTCGATGACAAGCCGGACCTTCGCAATTCTCGACCCCAGTGCCGGGATCAGCGGCGACATGCTGCTCGGCGCCCTCCTCGCGGCCGGAGCCCCCCTCGCCTGGCTCGAGGCACTACCTGCGCGGCTCGGCCTTGAGGGTGTGACCATCCGGGTCCACCCGGTGAGCCGCTGCGGCGTCTCGGCCATGAAGGTCGATGTGGTCATGGCTGATGGGTCGGTGGAGGGTCCGCACGATGAGGCCGGCCTCGGCCATCCACCGCACCAGCATCCCGGACATTCGCACCATCATGCCCACGATCAACCCCATCAGCATCCGGATGAACCGCGCGCCCACGGGCATGAAGGTCACCATCACGGCCCCCATCGGCGCGTCAGTGACCTGATTCGGCTGATTGAAGCCGCACCTCTCAGTCCCTGGGTGAGAGAAAGGGCAGTGCAGGCGTTCCGGCTGCTCGGGGAGCACGAAGGAGCCATTCACGGCGTCGCACCCGATCAGGTCGTGCTGCATGAAGTCGGTGCGCTTGATGCCCTGATTGACATCGTCGGCGGGATCGAAGGGTTCGAACAGCTCGGCATCAGCCGGATCTTCAATCGACCGGTGGCGGTAGGCTCGGGCTGGGTGCGTGCAGCTCACGGCACCATGGCGGTGCCGGCACCGGTCACCATCCGGCTGCTCGAGGGCGTGGAGATCGGCCCCGACGGACCGGTCACCGGCGAGGCCACCACTCCCACCGGGGCCGTCCTGTTACGCGTCCTCTCTCAGGGACGCCCACCCAGCGGATGGAAGCCGGTCGCCAGCGGCTGGGGCGCAGGTGGGCGGAATCCCGAACAATACCCGAACGCATTGCGCTTGATTGTGGTGGAATCGGGCACTTCAGACGTCGACGTAGTGACCCTGACCACAGATATCGATGACCTGAGTCCGGAATATCTTGAACCGCTGAGGACGGCATTGACCGCCGCCGGGGCCCTGGATGTGCAAGTATGGTCCACGATGGGGAAGAAAGGTCGGGTCGGCTTTCGAGTGGAGGCCGTGGCCAGTGCCGGCGCAGAATCCCGGATCAGCGCTGCTTTCTTCCGCCATAGTACGACCGCAGGGGTCCGCTGGTCGACCGGCCGACGCGAGGTGCTCCCCCGACGCGAGATTTCAATCGCCGCTCCAGGTGGGGACATCAGGGTAAAGATTCTGGAGACCTCCGAAGGCCCCAGGGTAAAGCCGGAGTATGACGATGTGGTGCGGGTGGCCGGAGAGACCGGCAGGCCAGCACATGAGCTGGCGCGTGAGATCCAGAAACATGCGCTGGATATGCTGAGCGGGCAGTCGGTCCGCTCGGCAGATACCTAGAACAGGAGTGGGCATGAAACGATCGCTGTGGTGCGCGCTGGTCTTCGCCGCCTTTGCTCAGGTCGCCGCCGCGCAGGATCCGGTGGCCGCGGCGCTGACCGCGGGGGCAGCCGGCGCTTTTGCCGATCCTGCCAAGGAGTGCAGTGACCTGCTCAAGGGCGGAGACTTCAGGGTCAGCAGTGGCAAGACCTACTACAAGACTGCCATGAGCCAGTCCGATTCGGGAAACCGCAATCGCATTCTTCGCAACGCCCAGACCAACCTGACCGATGCCATCGTGGCGGGGCAGGGCAAGCTCGCCACCAGCTGGTACTGGCTGGGCAAGGCGGACATGGCGCTGGGGGATCTCACCGGCGCGGACAGCGCCTACACGAAGGCGGTCGGACTGGCGCCGGGCTGCAAGAGCGACCTCGACACCAGCCGTCAGCTGGTCTGGTTCCGCCTGCTTGGGCTTGCCAATGACAAGCAGAAGGCGGGCGACAACCCGACGGCCCTGCTGTTTTACCGCGCCGCCAACAAGGTGTATAGCGACTCGCCGCTGGCATACCTGAATATGGCCGCCCTGTTCGGCCAGACTCAGCAGAATGACAGCGCCTTGCACTACTTCGAGGCCGCAGCCGCGGCTCCGTACAGCAAGACCGACACGTCCGCGGTCAGCATGCACAATCAGTCGCTGTACAACGCCGGGGTCATGCAGATCGGTGCCAAGCAGTGGCCGGCGGCCATCGCGACCTTTCATGCCTACGTTTCCCAGAACCCCGAGGATGCGGACGGCAAGAAGGGATTGGCCCAGGCATTTCAGGGCGCCGGAATGGCGGACAGTGCCCAGGCCATCATGAGCTCGATCGGCCTGACCGCCGGCGGTGCGACCAAGAATCCGCTCGACTCGGTATTCCAGGTTGGCGTCGTGCAGTTCAACGCCAAGGACTACAAGGGTGCCGATGCGGCTTTCGCCACGGTACTCCAGTCGCTGCCCTTCCAGCGCGAGGCGCTGTACAACCGAGCCAACGCGCAGCTGGCCCTGAAGGACGGTCCCGGCCTGACCGCCACCTCGAAGGTCATGATGTCGCTGGAGCCGTTGAACGACAAATATGTCAGCCTTGCCGTGGCCGGGTTCCAGTTGACCAAGAACCAGGCCGACCTCACGAAACTGGCCACCGACCTGGTGGGCTGGCCCGTCGCCATCGACGTCACTGACTTCACACCTGGTGAGAACGCGACCCTGACCGGGACGGCCACTGGGCGTGACCCGAAGGACGCGGCTGGCAAGACGCTCAAGCCGGCGCCGGTCGGGATTGTATTCGACTTCCTCGATGCCTCGGGCGCGGTCCTCGCCAGCAAGGAGGCCACCATCCCGGCCTTGACCCCGGGCCAGAGCAGCCCGATTCAGCTCTCGGCCTCGGCCAAGGGCATCACGACCTGGCGGTATCATCGGAAGTAGCTGTTGACTTAGGGGCAGACTGGAGGGCACATTCTGCCCCGCTTGCGGGCGTAATTCAGTTGGTAGAATGCCAGCTTCCCAAGCTGGACGTCGCCGGTTCGAGCCCGGTCGCCCGCTCTTCCATCAGCCCTGTCGATTTCGATCGGCAGGGTTTTCGTCTGGCCGTCAGGTCGGGGCAGGCCTGAAATCGTGG
The DNA here is from genome assembly GCA_039930765.1 of Gemmatimonadota bacterium. Taxonomy (GTDB): domain Bacteria; phylum Gemmatimonadota; class Gemmatimonadetes; order Gemmatimonadales; family GWC2-71-9; genus DATEHG01. Next base: position 104,877 of record JBDTTF010000285.1, on the reverse strand, counting down.
CCAATGTGCCCCATGAGGTGACCTCATGTAATCTCTGGGCTGGGTTGTGCAAACGCTGAAATGGCAGTAACTTCCGCCGTGTTGGAGTGCCCGCGTACGGGTCGATCTGCGGGGAATTTTTATCGGTACGAGTAACAGCTCAGATCCCAAGGAGACGGCAATGCGTAATCGAATTCAGGGCGGGTGGCTGGTGCTGGCGCTGTGTCTGGCCGGTGGCTCACCCCTGGCAGCGCAGGCGCTCCCAGCCGGAGTGACGAAGGAGTCGATTGCCAAGGGCGATGAGATCTTTCACGGCTCGGGTCTGTGCTTTGCCTGCCACGGCAATGATGCCAAGGGCGCCGTCGGGCCCAACCTGACCGACGACCAGTGGCTGCACAGCAAGGGCAGCTATGAGGAAATCGTCAAGCAGGTGATGACCGGGGTGACGAAGGAAGAGTCGAAGAGCGGCAACATCATGCCCCCTCGCGGCGGCTCGAGCATCTCCGATGATGAGGTCAAGCTGGTGGCCGCCTACGTCTGGTCGCTCAGCCACAAGGCGAGCTGAGCGGGCGGCGGGTCGAGAGTCCCTCGTGATCAGGGTTTCCGCCGTCCATCCGGGGACGGTGGCTGATGAGCTCGGTCTCCAGGTGGGGACCGAGCTCATTACGGTCAATGGGCGTGAGCTGGAGGACTTTCTCGACTGGGAATTCCTCACCGCCGATGACCAGTTCCTCCTGCATGTCCGTCAGCCCGATGGCGAAGAGATCGAGTTCGATATCGAGCGGCCAGCGGACCTGCCCATGGGTGTGTCGCTCGACCCGCCGCGGATCCGCCGCTGCGCCAACCGCTGCGATTTCTGCTTCGTCGACGGGCTGCCGCAGGGACTGCGCGAGACCCTGTACATCAGGGACGATGACTACCGGCTGTCCTTCAAGTACGGCAATTTTGCCACCCTCACCAATCTGAAGCCGTGGGACGTCGAACGGATTCTCGAATATCGGTTGTCGCCGCTCTACGTCTCGGTGCACGCCACCGACCCTGGCGTACGCCGCTACCTGCTCCGCAATCCGCTGGCGCCGGACATTCTCGAGCAGCTGCGCCTCTTCGCGGCACGGGGCATCGTGTTTCACACCCAGATCGTGATGTCTCCCGGGGTGAACGACGGACCGGTCCTGCATCAGACGCTGTCGGATCTCTACCAGTTTGGGCCATCGGTCCTCAACGTCTCGGTGGTGCCGGTGGGTCTCACCGAATTCAGCAAGCATTCCCTGGTCCGGGAGCCCACCCGTGAAGAATGCCGCTCGGCGCTGAAGATCCTTGCCGAGTTTGCCGACCGGGCCCGGCGTGAGCGCGGCAGCACCTGGGCCTTCGGTGCCGACGAGCTGTATCTCCGGGCCGATGTCGAACTGCCGGCGGCCGAACAGTACGACGGCTTTCAACAGGTGGAAAACGGGGTCGGCTCGGTGCGCTTCCTCCAGGAACGGATTCGGGAGGAGGCATCGAGCCTGCCATCCATGGCCGGATTGCGTATCGGGGTGCTGACCGGCACCTCGATGGCACTCCTGCTGCCACAGGTGGTGGCCCCGCTCGCCAGGTTGACCGGAGCCCACTTCGAACTGATTCCGGTGACCAACACGCTGTTCGGCCCTTCGGTCACCTGTGCGGGACTGGTGCCCGGCCTGGCATTTCAGGCGGCGCTCGCAGGACGGACCGACCTCGATCTCGCGCTGCTGCCGCGCGAGTCGCTCAATGACGACGGATTGTTCATGGACGATTTGTCACTCAGCGTCCTCCGGGCCAGCGTCAGGGTCCCGGTGCTGCCGTCCTACGATTTCGTGGACGCCCTTCTGGATCGGAACCACTCATGAGTCAACCCACAGTGGCGATCGTCGGGCGCCCCAATGTCGGGAAATCGACGCTATTCAACCGGCTGATCGGCGGACGGAAAGCCATCGTGTCCGCCGAGGCGGGCACGACCAGGGACCGCAATTTCGGCAACGCCGAATGGGGCGGCCGACGGTTCTGGCTGATCGACACCGGCGGGCTGGTGCCGCACTCGGATGCGTCGATGGATCGCGCCATCCGGCATCAGGTGGAACTGGCGCTGGACGAATCGGATCTCGTGGTCCTGGTGGTCGATGGCAAGGACGGGCTCAACCCGGTGGATTCGGAAATTGCAGCCCGGCTTCGCAAGTCCGGGCGTCCGGTACTCATCGCCGTGAACAAGCTGGATGACCTCCCCGATACCTCCGGCCAGCTCGCCTTCTACGCCCTTGGCCTCGGCGATCCGCTGCCGGTCTCGGCCCAGGTCGGCAAGGCCAGCGGCGACCTCCTGGATGCGATCATCCAGCGGCTGCCGGAGCGGACCGACGCCGAGGACGAGGAGACCGTCCAGGTTGCGGTGGTAGGTCGCCCGAACGCCGGCAAGAGCTCGCTGATCAACCGGCTGCTGGGCGAGGATCGTCATGTGGTCGCACCGGAGGCGGGCACCACTCGTGACGCGATCGACTCCCCCTTGCGATATCACGGGAAGACACTCAACTTCATTGATACTGCGGGTTTACGCAGGCGATCTAAAGTAGAAGATGATGTTGAGTTCTACAGCACGCTCAGAACCAGACGGGCGATCGAGCGGGCCCAGGTTTGCGTTCTGGTGGTCGATGCCAAGCTCGGGATGCACAATCAGGATCTGCGGATTGCGACCGAGGCGTGGGATCACGGCTGCGGACTGATCATCGTGGTCAACAAGTGGGACTTGATCGAGGAAAAGGACGCCAACACCGCCCGGAGAGGGCAGGACGAGCTCATCGAGAAGGCGCCCTTCCTGGCCTACGTGCCTTTCCTCTACACCTCGGCATCCAGCGGGCAGCGGGTCAGCCAGTTGAAAGATCTCATCCTCGAGGTCGCCGAGGCCCGGCAGCAGCGGATCGGTACGTCCGAGGTGAACAAGATTCTCGAGGCCCTGATTCAGCGCAGCGCACCACCGCAGCAGCCCGGCGAGGAGGTCAAGTTGCTCTTCGCGTCGCAGGTCGGAGTCGCTCCACCGACGATCGCGGTGATCTGTAACCGGCCGGACGATGTGCCTGAGTCGTACCAGCGCTATCTCGGCCATGGCTTTCGGCAGGAATGGCCGTTCCTTGGCAGCCCGCTGCGGCTCAAGTTTGCCCGCCGGGGCAGTGGCCGTCACTAGTCCGTCGATGGCTCTGGCCTGGCTCCTGGCGTCCTACCTGCTCGGTGCCATACCCACCAGCTATCTGGTGGGACGGCTGGCACGCGGAATCGACCTGCGCGACTACGGCAGCAAGAACCTCGGTGCCACCAATCTGTATCGGGTGATGGGATGGAAATACGCAGTCCCAGTCGGGCTGTTTGATGCGGCCAAGGGATTCATTCCGGTCGTCGTATTTGGTGCCCAGGCCCCGGAGGTGCGGTACTTCGCGTTGATGTGCGGGGCCACCGCCATCCTCGGTCATGTCTTCTCGGTCTTCGTACGATTCGCGGGAGGGAAGGGGGTGGCCACGGCCGCCGGGGTCATCCTCGGGCTGTCACCCCTGGCTCTGCCTGCGGTGCTGCTGGTGTGGGCCATCGTGGTGCGGATGAGTGGGTATGTGTCGCTGGGATCGATCTTCGCGGCCGGGCTTTTTCCGGTGGCGGACTGGCTGTTCCATCGGGCTGCCATTGAGCCCGTGCGACTGATATTCGATGTGGCCATAGCCGGATTCATCATCTGGAAACACCGGGCCAACATCAGACGGCTGGTTGCCGGCACCGAGAACCGCGTCGGGCGGGGGGCAGCGGCATCGCCGCCGGCGCAGTGACCCGGGTTGGGGTCCTTGGCGCCGGCAGCTGGGGAACGACGCTCGCCGACCTGCTGGCGCGTCAGGGGCACGAGGTCAGGATCTGGGCGCATGAACCTGATGTCGTCAGCGCCATCAATGATCGGCACGAGAATCCTGTTTTTCTGCCGGAGTGCCCGCTGGATGGTGGGCTGACCGCTACTGCCGATCCCGTGGCGGCGCTCGCTGGAGCCGACGTGATCCTGTGCGCCGCACCGAGTCATGTGGTGCGTCAGGTCGTGCTGCGGGGCACGGGCGGCCAAGGGTCGGAGGCACTGTGGGTCAGCGCCACCAAGGGGCTCGAGCCTGGTTCGCTCAAGCTGACCTCGCAGGTGATCGGCGAGTCGGTTCCCGGCGCCAGGGTTGTCGCGCTTTCAGGACCCAGCTTCGCGCTGGAAGTCTACCGGCGCCAGCCAACCGCAGTGGTAGCGGCCTCGATCGACGAGGCCGCAGCTCAGCAGGCGCAGCGGGTGTTCTCAACCCCACAGTTCCGGGTGTACTGGAATCGTGACCTGGTCGGCGTTGAGCTGGGGGGAGCGCTGAAGAATGTCATCGCGATCGCGGCGGGGATCCTGGACGGACTCGGCCTCGGCTACAACCCGCAGGCTGCGCTGATCACCCGCGGACTCGCCGAGATCACCCGACTTGGCGTGGCAATGGGCGCAGATCCCCTGACATTTGCCGGTCTGGCCGGAATCGGGGATCTGGTGCTGACCACCACTGGGCTGCTGAGCCGCAACCGGGCACTGGGCGTGGCGCTGGCGGGGGGCCAGACGCTCAAGGCCTACACCGCGCAGCACCGGAGCGTGGCGGAGGGCGTGACGACCGCCGAGTCGGCTGTGAAACTGGCCGAACGATTCGGCGTCGAGTTGCCGATCTGTCACCAGGTCTATCAGATCCTGTTTGCCGGCAAGTCGCCAATGGATGCGGTCAAGGACCTCATGGAGCGAGCCCCCAAGATGGAGCAGTGGCGGTGACGATGCCCAGGCCGGTGCAGGAGTTTTTCTCGATCGGGGAGGTCTGTGCCCTCACCGATCTCAAGCCGCACGTGCTGCGGTACTGGGAGAGCCAGTTCCGGTTTCTCAACCCGGCCAAGAACCGCTCCGGCAACCGGGTGTACAAGAGCCGTGAAGTCGAACTGATCATGTTCGTGAAGCACCTGCTGTACACCGAGAAGTTCACCATCGAAGGAGCCCGGACCCGGATCGAACATTACCGGCGAACCGGTGAGCTGCGGATTGCCGCGCACCGGGCCCTGGAAACCGAGACCATCCAGGATCTGCGGCAGGAACTCGAGGAACTGGCCCGGGTGCTGGAAGGGAAGTCACCAGCGCTCCGCCCCGACCGCGAGCCCAATCCCAAGTAGTCGTTGCCTCTCCGCGCTGCCCACCGCTGCCCAAGCAGGGAAGAGCGGGCTATCTTCTCGCCCCAATGAACATACTGGTCAGTAACGACGACGGGATCCTGGCCCCGGGTCTCGCCCTGCTGGCCGAAGCCTGCGCCCCATTTGGTCGCGTCACGATCGTGGCGCCCGATCGCGAGCAGTCCGGCACCTCGCATTCCCTCACCATGCACCGTCCGCTGAGGCCGGTGCGCCGGGCGGACGGGGCCTGGCAGGTCGATGGCACCCCTACCGACTGCGTGATGCTGGCGCTCGAGGCGCTGCTGCCGGAACGACCCGATTTCGTCTTCTCCGGCGTCAACCACGGCCCCAACATGGGCGAGGACGTGCTGTACTCCGGCACCATCGCGGTGGCCATGGAAGCGGTCGCGCTGGGAGTGCCAGGCGTAGGCATCTCGTTTACCGGCAGTTCGTCGGACGTCGAGACAATGCGGTCCTACAAACCGCTGCTCACGGACTTGATCGGCCGGATTACCCGGGTGCCGGATTTTCCCCGTCATACCCTGCTCAACATCAATCTGCCCGCGATCCCTGCCCAGGACGTCCGGGGGCTCCGGGTGGTGCCGCTCGGCAGCCGATACTACAAGGAGTCACTGGCCCGGATGCGCGATCCCTGGGGTCATGAAATCTTCTGGATCGGCGGCGGAACGATTCACTACACCGGCGGCGAGGACACCGACCACCACAGCGTGGCGCAGGGCTACATCTCGGTGACGCCGCTCCACCTCGATCTCACCAACTACGACCTGCTGGACACGGTGCGGACATGGTCGCTCGAGGGGTAGGGCAGGGGGACAGCTACGGCGGATACCGCGCTCGCCTGGTGGCGGAACTCCAGGCGAAGGGAATCAAGGACCTCGCTGTGCTCAATGCCGTGGCCCAGGTGCCCCGGCATCTCTTCGTTCCGGCCAGCGTCAGGCACCGGGCCTACGAGGATTCGGCCCTGCCGATCGCCAGCGGCCAGACCATCTCGCAACCGTGGGTGCAGGCTCGATCTCTCGAACTGGCCGAACTCACCGGCCGGGAGAAGGTCCTCGAGATCGGGACCGGCTCGGGCTACCAGACCGCATTGCTCTCCCTGGTGGCGGCCAGCGTCTTCAGCGTCGAGCGGATTGCGCTGCTGGCCAAGGAAGCGCGGGCCGCGCTCGATCTGGCCGGGATTCGGGGCGCATCCGTGATGGTGGGCGACGGCACCCTGGGCTGGCGGCCCTACGCCCCGTACGATGTCATCCTGGTCTCGGCCGCCTCACCGCAAGCGCCCGAGCCACTGCTCGATCAGCTGTCCGAGGGCGGCCGGCTGATCATTCCGCTCGGCGATCGGGAAAACCAGCGGCTCACCGTGATCCGCCGCGAAGGCGGCAGCTTCGCGCACCTCTCCCAGGGCGAGGTGCGATTCGTGCCGCTGCTGGGTCATTTCGGATTCGAAGGATCGGCCTGATGCTGCACTCCCTGTTCCAGTGGCTGATCGACACGATCTCCACTCTCGGATATCCCGGCCTGGTAATCCTGATGGCCATCGAATCCAGCATCCTGCCCTTGCCCAGCGAGCTGGTCATGCCACCGGCCGGGTACCTCGCTGCCAAGGGGCAGATGGACCCCGTCCTTGCCGTCCTGGCCGGCACGGTCGGGAGCATCCTGGGTGCCCTGTTGAACTACGGGCTGGCGATCTGGCTGGGTGAACCGTTCCTCCGCCGGTTCGGCAAGTATGTCCTGATCTCCAATGCCTCGCTCGACAAGGCCGAGCGGTTTTTCGGGCGGCACGGGGAAATTGGAACCCTGCTCGGGCGGCTGGTACCTGTGGTCAGACACCTGATTTCGATTCCGGCCGGACTGGCCCGGATGAAGCTGCCCCGTTTTGCTCTGTTCACCGGGCTGGGGGCCGGAGCCTGGTGTGCAGTCCTGGTCTACATTGGCTGGCTGGTCGGGAAGGGCACCGATGGGAGAGGGAACTCGGCTCAGCAGGCATACACCGCCGAGGCGCATCATTGGGTGGTCTACCGGGTGCTGCCGGCCGTTATCGTGCTTCTGGTTGGTTATGCCGTCTGGTATCGGTCCAGAACCCGGCGCAGCCGCGCGGAATGAACCGGGTCAGGTGGCTGGTAACCGGTATGGTGCAGGGGGTCGGTTTTCGGGCGTTTGTGGCAAGGGAGGCTTCCGGCCTTGGGATTGTAGGGATGGTTCGCAATCTCGATGATGGGAGGGTTGAGGTCGTCGCCGAGGGAGATCCGGTCTCAATGGAGCAGCTCCTGAGAGCGGTCCAGATTGGACCACGGTCGGCTGCGGTCACCAATGTGGAAAATGCTGATATATTGGTTGATGTGACAATGTATAATTCGTTTAATATCATCTAGTTAGATAATTCACACGAAATGTTGTTATCTCAATGAACAGCGACCTGGTCACCCGAGTTAGACAACAGCTCCGAGCCATCCCTGACTACCCAAAACCAGGGATAATTTTTCAGGATATCACCCCGATCCTGGCTGACGGCGGGCTGTTTGGAGCTGTGATCGATGCCATGGTCGCTCCGTACCGGGATACCGGAGTTACCCACATTCTAGGCATCGAGGCCCGCGGCTTTATCTTTGGGGCCGCAGCGGCACACGCACTTGGGGTCGGGTTCATTCCGGCAAGAAAACCGGGGAAGCTGCCGTGGGAACGAGTCCAGGAAAGCTACGACTTGGAGTACGGGACGGACGCGCTGGAAGCTCACCGGGATGCGTGTCCTGGGGGGACCAGAGTACTGGTCGTGGATGACGTTCTCGCCACTGGCGGGACCGCCCAGGCCGCAGGACGGCTGGTCCGTGCGCTGGGCGGTGAACTGATCGGCTGGTCCTTCCTCATCGAGCTGGGATTCCTGCCCGGCCGGGCCAAACTGGAAGGGGCGCCAGCCTGCGCCATCCTCAGGCTGGACTGACCCCTCCGCACTTCTCTCAAGTCCCGCCAGACGCTATACTTCCGCGTTTGGAGACCCGCCCCCGTAGCTCAGCTGGATAGAGCAGCGGTTTCCTAAACCGTTGGCCGGACGTTCGAATCGTCTCGGGGGCACTGACCCGCCGTCCCTCTGGCTAGCGAAAGACCTGACGCCCACTTCAGTTCGTGAGATCATGACCAGCATGACGCCAACCGCGCCCGTCGCTTCTCCGTCCGCCGCTCCGATGCCACCCGCTCCAGGCGGTAGCAGCGCACTCGGACAATGGCTCGCCGTGGAGCGCAACCGATACCTCGCGCTGGGCGGCTCTCTCCTCGTGATTCTGGCCGTTGCCGCACTGGTCGTCTGGGGGGGAAAGCGGAAGCAGGAATTTGCCATGCGGGCGCTGGATGAGGCCCGAGGATCGGCTGAGGCAGGGAACCTGCCGCTGGCCGCCAGCCAGCTGCAGCGGGTCATCACGGCATATGGCGGTACCGATGCCGCGGCTGAAGCCACCATGGCGCTCAACCAGGTCCGGCTGGTGAATCAGCAATCCGAGCTGGCCGTCAACGGCCTGCGCGAATTCATCAAGACCAACCCGGCACCCAAGTACCTCGCGCCTTCGCAGGCCATGCTTGGCACGGCGCTGGAAAACACCCGGAAGCCGGCCGAAGCCGGCACGGCGTTTCTGGCGGCGGCCAGCGCGGCGGACCTGCCGATGCTGAAGGCTGACTATCTGCTGGAGGCCGGTCGGGCCTTGACCAACGCCGGCAAGAAGGATGACGCGATCAAGGCGTATCGTCAGATCACGACGCAGTACAAGGATCAGCCGGCCGGCACCGAGGCGCTCGTCCGGCTGGCCGAACTGACGGGCGGCAAGCTCTAATCGTTGTTGCGTCAGGCTTCCAATAGTGCCTGGTCCGGACCTCTGGTTCGGACCTTTTTCTTGTCCTTGAATTGGGTAGCAGGGAGAGTTCTGTCGGTACTCGAGGTTCTCTGTCGCGGCAGTGTTATGTCGTATAATATGTATTATGTTAAGTAACATGGACGATTGATGTGGAATAATCTGGATAACTCCTGCCCCCGAGCGGTCGCTGACCGCTTTTCGGTCTAATCAGCCAAAGATGGCTGGACCGCCACCCACATGGGTCTAGCTCGGCAGCTCGCCTTGAAAGACCAAGCGACCTTCCCCGCCTAGCCACAAATCAACCGCCTGAAGCTCAGTGAGCCGGGCCGCGACCCTCAATGGGCGTCCGCTTCGGGTCCTGAACTCGGCGGGCAGCGACCGGCGGCCGGCCATGGCTAATACGATTCCGGCGGCGACGGTGCCGGTACCGCAGGCCAGGGTTTCGCCCTCCACTCCCCGTTCGTAGGTCCGGATTCCGATTGGACCGTCATCGGCCGGCAGCGCCACAAAATTGGCATTGGCGCCGGCCGGACCGAGCGCCGGGTGATGTCTCAAATCCCGTCCCCGGGCTATCAGGTCGAACCCCTCAAGATCCTCGACCTCAACCACCAGGTGTGGCACTCCGACGGTGCACAGGTGCAAAGACCGCTCACCGGCCGCGAGGCTGATCCCAGGGACCTCGGTGGGAAGCTGGACTGGCGGAAGGTTGAGCGCCGCCTGGTCCGGTCCGGCTTCGGTCCTGGTCCTGAACCGGCCTGCCCCGGTCACCAGGGTCATTCCTTCAGGCTGACCCAGTCCGAGAGTGGCTGCCAATCGAGTGGTGCAGAGCGCGGCATTGCCGCACATGTCGGCCGGGGAGCCGTCGCAGTTCCAGAAGTGCATCCGGACCACATCGGCGCCCTCACTGACCAGAATGACCAGACCATCCGCGCCGACCCCCAACCGGCGGTCACACACGGCCCGGATCCGCCCGGCGCTCCAGTGGGCCAGAGGGCTCTGGCGGCCATCCAGCATGATGAAATCATTGCCGGAGCCGGACATCTTGTAGAAAGGGGTGCGGCCCATCCGTCACCAGCGTCCCGGGCCGGTCATTTCATCTTGCCGAGCAGCGCCTGCAGCCTGAGCCACCAGACCATCCAGACCGCTTCGCGGACGATCCGCTTGTTCATCTTGCTCTGGCCCTCGACCCGATCATGGAAGATGATCGGTATTTCCACGATTCTGAATCCCTTCTTCCAGGCCCTGAAGCTCATCTCGATCTGGAAGGCATACCCGCCGGATCGGACCGCATCGAGGTCGAGTCCCGCCAGAACCTCCCGGCGAAAGCACTTGAACCCGCCAGTACTGTCGGTCAACGGCAGACCGGTGATCCAGCGGGCATAGGCATTGGCCCCCAGAGACAGCAGGAGCCGGGACACCGGCCAGTTGACCACGTTCACGCCGGTCTTGTACCGGGAGCCAAGGACCAGGTCGTGGTCGGCCGCCGCGGCGAGGAACCTGGGCAGGAACGCAGGGTCGTGGGAAAAATCGGCGTCCATCTCGAAGATCAGGTCGAAGTTCTGCTCCAGGGCCCAGCGGAACCCGGCGATGTAGGCCCGTCCCAGTCCCTGCTTGGCCTCCCGGTGGAGGCAATGAATCCGGGGCTGGGTTCGAGCCATTTCATCGGCCAGGCGCCCGGTTCCGTCAGGACTGTTGTCGTCCACCACGAGAATTTCGATCCGGGGATCCTCCGCCAGAATTGCGGGGACGATCTGGGGCAGATTCATCGCCTCGTTGTAGGTCGGGACAATGACAAGGACCCGCTCAGACACGCTGCCTCCGCTCCATCAGGGGGGGTACGATCAATCCCAGCATTACCAGGAGCAGACTGACGATCGATATCAGCTTCCCGCGCTCAAAGGCGAGACTCTCCACGTGGAGCTCGACCGTCCGGGCTCCGGCCGCGACCGGCACCGTGATCATGGTGACGTTACCCCGCTCGACCTTGACCGGGTGGCCGTCCACCGTCGCGATCCAGTCAGGATAATAGTTCTCTGCCACCACCAGGTATCCGGACGAGGCCGGGGCGGGATCGAGGGAGATACTCATCCTGCCAGTCTCGTAGCGCGTCACTTTGGCCTGAACCCCCAGCGGCGCCGGCAGGTCCTTCAAGGCCGGCGGATTGAGCGCCGACGCCGAGTCGAGCAGCACCAGCTGGTCGTAGAACGGCTTGGCGCCGACCAGTGCCTTGATGGCGGCATCCTGCCCCAGCTTGACGGCCCCGGGCACCACGCGGGCATAGGGCATCGGAACTGTGCGTTCGAAGATCGTGGCTGGTACCCCCGCCGAGGTCGGAGTGCCCCGTGCCACTATCCGGAATCCCGGCAGGCTGTCGGGCGCACCAGCCGTGGTTGGCAGCACCACATAATTGAGCCCCCAGAGCTGCCAGAGAGTGGTCGAACCTTCGTTGGTGTATCGGCCGCTGCGACCGCCCCAGAGCTGATCGAAAGCCTGCAGTTCGTTGCCATGCTGGCCGAACAGGTTCTCGATGTCGAAGGCCATCAGGAGGTCGGTCGGATACACTCCGCCCTCGAGCAGATGATATGGCTTGGGCAGCGCCTTGAGCCTGGTGGTGACGCTGTCGAGCCGGAACAGTTCGCGATCGGCGTGGCTGTAGACCCAGAAGCTGCGATCGTTGTTGTACAGGTCGGCGCCGACGAGCAGCGCAATGCCAGCGGCCAGCATTGCCGGTTTGACCCGGCCACTCAGGTACGCCCAGGCCAGGGCTCCGAGCGCCAGCAGCGCCAGCCCGCTCGCCAGCGCGCCCCGAAGAATCTGGCCCTGCCCCGCGGCGGCCTGATTGGCGAGCTGCCGTCCGGTACTGGCCTCGAGCGCGGTGGCCCATGCCAGCGCAATGCTGCCGATCACGCCGGTTGCGGCCAGCAGCACGGCAACCCCTCCGGCGATCATCCAGACCAGCGGGGCCAGACGGACCTGGCGCCGCTCCAGCCGCTCGACCCCGAACGCGGCGAAGCTGGCCACCACCAGGGTGACGACGAAGAACGCCATGCCGGGCGCCCGGATCTGCCCGGCGTACGGCACCAGCTTCCACCAGACCTGATACAGTGGCGTGGAGGAGGCCAATGCGACGATGAGAAACAGGAACCCGATACCTCCCAGCCAGTACTTGAGCTTTCCCCGGGCCGCGCCCGCCCCGAGGATGGCGAGGGCCACCACCGGGAGGCCGAGGTATTCGGAGTGGAGCTTGAGGCCGTTGGTGCCCCAGTAGGTCTCCCGGTTGCCGACGAAGTTGGACAGGATGAATTCGGGCACGTGGGGCCAGGGAATTCCGTAGGTCGTGGCCCAGTCAAAACCGATCGAGCAATCCTTGCAGCGCAGCGAAAAGGGCGCGTAGGCAAACAGCGGCATCATCTGGATCATGGTGGTGCCGATCCCGACGAGCACCGCGGCCAGGGCGGCCCCGAGGGCCGGCAGCATCGCGACCACGGTGCGCCCGGCCGGATCGTCCGCCACCAGGTAGAGGGCAAACAGTCCGCCGGCAATCAGCGCGTAGTAGCCGACCTGCGGATGTCCCAGCAGCGCGCACCCGACGGCGGCGGCCACGATTGCGTACCCGTGCAGCTTCCGTTCGCGCATGCCGATGACCAGGCCGAGCATCAGCAGCGGCAGCGCCGTCGAGGCGAACAGCTTGCCGTCATGCCCCGGTGATGGATAGGACCCGATCAATCCGGTGAGCTGATAGGCCAGTCCGCCTGCAACTGAGGCAGCCCAGCTGAGTGCCAGCCGGCGCAGCAGCCAGTAGACAAACAACCCCGCCAGGATGTAGTGAATGAAGAAACCGAAATTCATCACTGGCGGCATGGGCCAGATCAGGCGCAGGAAGGAGGTCGGATAAAACACGTCACCGTGCATGGCGCCGAGGAATGGAAGACCGCCGAGCAGGGTTGGATTCCACAGCGCTACGTGACCGGTGCGGTGCCACTCGGCCGCCCCCCAGGTCCGGAAGGCGTAGCCAGCGGAATACTGATCGCTCCACGGTCCGGCCAGCCACTGCCCCGACAACATCGGCAGCGACAGGATGACCACCCACACTGAGAGGAAGACGAGAGCCAGCAGGGTCGGCCGGGCTGGTTGCCACGGAGCGGTTGAGGCGGTCTCGGACGGATGGGTCACTGCACCTCTCCTCGAGTGGAACGGCTGGCCATCAGGGCGGCCACGCCGGCGGCGGCTTCCGTGAGGGTCAATTGGAGGCGGGAGGCCACGCTCAGCCCTATGGCTGCGCCGGCACCCAGCGCCGGGGTCAGGAGTGCGATCAGGGTGAACTCCCGGACACCGACACCACCGGGTGCGAACAGCGCCAGCAGCCCGAGGATATACCCCAGCGCAAAGGTGGCCGCGGCAATCGGCAGCGTCAGCGCCTGAATGCCCAGTCCACGGGCCAGCGCCCAGAACGAAGCGCCATACAGCAACCACCCCAGCAGGGTGAGTCCGGTACTGGTCAGCAGGACCGCCAGCGGAATGGGTCGCAATTCCTCGAACCGTGGTACCCGGAGGCGGATCTGACGGGTAGTGAATTCCCACGCCAGCACGGCGATGGTTCCGAGGGCCAGTGCCGCCGCAATTGCCAGACGCACGGCCGACTCCGCTCCCGGTGTGGCGGTGGCCACCACGGCCACCGCCGTCCCGATTCCGATGGCCTGAACCGCCACGGCGGCCGCGGTGGCCGCCCAGGGCTCCACGCCTTCACGCTGGGCCAGCACCACCATGCCCGCGACACTCCACACCTTGCCGGGAACATACCGGCCCAGATTGGAGAGGAACCAGATCCGGGCCGCCGATCCCAGGCGCAGCGACTGACCCCATCCGGTGAGAAGGCGGCGCCACGATTCGATGAGCACGAGGTAGGTGAGCCCAACCAGCGCCACCGAGAGGGCCAGCCAGGCCGGCTCAAGGTCGATGGCAAACTGTGCGCTGCGGAATTCGGTCCAGTTGTGGCTGAGCGCGCGCCAGACCAGTGCCGCCACGACCAGCAGGACGACGCTCTGCGCGATCCACCACCAGGTGGCGCGCGACCGGGCCGGTGCCGTCAAGGCTTGACGAAGCGGTAGATCACCGATCGGGCCAGCAGAGGGAGCGGCATGGGAATCGGAGGATGAAAATAGGTGCCACGGGTTCCATCGAGCCGGAACCCGTTCATCTCTCCCAGCTTGGTCATGTTCTGGCGAGTCCAGCCGTAGATGTGTCCCTGATGATCCGGAATCCGGAACAGGTTCCAGATCAGTTCCTTGAGATGAAACGGATTCGGCACCGAAAGTGTCAGCACCCCACCTGGCCGAAGCACCCGATAAATCTCGGTAAGGGCACCGAACGGGTTGGGGACATGCTCGATGACTTCGATGGCGAAGACGGCATCGAACTGTCCGTCGGCGAACGGCAGCCCCTTCGATATGTCCTGGATCAGGATGTCGGGCGCGGCGAACTCCGGGGTGATATCGACACCCTGGTATTTGATGCCCGCAGGCAAGAAGGCCCGCAACCCACCATCGCGGCAGCCAATATCGAGCACCGCCGCACCGGCCGGAATCCGGGCCAGCGCCGAGACGCTGGCAAACCGCATCCGCTCCTCGCCGCGGCTCCGCCAGGCCGACCGGGCACGATAGAACTCCTCGAGTTCCTTGGAGGCCGGGGCTATTCGATCGTTCATCGCAGGGCGGAAGGTGAGCGCGGGAAGGGGTGGGTCAGCACGCCCAAAGATCACCCCGCAAGCGGGGCGGGACAAGCCGCGCGATACAGATCCGCATAGACCCTGGCCGCAGCTTCCGGACTGAACCGGCCGAGCGCCGACACCCGCCCTGCCCTGCCCAACTCGGCGCCCTGATCGGGGAGGTCGAGCAACCGGTCGATCGACTGGGCCAGGGCGGGCACATCCCCTGCCGGCACCAGGAAACCGGTCCGATCGGGGACCACGACGTCGGTCAGGCCACCCGATGCAAAGGCAATCACCGGCATGTCACAAAGCATGGCTTCGGCTGCCACCATGCCCAGTCCTTCATCCACCGCGGGCATGATCAGCGCCGTGCAGCCGCGGTAGAGATCGGCCAGGGCGCCCTGCTCGAGCAGTGGATGCCAGCGGAGCTGATCCGCCACCCCGAGCCCGCGGGCCTCGACCTCCGCCTCCTGCCGCTCGCTACCGACCCCGACCACCACATCCACCATCGGTCGGTGGTGCATGGCGGCCAGCGCCCGCAGCAGGAAGCTGAATCCCTTTTGCCGGTTGAGCTTGCCGACGAACAACAGTTGATCGCGGGCCCGCGTCCCGCCAGGCTGAAACAGAGCACCGGCCACCGGCATTGGAGCCACCACTGGCGCGAGCCCGGGAGCCAGTGCCGCTGCCTGTTCGCCAAGCCAGGAAGAGACCACCGTATAGACGGCCGCCCGCCGTGCCACTCTCCGGTACAATCGCGCGCCCAGGGCAGTCCGAGCTGCGACCACCAGATCAGAGCCGTGTGATGTCACGACCAGCGGGGGGCTACCGGGACCGAAGGCATAGGTGGCGGACAAGCCACCGGGAAACCACCAGTGGGCATGCACCACGTCCGGCTTGAAATCATGAATGGCAGTACGGATCGCCGATCGGGTGGACCAGATAAGTCCCAGTAGCGCCGCCTTGGCACGCCATCCGCCCCGAACCTGGTCCGCCATGGTGCCGGTATAGGCGAGAGTTTCCCAGCTGCGCGGCGCGTAGTGATACCGATGGACCGGAATTCCCTCGTAGGATTCGTCCGCCAACAGTCCTGCCGCCGCCGGCGCCAGCGTCATGGTCTCGACCCCCTGGGCCTTGAGCGCCACCGCGAGTCGCAGCACGAATGAGCCGACAGGATCCGAGGCAAATCGGGGATAGGAGTGAGCCACGCAGAGCACTCTCATGCCCGGGCCAGCACCGGCTCGCGCGGCTCGGCCAGCGGCGATTCCAGTCCCAGTGGCGCGACGACCGGCCCGCGCGATTCGGCGGATACCCTGCCCTCGGCATCGATGGCCATCGCCATCGCGGAACGCCTGGCCCGCCGCCAGGTCACCAGGTCACGATGGGTCGCGACCCAGGGATTGGTGCGCCGCAGTTGCTTCATCAGTTCGGCGTTGGCTTCCGGAGCACCCGGATAGCCGAGCGCGGGGACGAGATTGGGATGCCAGATCCCGGCCCACAGCCCTTCGACGGCTCGGGCGTGGTCAGCCAGTTCGAGCCCGTCGGCGACCCACACGGCCGGATCTTCCACTCCGCGGTATTTGCTGAGGGCCCGGTCCATCCAGGCGAATGGCAAAAGATCGGGACCAGCAACCGCTTGCCTCTCTGCACTCCAGCCAGGCACCACGTCCGCGACCCCAAGCCGGAATCCGTTGCGGTCGGAGAAACCCATGCTGGCGTCGTACTGAAATCCGGCTTCGGCCATGCTGACATGGGTGGTACCCGGGCGCAGCCTGACGAAATGCTGACGAACGCCGGAAGCACTGGAACCGGTGAGCCGGGCCAGACGGGCGCGCTGCTCGGAAAATGCGGCGGGACGGCGACTGGTCTCAAAGCTGCCGTGCAGTCCGATCTCATGGCCGGCAGCGGCCAGTCGCTCGAAAATGGCCCGGGCACGGGCGCTCTCGGGGCTGTAGGTCAGGTCTCCGTCGCGAAACGTCGAGAGGGTGGGTGTGCCACAGAGGACAAACCAGGTGGACCGCACCTGGGCCGCGAATTCCTGGCCGAGCAGCCCGGCCACAGCGCCGCTGACCGGATCGCTGAAGGCGGCACCCAGCCCCGCGACCAAGGTACGCCCAGCCTGTGCCAAGGCGCCGTGACGCATCAGCTCGGCAAGGCGCAGCCCCGTGAACAGCGGCCAGAGGGCGACGACGTCCAGATCGTGGGACAACCCGACCGCCCAGCGGTGATCTGCCGGCCAGGGCGCCAGCAGTCGAACCGGTTTTCCATCCGCCAGGCGGACGACGGCTTCCCGCAATCGCCCGGCGATCGACTGCAGTACGAGTCCGCGCTCGCCACCAGCGCGCACCAGGGCATTTGCCTGGGGCGGCACCCGGTCGTGCCGATCCCGCAGATCGGAGCGCTGCTCGGAGTCGGCCGAGACGATGTCAGTCACCAGGTCGAGAAATGCCGGAGACACTGTAATGGTGTCCCCGGATTCGGCCCAGCCGGCCGCGCCTCGTCCCAGCGCGGCGAGATCAGGCGCCGGTGCCCGAGGATCGAGACCGAGTCGAACGATGCCTGCAAGGGAGGGAGAGGCCGGCAGAAGGCGGGAGAAATCCACCAGCCGTTCGAGGCCGAAGCGCTGGCGCGGGGTGCCGCTCGCTTCTCTGGAAGGAAGCTGGATCAGAAGTGAGGTCCCGGAAAAGTTACGCCGCTTGACGCTGCTCGCGTGTCCCCGGTAATCTACTCCGTCCTGCCGCCCTGCCCTAGACTCGCGGCGCCTCCCGATCCCGGTCCCCATCATGTCTGAAATGCTGGTTCGCAAGAAGCGGGTCCCGTGGGGCCACCTGCTGATGTTCGGGTGGATGCCGAGCTGGCTCAAGGTACTGACCTACCGGGTGGGGCTGGGCTACAAGATCGGGCGGGGAGTCAAGATCGCGTTCGGCGGGGTGGTCGTCGGTCAGGAAGTCTCGCTTGGCGATTCGGTGGAGATCGGGTTCCTGGCGGTTGTCTCAGGGCGCCACATCTCGATCGGACGGCATTCCAGCGTCGGCACCATGAGTTATGTGGCGTGTGAACGGATCGAGATCGGTGAGGATGCCCGGATCCGGGAACAGGTGTATGTCGGCGGGCCACAGCTGCCGGAATCGCGCTTTGCCCTCGGCGACCGGACCATCGTGCTGCAGATGGCCTTCATCAACCCGACCAAGCCGGTGGTCATCGGCAATGACACCGGCATCGGGGGCCATTGCCTGATCTTTACCCACAGCGCATGGCTCAACGTGCTGGATGGATTTCCGGTGACCTACCAGGACGTGACGCTGGGCAACAGCGTCTGGCTGCCCTGGCGGATCTTCGTGATGCCGGGCACCACAATCGGCGACGGCTCGGTCATCGGGGCCAATTCGCTGGTCCAGGGCACGATCCCGCCCAACAGTCTCGCGGTCGGATCACCGGCCAAGGTCATCCGGGAAAACTGGCCGCAGCCGCTGGCACCCGAAAAGCGCGCGACCAAGATCCGGGATATGATGTCGGAGTTCGAGCGTTACGTGGAATACGATGGAGTGAGTATCGACCGGTCGGCGCCGTACCGATCGTACCGCCGAGGCGGCGCGGAATGGCGGCTGGCGTGGATCGGACCGGAGGGGAGTGTTCCAGGAGACATCCGGCGGGGCGATACCCTGCTGACCGAATCCGCGCTGGATGCTTCCCAGATATTGGGACTGCGAAATGCCGGAGTCCACTGGCTCGACCTGGGGGGCAAGAGTCGTTCGCGCGGGGGCAATCCACTGACTGAGGAGCTGCACAGTTTTCTCGGCCGCTACGGCATCCGGCTGGTCCGCGACTGAGCGAGGCCGCCGATCCGCAGTCCAGCCATTAGTTCACGAAATCGACCCAGCCGTTCGTTCGAGACCAGGTCTGGCATTCGGGGGGCGCCACCCCCACCCGGGTAGTGCCCGTCAATCCTTCCGGTTCTGCCGGGCCAGCTCGATCATCTCCTCGCGCATTCCCGCGATCATCTCCCCGACGAAGCCGAAGCCGAACAGCGCAATGCCGCTGATGACCATCGTCTCGACCAGGTTGAGAAAAGGCCGGAAGCCGAAGTCGAAGCCAAATCGCAGCACCAGGGCGATGACGCCGGTGATCAGCCCGATGGCAAACAGGATGGCTCCGGCCATCCCGAAGAAGAGCATCGGCTTGCGTCCGAATCGGAGCTGGAACCAGACCGAAACCAGGTCGAGCACCCCGCCGGGAATCCGGCGCCAGGTGAACTTCGACACGCCCGCTCGCCTCGGATACAGCGGGACCGGCCGGGAGGCAAGCCGGAAGCCATCGGCCACGGCAATCACGACCATGTAGCGATGCCAGTCGGGCCTGAGCGGCACGCCGAGCATGATCTCGCGTCGATAGGCCTTGACCGAGTTGAGATCGGTGGCCTCCACTCCGAACAGCACGCGGCACAGCGTATTGTAGACCCCGGAGACAAAGGCCTTTTCGTACTTGCCCTGCTTGGTGCCGGTGACGATGTCGGCTTCATCGGCCAGAATCGGTGCGACCAGCGCAGGAATATCCTCGGGCAGGTACTGCAGGTCGGCGGGATAGAAGACGAAGATGTCGCCGCGGGCGGCGTCTCCGGCTGACCGGAGCGCATCGGCGATGCCGCGCTGGCGCCGATGGGTGACGACCTGCAGAAACGGATAGCTGGCGCTCAGTTCCTCCAGCACCTGGGCCGTGGCGTCCCGGGAGCCATCGTTGACCACCACGACCTCGAAGCTGAACGACGCCCTGGCCAGCGACTCCTGGCAGAGCCGGAGAAACTCGGGCAGGTTTTCGGCTTCATCCTTGGCCGGAACCAGGATGCTGACATCGAGGTGAGGCGCCACCGGCGGCCGACTCATACCCGCTTGCGCATCCGGGCCGACAGGATGCCAAGCTGGTCCCGGTACTTGGCGACAGTGCGGCGGGCGATCTGGATGCCCTGCTCCTTGAACAATTGCACAATCTGCTGGTCGGTGATTGGAGCCGCCGGTGATTCCTCGGCCACCATCTTTTCCAGCTTGGCGCGGATCGACCGGGCGCTGGCATCTTCGCCGCTCGACGTCGACAGGGCACTCGAGAAGAAGAACTTGAGCGGCAGCACGCCGCGTGGGGTCTGAACGTATTTCTCGTTGGTCACCCGACTGACGGTCGACTCGTGCATGCTGATGACTTCGGCGACTTCCCGAAGAGTCAGCGGCTTCAGGTACTCGATCCCCTTCTCGAAGAAATCCCGTTGCCGGTCGACGATGAAGTTCATCACCTTGAGCATGGTCTGGCGGCGCTGTTCGATGGCCTGGACCAGCCAGTTGGCGCTGTTCATCCGGGTGGCGATGAAGTCCCGCTGCTCGGTGGTGAACCGCTTGCGATCGCGGGCCAGGTCCTGGTAGCTCTTGCTGATCCGGAGCCGGGGCATCCCGGTGTCGTTCAGGAACACCAGGTATCGCCCGTCGATCTTGTCGACCACCAGATCGGGCGTGATGTAACCCTCGCCCTGGATCGAATGCTTGAGGCCCGGCTTGGGATCGTAGCGGGCCAGCTGGTCCGCCGCCTCCTGGACCTTCTGCGGCTCGACGCCGAACCGGCGGCCCAGTTCATTCCATCGGTGGGCAATGAGGTCCTGAAAGGCGTCGCTGACCAGCCGGTAGGTCAGGCTATCGGTGTCGCCGAGCTCCTTCATCTGGAGCAGCAGGCACTCGCGGAGGTCACGGGCCGCAATGCCGGCGGGATCGAGCCGCTGCATGACCTGCAGCATCTCTTCGACTTCCGCCATGCTGAAAAACGGGATGTTCTCGGTGATGTCCTGCTGTTCCGCATGCTCGGCCACCAGCTCATTGGCCGAGCCAAGCAGCTCCTCGAGGTTGGCGGCCAGGTAGCCGTCTTCCTTGATGTTGCCGATGAATTCTTCAGCCAGCAGCATCTGGCGCGGGGTGAGGTCGAGCATGGTGAGCTGTTCGCGCAGATAATCGTCGAGTCCCTGCCGCTCGACCGTGACCGGTTCGATGTACTCCTTCGACTCGAATTCCTCGCGGGCCCCGCCGGGGACCTCGAAACCGTTCAGCAGGATCTCCTCCCAGTCGGTTTCCTCCTTCTTTTCGGTGGCTTCCTTTTCCCGTTCCTTCTGGTCCTGGGTCGACTCGACCTGGGCATCCTCTTCTTCCGGCTCAACCAGTTCCAGGAAGGGATTGCTGAGCAGCTCCTGCTTGAGATGCTGCTGCAGGTCCAGCATGGGCATGTACAGCATGTCCATGGCCTGGTACAGCCGCGGGTTGATCCGGAGATCCTGCCGGAGCGAAATGTTCTGCGACAGCGAGGTCTTCATGCGACCGCTTCCAGCCTGGCACGGAGCCGGGCGGCGAGGGTCGGGCCGAGGTACAGTTCGGCGACCCGGTCATCGAAGACCAGGTCACGGACCGGCCCGGAAACCTGGACTCGTCCTTCGAACATGATGTAGGCCCGGTCGACGATATCCAGGGTCTGCTCGACGTTGTGGTCGGTGATCAGGACGCCGATGCCGCGGTGGCGCAGCCCGGCCACGATGGTCTGGATGTCGTGGACCGCGATCGGGTCGACGCCGGCGAACGGCTCGTCCAGCAGCATGAACTTGGGGCTGGTGACCAGCGCCCGGGTGATCTCGAGCCGCCGCCGCTCGCCGCCGGAGAGCGAGTAGGCCCGGTTCTTCCGGAGGTGCTTGAGCGAGAGCTCGTCCAGCAGCTGTTCCAGGCGGCGGCGGCGTTCGTCCCGGCCAATCGGCAGCATTTCAAGGATGGCCAGGATGTTCTCTTCAACGGTGAGCCGACGGAACACCGACGGCTCCTGGGCCAGGTATCCGATCCCGGCCCGGGCCCGCTTGTACATCGGTGCCTTGGTCAGGTCGCGGTCATCGAGCCTGACCTGGCCGCCGTCGGGCTGGATCAGGCCGGTAATCAGGTAGAAAGTCGTGGTCTTGCCGGCTCCGTTCGGGCCCAGCAGCCCGACGATTTCGCCCTGCTGAACCCGGACACTGACATCGTTGACCACCGTGCGGCGGCGGAAACTCTTCATCAGGCCGGTGCCTTCGAGCACGCTGCCGGATGGCGCCACCCGCCCTGGACCAGCCGGACCGGCCTCCTGCTCCGGCAGCCGAAAGCCCTGCTCCGCCAGCTTCCGCAGCCGGGCCCGAATCTCGGCCCGGTGCTCGACCGCATCGGTCCACCACCGGGGCGTGGCCTGCACCACCGCCCAGCCGCTGGCTGCCCCCGGGGCAATCCACCCTTCATCGGCCAGCCTGGGTAGCAGCGAATTCAGCAGGTTTTCCCTGACCTGGTCGCCGCTGAGCTCGGGATCGGACCCGCCGAAGATCTCGCGATGGGCCACCAGAAATGCTTCGCGGTACCCCATGATGAGATCGGCAATGGCCAGGGTACCGTCCCTGGAAGCATCACGCACCAGCGCCGCCAGCGCCAGCGGGATTGAGGGATCCCGTGGCGACAGGGTGGCCAGCCACTCGCCGCTCACCGTGACTCCTTCGGTTTGGCGGTGCTGTCGGCCGCGGTGGAATCGCGCTTGACCTCGACCGGCTCGAGCTGGACCCCTTCGACCTGGCCACGGACGTCCACCCGCGCCACCCCTTCGACCTGCTTCTTCATGGTGATCAGGATGTGATCACCCCGCACATAGCTTATCGAAGGGCGAACCTGCTTCTTGCTGTCCGGCAGCCGGTAGAACGACCGGGCATTGGTGCGCGATTCCAGCTGGTGCACGGCGGTGCGCTGGCTGCCCGCCGAATCTTCAGTGGCAAATCGCGCGATCAGGGTATCGCCCCAGAGCTGATCCCGGCCGTCCTCGGTGGTGTCCGGCCGGCCGCCCGCCCAGGCATTGCCAAAGGCGCGGGTCTCGGTGAGATGCTCACCCGGCGTATCGAACGCCATGGAGTCGCCGCGCAGCCGGTAATCGGCCGACAGCGCGTCGGGCCGCAGCGAATCTCCCCAGGCCAGGGTCTGGACCAGTTTGTCCTTCTCAAGGTCGAGGCCGATGGTGTCCGCCTTGAGATCGAGGTTGGCGCTCACGGCGTGGCCCTTGCCCTTGGCGGTGAGATAGTCGAGTGCCCGATTGAGGAACCGCAGGTCGATCCGCACCCCGGTCAGGTTGAACGAATCCTTGCCGAGCCCGCGCAGGATCGGCGAGCCGAGCAGGGTGCCATCGCTGCCGGCGCCGGTGTCGAGTCGCAGCGAATCACTGCGGGCGGCAAAATCACTGCGGTCGATGGTGACCTTTCCGCCGGCCCAGACCCGGTCTTCCCCCTTCATCCGGAGCCGATCGGCCACGATGATGTACGGCTCCTGCTTGCCGCTGCCGCCGGCACTGTCCCTGGGCACAAAGTGAATGGTGGGCCGTGCCACGGCGTAGAGCTCCGCCGTGTCGCGCACTCCCTTGAGAGCCCGGAAATAGTCGAGTGAGGGCCCGGTCATGGTGCTGCCGCTCTTGATGGTCTGGGTCTGCACGTTGCCCCGGGCTTCCCAGCGATCGCCGTCGCGGTAGTAGGTGCCGCGATCAGCCTTCATCACGATCGACCCGGTGTCGGTGTACACCACGTGGCCGACAAACTCGACCGTGCGGGTGGCGCCGTACGAGGCCACACTGTCGCTGCGCATCGAGGTCGTGGTGCCCTGGCAGTACAGGAACACATCGCCGCCGGCGAAATAGTTGACCACCCCAGGCGAGGCCGTCACCTGCGAACCGGTCCGGTCGACATGGCCGATCTGGAACTTGCAGGGTTGATCCTGGCCGGCGGCAATGCCAGGCCGCATGGCGACGGCCAACCCCGCGATCAGGACCCCGGACAGTCGGCGCATCGACTCGACCGCTCACTGCCCCGGCAGCGGAATTCCGCTGGCCGGCTTGCCGCCCTTGCGTTCGCCACCCTTGGGCTGCTGGGTCACGACATTGACGAAGGACGGGTCGGTGGTGAAGCCATTGCCCTCGAGATGTTCCTGGCCCTTGTCGTAGATGAACGGCACCTCCGACAGGATCTGGTTCTTCGCCTTGTCGTATTCCAGCTTCTCGGTCTGCAGCACCCGGCCGTCCGGCGTCTTGGCGATCACGTGACCGGTGGCGGTCATGGTGCCATCCTGGGTCCGGTACAGCCCGCGCTCACCGGTGATGACCGAACTGGTATCGCCGTTACTGGTGAAGAAGACCACCCGGACCTGCCGCATGTCGATCAGGTGACTGGTCTCGTAGATGAACGCCGTGTCGGCAAAGACCACGCTTTTGCGGAGACCGTCCTGACCCAGATAGTGCTGCATGTTGATCAGCACCTGATCAGCACTGTCCGCTGCGGTGGCCGCGGTCGGCGGCTTGGCGCCCTGGTCGGCGCAGCCGATCGCCAGTATGTATGCAACGGAGAAGACGGAGAAGACGGATGGGTTTCGCTGCCCCCCTGCTCCCGTGCCCCCCCTCGCGGAGTGCGTCACACCGCCCCCGCCCTCATCAGGTCATGCAGGTGCACTACGCCGACCACGGTGTTGGCTGCGTCGACGACCGGCAGTGCCATGATGCCGAACCGCTCCATCTTGCCCAGTGCCGAGGCGGCCAGGTCATCGGGAGCAGCGGTGCGCGGTGTCCGGGTCATGTGGGCCGAGGCTGAGCCGTTCATCAAGTCGGCGCCGGCGGTCGCCAGGCGGGATAGATCTCCTGCCGACAGTACTCCGGCCAGCTGGCCACCGTCGGCCACAATCGCCAGCCCGCGCTGGTGCGCCAGCGCGAGGACAACCTCGCGCATGGTGGCACTCTGCAGCAGCGGCTGGGCGGTGATCATGACGTCCTTTACTCTGAGCAGAAGCTTGCGGCCGAGTGCACCGCCAGGGTGGAGCGCGGCAAAATCGCCGCGCTTGAATCCCTTGATTTCCATCAGGGCCACAGCCAGCGCGTCGCCCAGTGCCAGCGCCACCGTGGTGCTGGTGGTTGGTGCCAGGTCGTGCGGACAGGCCTCTTCGGTCACCGAGCCATCGAGCGTGACCCTGGCCAGGCGGCTCAGCATCGATTCGCCACCGCCGGTGATGGCAATGACCGGCACCCCGAGCCGCTCGAGCGCCACCAGCAATCCCGACAATTCATCGCTCTCGCCACTCTTGCTGAGCACGAGGGCGGCGTCATCGCGGCCGACCAGGCCCAGGTCACCGTGGAGGCTGTCGACCGGGTGCAGATAGGTGGCTGATGTGCCGGTCGAGGTCAGCGTCGCCGCAATCTTCCGGGCGATCAGCCCCGACTTCCCTACCCCGGTCACAATGACCCGGCCCTTGACCTCGGCCAGCAGCCGGACCGCGTCGGCAAACCGTTCATCCAGGCGGTCCGCTGCCCGGGCCAGTTCACTGGCTTCGAGCCGGAGCACCCGGCGCCCGATTTCAGAGGGCCGCAGGCTGGCCATCGGAGTCCCGGTCCTTGAGGAAGCGGCGCACCCCTTCATCCCACTCGCCCCGGGCACCGAGCAGCGCTTCGATCGCCTCGCGGACAGCGCCCGCTCCGCCCCGTGCGATGGTCACATGCGCCGCCAGCGCCTTGACCTCAGCCACCGCATTCGCGACGGCAATGGGCAGCCCCACTCGCCTGAACACCGGGATATCAGCCAGGTCGTCGCCCACGAACGCCATCTGGTCCCACTGCAGGTTCCGCCGGGCCAGCATCTGCTCGATCAGTGGCAGCTTCCGGGCGCTGGAGTCCTGCACCATTTCGATCCCCAGTTCTTCGGCCCGGACGCTCGTCGCAGGAGAAGCCCGGCCGCTGACCCAGACCACTTCCAGTCCAATCAAGCGGCAGATGGCCAGCCCCAGGCCATCCTGGATGTCGAATTTCTTGAGTTCCACCGCCTGACCACCGGCCGCGCCGATGTAGACACCATTGTCGGTCAGCACCCCGTCGACATCGAGTCCCAGCAACCGGACCCGCCGGGCCTTGATTGGGTCAACCACCGGATCGAGCCGCCTGCCAGATCTCGAGCGTGCGTGACAGCAGCGGTTCCAGCTGGTCGAGCGGCCACTGGGTGGCGGCGTCGCTGAGCGCGTGAGCCGGGTCCGGATGGGTCTCGATGAAGAAACCATCGGCGCCCGCGGCGGCCGCCGCGGCCAGCAACCCGGGAATGCACTCTCGAGTTCCTCCGCTGGCTCCGGCCTCGGCCCGCCCCGGCTGCTGCACGCTGTGGGTGGCGTCGAAGATCACCGGTACACCGGTGGCCTCACGCATCCGGTCGAAGTTGCGCATATCGACCACCAGATCGCCGTAGCCGAAGAACGTGCCGCGCTCGGTCACGGCCACCTCGCCGGCGCCACTCTGGCGGACCTTTTCGACTGCTCCGGTCATGGCATCCGCAGCCATCCACTGACCCTTCTTGATGTTCACCGGCCGACCGGTCCGGCCGGCGGCCAGCAGCAGGTCGGTTTGCCGGGAGAGAAAGGCCGGGATCTGCAGCACGTCCACCACCTCGGCCGCCGGTTCTGCCTGGGCGGCTTCATGGATGTCGGTCAGGATGGGGAGACCGCTGTGATTGCGGATCTTTTCGAGCGCTCGAAGCCCTTCCTCGAGCCCCGGTCCGCGGGGACTTCCCGCCCGGGCACGGTTGGCCTTGTCGAAGCTGGCCTTGAAACAGATGGGCAGCGCCAGGCGCTGACTGATGAGGGCCAATCGCTCCGCCACTCGCGCCAGGACATCCCCCGGCTCGACCATGCACGGGCCAGCAATCAGAAACGGCGCCCGCGCAAAGGTCCAGCTCATCAGCTTCGCGACGCAGCCAGCGAAGCGTTGGACTGGATCGGTTTGGGTTCGTGCCCGCGCTGCCACTTGAGCGCCGCGGCGATGAATCCGCTGAACAGCGGGTGGGACCGGTTGGGGCGGCTCTTCAATTCCGGATGGAACTGACAGCCCAGGAACCAGGGATGGTTGGGCAACTCGATGACTTCAATCAGGCCGCCATCGGGCGACTGGCCGGACAGCCTGAGACCGTGTTCCGCCAGGACATCACGATATGCGTTGCTGACTTCCCAGCGGTGGCGATGCCGCTCGCTGATTTCAGTGCTGCCGTAGGCCAGCGCCGCCTTCGAACCAGCCCTGAGCCGAGCCGGGTAGGCGCCCAGACGCATGGTGCCACCCATGTCGGTGACAGTCTTCTGTGACGCCATGAGCGCAATCACCGGCATGTCACATTCGGGGTCGAACTCGGTGCTGTTGGTGGTGGCCATGCCACAGACGTTCCGGGCAAACTCGATGATCGCGATCTGGAGCCCGAGACAGATTCCGAAGAACGGGAGATCATGCTCCCGGGCGTAACGAATGGCCTCGATCATCCCATCGATGCCGCGGACCCCGAACCCCCCGGGGATCAGCAATCCGTCATGCCCGGCCAGCAACTCGGCTGCCGCCGCCTGGTCAGTGAACTTGTCGCTGCTGATCCAGTCGATGTCGACCCCGACCTCGTGCGGCACGCCGCCGTGCAGCAACGCTTCGGCCACCGACTTGTAGGCATCGTGCAGCTCGGTGTACTTCCCGACCACCGCGATCTTGACCCGCTCGGTCGGGTTGAGAATCCGGTCCACGATCAGCTTCCAGCTCCGGAGATCGGGGTCCTTGGTTTCAAGCTTGAGCCGCTGGCAGACCTCGCGATCGAGCCCCTGGTCGAGGAACCGGAGCGGAATTTCGTAGATCGAGCGGACGTCCGGACTTTCCACGACGCATCCGAAATCAACGTTGCAGAACAGCGCAATCTTGCGCTTGATGTCAGCCGAGATCGGCCGCTCACTGCGGCAGATGAGGATGTCGGGCTGGATACCGATTTCCATCAGTTCGCGTACCGAGTGCTGGGTCGGCTTGGTCTTCACTTCACCGGCTGCCGCAATGTACGGCACCAGGGTGAGGTGAATGAACAGCGAATTGTCCCGCCCGACTTCCTGGCGGAACTGCCGGATGGCTTCGAGGAATGGCAGCGATTCGATGTCGCCGACGGTGCCGCCGATTTCAGTGATCACCACATCATGCCCCGGCGCGGTGCGCCGGATGCAGTTCTTGATCTCGTCGGTGATGTGCGGAATGACCTGCACCGTGGAGCCCAGGTATTCCCCGCGCCGCTCCTTGTTGATCACTTCCTGGTAGATCCGCCCGGTCGTGATGTTGTTGATCTTGGACAGCGACCGGTCGATAAAGCGCTCATAGTGCCCCAGGTCCAGATCCGTCTCGGCGCCATCGTCGGTGACAAACACTTCGCCATGCTGAAATGGCGACATGGTGCCCGGATCGACGTTGATGTAGGGATCGAATTTCTGCATCGTCACGGTCAGGCCGCGTTCGACCAGCAACCGGCCGAGCGACGCCGCCGCGATGCCTTTGCCGAGCGACGAAACCACGCCGCCGGTGACGAAGATGTACTTGGTGCTGGAATTCGACTGGGACGGCGTCATGGAGTCACCTCGCGGGAGCGTACCAATGCGCCTCGGCCCGGCGCAGGTCTTCTGGAGTATCGATACCGGGCAGCGCGGCTTCAGCCAGTCGAGCTACCCCAATGGTCATTCCGTCCTGCAATGCCCGAAGCTGCTCGAGCTTCTCGGCCAATTCGGCGGATGACGGCGGCAACGCCACCCAGCGGGCCAGCGCCGCACGCGAATAGGCGTACACGCCGAGGTGCTGCCAGTAGAGGCCATCGGCCGGGTCGCCGGCGTCCCGCCGAAAGGGGATCACCGCACGCGAAAAGTAGAGCGCCCGCCCACGATGGTCGGTGACCACCTTGACCCGGGCCGGATCCTCGACCAGTTCGAGTTCGAGCGGCGCGGCCGCCGTTCCGACCTGGTCCCCGCCCGCGACCCGCGCCAGCGATCCGGCCAGTGCTTCAAGAGTGACGAACGGCTCATCCCCCTGGATATTCAGGATGGTGTCAAAACCGGAGAACTCGGTTTTGTTGGCTACTTCGGCCACGCGTTCAGTGCCAGTGAGGTGCCGGTCGTGGGTCATGACCGACTCGATGCCGATGGCTGCCACTGCCTTCGCGATGTCGACCGAGTCAGTGGCCACGACCAGCCGGTCAACCACATTGTGCCCACGAACGCGCTCGGCCACCCGGTTCACGAGTGGCTCACCGGCCAAAAGTTGCAAAGGCTTGTGGGGTAGTCTTGTGGAGCCGAGTCGTGCGGGAATTACACCGAGGACGGGCATCAACCAACGTAATAAGGTTTGGCCTAAGTGTCAAAACTCATGCCTGAGAGGAACAGAGCGGAGATCAATTCGCGTAACTCACTGATCTACAATGAGTTGCTGGCGTCCATCAGGTCAGCGCGGAGGCGGTTCTGTGGCGATTGGTCGCCCGGGCCAGCGAGAGAAAATTCCGCAACAGTTCCCGGCCCTGGTCGGTGGCAATCGACTCGGGATGGAACTGTACACCGTGAATTGGAAGCTGGCGGTGAGCGAGCCCCATGATTTCGGTCCCGGCTGGGCGGTCCCCGGACCAGGCCGTGACCTCAAGCTCCACTGGAAGCTCAAGGGGTGAGACGACCAGCGAGTGGTACCGCATGACGGTCAGGGGATTGGGCAGGCCCTTGAACAGCCCGGAATCCCGGTGCTGGATGGCAGTGGTTTTTCCGTGCATCAGCCGGTCGGCCCTCAGCACGGTGCCACCAAACGCCTCGCCGATGGCCTGGTGGCCGAGGCAGACGCCCAGTAGCGGAATGCGTGCAGCTGCCGCGGCGCGGACCAGCGGCACCGAGATACCGGCGTGGGCTGGCGTGCCGGGACCGGGAGAGATGACGATGGCATCGGGATCCAGTACCACCACCTGGTCCACCGTGAGCGCATCGTTGCGGTGGACGATTGGCTCGGCGCCCAGTTCACCGAAATACTGGACCAGGTTGTAGGTAAAGCTGTCGTAGTTGTCGAGAACCAGCAGCATGCGGTTACGGGGTGGCCGTGGTGGCCGCCGGTTTCGGCACTGGCGGCCGGGGTGGCCTGGGCTTCGGGACTGGAGGAACAGACTTGGCAGCCGTGCCAGCCCTCCGCAGGGCCGCTTCAGTCAGCGAATCCGCCATTTTTTCACTGGCGGTCTGCATCGAATCGCTGGTCCGTTCGGCGGCGTCACTGAGCGAGTCGCGGATGGCCTCGCGGATCGAGTCCCGAACTTCCTTGATCGAGTCGTTAACCGCCTGGGCCGAGTCCGACTCGTCGCTGACCTTGAAATCGTTGCCGTTCAGCTTGAACGAGGTGCGCTGAATCCCCTCGATGGCCTTCTGGGGCAGCAGCAGTGCAAAGGTGTCCGAGGTGCCCCGAATGGCCACCCGGCCGAACGGCATGAGCGTCTGGCCAGCGGTGTCCGAACTGGTCTGGCAGCGGAAGCTGGACCGGTTGTCGGTCTGATCCACCTTGTCAGCGGTGAGGATGCAGTTGGCCAGGCTGCCCCGGAGCGAATCGGCCATCTTGAGCACCACGGTTACGCCAGAGATGTGGTGGGGATCATTCCGGAGCAGCACCACCCGTGAGATCTCACCCAGCCGCCGACCATCGAGTTTGAAATCGACGAACGGAGTGGGAATCGAGATCGGATCGGTGGAGTTGAGGGTGCCTTCCACCGATGACCTGGCCTTGCGGGCCAGTGTCACGCCGAGGAGCCCCACCAGGAATACGCCCAGGGCCCCGAGGGCGATCTTGAGCCAGTAGTTGCGCATATTTCCGCCAGCACGTTGAAGTGTTCCATTAAGTAACGGACTGAGCCAGCCTGAAGTTTCAGCCCGCACCCGTCCGGAGACGCAATGCTCGTAGTCGAAGGTCTCACGAAGCTGTACGGCGACCGGCCAGCGGTGCAAGGGCTCAGCTTCCGAGTGGCGCCAGGAGAAATCCTGGGACTGGTCGGCCCCAACGGGGCCGGCAAGACGACCACCCTGCGGAGTCTCGCGGGCATCCTGCCGATCACCGAAGGCCGGGTAACGGTTGCCGGGTTCGACCTCAGGACGGAGCCACTGCTCGCCAAAGCGCGGCTGGCGTTCGTGCCGGATGAACCGGCGCTGTTCGACTACCTCACTGTCGAGGAGCATCTCCGGTTCACCGCCCGGCTCTACCGCATTGCCGACGATACCGATCGGCGGAGCGCGGTGCTGCAGCAATTCTCGTTGTCCGCCAAACGCCATGCCCTGGCCGACGAACTCTCGCGGGGAATGAAACAGAAGCTGACGCTGGCCTGCGCCTTGATCCACGACCCCCAGCTGCTGCTGATGGATGAGCCACTCACTGGGCTCGACCCGGTCGGGATTCGGCAGGTCAAGGATCTGCTCAGCCGTCGGGCGGCGGCCGGGGGCGGAATCGTGCTGAGTTCGCACCAGCTGCCGTTGATCGAGGAGCTCTGCACCCGACTGATCTTCATGCACCAGGGCAGGATCGTGGCCTCCGGCACTCAGCGGGAACTGGCTGCGGCCTATCCGGATGCCGGCGGACTCGAGGCCATCTTCCTGGCCGTGACGGCAGAAGGTACCGAGGCCACCGAGTGACCAGTGCCCTGGTATACCTGACCGGCAGGAGCCTGGCCAATCGGCTGCGGACACTCCTGGCCAGAGCGGTCAGGCCCAGGTATCTGCTGGTCTATCTGCTCGGGATCGGATACCTGTGGCTGGTACTACTGGGCCCCCATCCGCTGAGTCCCAATTCGCCGGAAGCATCTGAACGGCACCTCAACCAGCTGGCTGCGCTGATGACGCTGTTGGCGCTCCGGTGGTGGCTGATGGAGGACGATCGCTCGGCGCTGGCGTTCACGCCGGCCGAGCTGACTTTCCTGTTCCCCGCCCCACTCACCCGGAGCCAGTTGATCCGGTTCAAGGTGATGCGGGTGCAGTTCTTTCTCCTGGTCAATACGCTGTTCTGGACCGTGGCAGCGAGGCGCACCGGATTCGGGGCCGCTCCTGACGTGCTTCGGGCCATCTCGCTCTGGGTCTGCTTCGGAACCCTGTACCTCCACCGACTGGGAGCCGCACTCACCCGCGGATCACTGGCTTCTCGCGGAGTCGGGCAGCACCGGCCGCCATTGGCACTCTGGCTTCTGGTCAGCGTCCTGGGGCTCGCGCCGGTGTGGTTCCTGGTCAGGCAGTGGCCCGTACTCGGGCTGGCCTGGCGTCTGGGGCCCGGCAGCTTTGTGCAGGCGCTGACCGGGTTGGCCGATCAACCTGGCATCTCGGCGGTGCTGTATCCGATGAAGCTGCTGTTGCGGCCGTCGGTGGCCCCAAGTGCTGGCCTCTGGCTCCAGGAAATGGTTCCTGCGGTGCTCCTGCTGCTGGCCCATTTCGCCTGGGTGATCCGGGCCGACTTCGAGTTCGAAGAGGCCGCGCTCAACGCCTCCAGCCGTGCCGTACGCCGTCTGGCACGCGGGGTGAGGTCCGTCGGGCCTCGGGTCCGGCGGACATTGCCGCTGCCAGTCGGGGCCGGTCCCGCCATGGCAGTCGCGTGGAAGAATCTCGTCTGTCAGTCGCGATCGATCTCATTGCCCACGATGCTGGCGCTGGGCATTCCCCTGTGCAGCGCCCTGATCTTCGGAATGATGGAGCCGACCGACAGCCTGCGCGAAGTGCTTGGCTGGTTCGGACTGTTCTGGGCGGTCTTCCTGGTGCTGATCGGCCCCCAGTGGATCCGCTACGATCTGCGCAAGGACCTGGGCCGGATGGACCTGCTGCGCAGCTATCCGGTGAGCGGTGCCGCAATCATGACTGGAGAAATCGCGGCTTCGGCGCTGATCCTCAGTGCCTACCAGCTGCTCCT
This sequence comes from Gemmatimonadota bacterium, assembly GCA_039930765.1. Lineage (GTDB taxonomy): Bacteria > Gemmatimonadota > Gemmatimonadetes > Gemmatimonadales > GWC2-71-9 > DATEHG01. The sequence continues at coordinate 72,375 of JBDTTF010000285.1, read as the reverse complement.
GCTCAGCGTGGCGCTGGGCGGGCTCTGGCATGTCACCGAAAACGGGATGAGCACCACGCTCCTGTCCTGTTCGTTCGCCGCGTCTGCCCTGCTGGTGCTGCCGGTCAACTGGCTGATGGTTGCCATCTACAACGCCGGTGCCCTGCTGTATCCCGAGTGGGTTCGCCGGGAGCGGCGCACGTCCGGCGTTGAGGCGATGGGTCAGTCCGTCATGGGGCTGGTGGCGGCGGGGGTGATGCTGGGGCTGGGACTGGTGATTCCGGTCCTGGCCGGTGGGGTGCTGGTGGTCTACAGCTATCCCCGGCTGGAGGCCGCCGCGCTGCTCCCCGGGGCACTGGTCGCCATGATACTGCTGCTGCTTGAAGCCCGGTTGCTCGCCGGGTGGCTGGGGCGCCGGTTCGACATCTATGATCTGTCGATGGTGCGGCTGGCGTCGAGCAGCTGACCCGGCCGGCCCATCGGATGCGGCTCGAAGCGGCCGAATCGAATGGCCAGCACCGGCAGCACGAACAGGCTCAGCAGGGTGGAGGTGATCAACCCGCCGAGGATAACCGTCGCCATCGGCCCCTCGATTTCGCGGCCAGGATCACCGCTACCCAGGGCCAGCGGCAACAAGCCCAGGCCGGTGACGGCGGCGGTCATCAGGATCGGGCCGAGCCGCTCGAGGGCGCCGCGCAGCGCGGTGTCGAGGCTCCAGGGCCGGCCCTCTTTCGTCACCAGGTATTCGTAGTGCGAAATCAGCATGACCGCATTGCGCGTGGCGATGCCGAACAGCGTCACGAAGCCCACCAGTGAGCCGAGCGACAGGACCCCACCGGTGGCAAAGACCGCCAGGACCCCACCCACCATGGCGAACGGCAGATTGGCCAGCACCAGCAGCAGGCGGCTGCTTTCGCCGAAGGCCAGGCTGAGCAGCATCAGAATGCCGGCGCCGGCCAGCATTCCGTACAGCAGTAGTTCCCGCGCCGCATCCCGGCGGGCCTGGGCAGTGCCGCCGACTTCGGCGTAGATCCCGGCGGGAAGCCGGACTTCGGAGGTGAGCCGGCGTTGGACCTCGTCCGCAAAGGCCGATTCGTCACGGCCCGACACATTGGCCGTCACGGTGACCAGTCGCCGGGCGCCCTGGTGTGCCACCATGTACCGCCCGGAAGTCCGTACCAGATCGGCCACCTGTCCGAGCTCAACCATGCGGCCGTCATCTCCAAACAGCGGAAGCCGGCGGATGCCGCCGCCGTTGACCAGTTCGTCCGGGTGGAGAATCACCATAATCCCGGTCGACCGGCCGCCCTCGTACACCTGACCGACGTGAGTGCCTCGGGTGGCCGTTTCGATGGCGGTCAGCACGGCGCCAGGCCGCAACCCCGCCCGCGCCACCTCGCCGGGTCTGAGTCGGAAGGTCAGCCCGGGCACCACCGGCGGGGGATCGTACTCGACATCGGCTGCACCGCGGATACCGCGCACCAGTGTCGCGGCCTTCCGGGCGACGGCATCGAGACTATCGAGGTCATCACCGTAGAACTTGATTACCAGTCCCGCGGTCGACCCGGTCAGCGTCTCTTCGATCCGTTCGGCCAGAAATCCCCGAATCGCGAAGTTCACCCCGGGGATCTGGCCCAGCCGACGACGGAGATCCTGCTGCAGCGATTCGGCCGCCCTGCCACTGAGCGGCTTGATGTCGACCTCGAGCTCGCTGTAGTGGGTGCCCCAGGTGTCCTCCGACAGCTCGGCCCGTCCGGCCCGCTGGGCCACGCTCCTGACCCGTGGATCGGCCCGCAGCACCGCCGTCACCACATTGCCCACCCGGACCGATTCCTCCAGCGAGCTTCCCGGAACCAGCGACATGTGAATCTGATAGTGACCTTCACGGAATTCCGGCAGGAAGCTGGCGCCGAAGAATGGCAGGGTGGCCGCGGCGGCCGCACAGACCAGCGCCGCAATCAGCGCGACCCGGCCGGGATTGGGCGCCAGGGCCACGAGGCCGGACCGATACCGCGCCTTGCACCACCGGAGCAACGGCGGCTCCCCGGTGGTGGTGCCCTGATGCCGGAGGCCGAGCAGGGCCAGCGCTGGCGTCACGGTCAACGCGACGACCAGCGAGGCAAGGGTGGCCAGGATGTAGGCCAGGGCAAGTGGACGGAACAGGGCGCCCTGCACTCCTGAAAGCAGTACAACCGGCAGGAAGACGAGGGCAACCACGAAAGTGGCATAGGTCACGCTGGCCCTGACTTCGATCGACGCCGCCAGCACCACCTCGGCTGGCGGCAGCGGTGCCTCGAGCAGCCGGTTCTGGCGCAACCGGCGGGCAATGTTCTCGACATCGATGATGGCATCATCCACCACCTCGCCGAGGGCGATGGCAAGGCCACCAAGGGTCAGGGTATTGATGCCGAATCCGAATTGGCCGAGCACCGCCACCGCGGCCAGCAGCGACAGCGGAATGGCCGTGAGTGAGATGGCCGCGGCCCGCGCATCGCCAAGAAAGAGCAGCAGGATGATGGCCACCAGGCCGGCACCCAGCAGCAGCGAGCGGGTCAGGTTCCCGATGGCGAGATCAATGAACTCGGTGGGCCTGAACAGGTCAGGATGCAGGGTGAGGCCGGCTGCGGTGATGGCGGGCGCGAGGTCGGCGAGCGCAGTCTCGGCACCGGTCTGCACGTCACGGGTGTTGGCGCCAAGTTGGGCCGAAACGACGATGACACAACCGCGTTGCCCGTTGACGGTGCCATCACCGAATGGGGTTTCGGCACCCGTTACGACTGTTGCCAGATCGCTGATCCTGATCGCGGAGCCAGTCCGCTCCCGGACCAGTCCGGCGCCGATTGCCTCAGGAGTGACCGGTGGTGCTTCGGCCCGCACGACGATGCGCTGGCGGGAATTGTCGATGACGCCGGTGCCATGAACCCCGGTGACCTGCCGAGCGGCCTCGACTACCTCCGACAGCGGGATCCCCAGTGCCCGAAGCCGCTCGGTGTGAACCTGGACCCGGAATTGGCGAACCTCGCCGCCGAACACGGCCACCTTGGCAACACCCCGGGTGGCCAGCAGCCGAGGCCGCAGGGTCCAATCGACAAACGACCGAACTTCCTGGAGTGACCGGTGATCCGAGGTCAGACCGACGACGAGGACGGTGCTTGACGACGAGGTCAGCGGGCTGATGATCGGCGGTTCGATCCCGGCCGGGAGTCGACCGTTGATTTCTCCCAGGCGTTCGGCCAGGAGCTGGCGGGCCTGACGGACATCGACCTCATCGCCCAATACCGCGGTGATCAGTGACAAGCCCTGGATCGACTGCGACCGCAGCACCGCCAGTCCGTTCATCCCATTCAGGGCTGACTCGATCGGGCGGGTGACGAGCGCTTCGACCTGCTCCGGCGAGAAGCCCGGCGCCTCGGTCTGGATCTGGACCTGCGGCGGAGCGAATTCCGGGAAAATGTCCACCTTGGCGCGGCCGAGGACGTGGACGCCGTAGACCACCAGCACCGCGGCCAGCCCGGTGACAATGCCGGGGCGCCGGACCGAAAAGGCGATCAGCCGGTTCAGCACCGGCTACTCGGCGACCTCGTCTCCGACCGATACCCTGGCCCGGAACTCCTCGGACAGCAACTGCTCTGCGCCGACGACGACGACGCTGTCACCGGCCCGCCAGGGAGCTGGCGCCAACCAGCCTCCAGGCACGGCTCGATCGGTCGGGACCCGCATCCGGACGAAGCTGCCCGCCGCACGCTTGATCCAGGCCCACTCCAAGCCATCCCACTGCACCAGCGCAGCCGAAGGGATCAGGACCCCACGAGTCGAGGGATTGCCTGATGGTATCAGTGCATCCAGCAGCAGCCCCGGTCGGGCCGCGCTCCAGCGGCCCTCGAGCCGATAGAGATATGCCGCGCGACGAGTGACAGGATCCGCTTCGGGGGCGGGGCCAAGCAGCCGCGCCGAACGGGTGACCGACTGTCCCGAAATGGTCAGGGTGACTGATTGCGGCGGAATCGCTGGCGCCTCATCGGCCCAGGCCACCATCACCACCGGCCGGCCGAAATCGGTGAGCTCGATCAGCGGATCGCCGGCCTGCACTATGGCGCCAGGACGGACAAAGACTCGGGAAACGGTACCACCGCGGGACAGCACCACCGGCCTGGCATCGGACACCGTGCCCAGTTCACCACCGGATTCGAGCTGGGTGCCATACGATGGCCATGTACCGGAGGCGGCCAATCGCCCGCTCACCGGGGCCCGGATGGTCGTGACAGCATCGGGGTCGATCACGACGATGGCCCTGAGCTCGATTCGACTGGCCCGGGATACGGGCATCAACGCCGCAAGCCCGAGCCTGCTGGTGGCCAATCCGGCGGAATCGAGGCGAACAGTCGCCTCACCGTTCTGTTCCACGACCCTGGTCGGTGCCACCACCGGGGCATCGGAGTCCAGCTGCTTCTCGTCATCGTGGGCCCGATAGGCATAGATCGCGGCCGCGCCGACCCCGACCACGAGCGCGACGACCACCAGGGTCCGGATCATTGGTGCTCCTTTTGGCCGCGGGCTGGCTGACCCAGTGTATCGGGCCACAGGGCGGCGGGATCTGAAGACCAGACACCGACCGCCGCCTCGAGCCGACTCCGGCCTTCAGCGGCGTGCTGGTTGGCCAGCACCACCAGGCGGTGAGTCCGTAGTGCGGCAATCCCCTCTAAACGGACATCCAGTTCACCTACCTCGCCCCGATCGTAGGCCTCTCTGGTTCGGCTCCAGCGCGCGCGGGCGGTGGCATCGACCGAATCGGCCGAGCGCGACTCGGCGTCGATCAGCCCGCACTGCGCGAGTGCGCCGTCCAGCTCGACCAATACCGATTCCTGAGCCGAGGCCACGTGGGCGGCAGCGGTGCTTCGCCGGGCCTCCATTTCCGCGATCGGTCCGCGGTTGCCGCCCGGCAGAAACGGCAGGGCGAAGTTGGCGAGGAATCGGGTGATTCCATGGTCGAAGAACAATCCAGGACCGAGTTCGAGATCGGGACGCTGGCGGGCGATTTCAAGCCGCAGCTCGGCCTCAGCGACCTGATACCCTGCCAGCGCCGCGGCGACGCTCCAACGTGAGGCAAGCGCCAGGAATTGGAGCGAGTCAGGCGACAAGACCGCCAATGGTCCGCAACTGGTCATGATCGGCTCGACCCGGCGGAGTTCGGGCAGCTGAGGCACCGGAATGCCGGCAATGCCGGCCGCTGTGGCAATGGCTGTCCGCAACTCGGACTCCGATTGCACCCGGGCCAGATGGGCGGCCTGCTGCTCCTGGCGGAACTGAAGCAGCGTGCCCTGACCGATGGTTCCTTCTTCAAACCTGGACTTGATCCGGGGCAGCACCGAGTCGAGCAGTTGCTCCTCATGCCGGCCGACGTAGGCCCGGTCCGATGCGCTGACGACCTCGAGCGCGGCCTGCCTCGCTTCGGCAGCCAGCGCCTGTGCCGTTGCGCGGAGTTCGGCCTCCGCCTCGAAAGTGCGGCTGGTGGCGATCGCGATTCGCGCCCCGCGCTTGCCGCCGGTCTCCACCACGAAGGTGCCAGCCAGCTGTACTCCCCAGGGCGAGCCTTCCCCGCTTGGCTCGAGATTCCGCTCGCCCGATGCCGCGATTCCCGGCCGAGGGCGGGCCCCAGCGCTCTGCTCAGCGGCTCGGGCCGCATTGACCCTGGCCCGGAGTTCATCAAGCGGAGCCCGGAAATACAGCGCCGCCAGTGCGAGGTCACCGGGATTCCAGACCGGGGCTGCGGCAGGTAACCCAGCGGCTGCACGGTATGCGGTAAACCCGGAGTCGCTGATCGAGCGCGCGTTGTAGCGGCCAGGCGCGACACCGGTTTCGAGGGGAGCCGGGTGATAACTGGCGCACCCGACTGCCCCGCCCACCAGAGCGGGCAGCAACGCCTGGTGGAACTTCATCCGCGCGGATGGAACTGCTTGTGCACTGAGCGCAGAAATTCTCGATCGATGTGAGTGTAGATCTGGGTGGTTGACAGGTCGGCGTGACCCAGCATTTCCTGCACGGCGCGGAGATCGGCGCCGCCTTCCAGGAGATGGGTCGCGAAACTGTGCCGCAAGGTGTGTGGCGTCACCCGTTTGGTGATAGCCGCAGCCCTGGCCGCCTTCTTTACGATACCCCAGGCTCCGACTCGCGACAGGGGCCCCCCTCGAGCATTCAGCAGCAGGCGGTTGCCCGACTTGCCGCGGTCCAGCACCGGTCGGGTCTGCTGAAGGTAGACCGCGCAGGCCGAGATGACACTTCGTCCGATCGGCACCAGCCGCTCCTTGGAGCCTTTGCCCATGACCCGCACCAGTGCATCGGTCATCCAGAGGTCGCCGATGGTGAGCCCGCACAGTTCCGACACCCGCAGTCCCGCTCCGTAACCCAGTTCCAGCAGCGCCCGGTCCCGCCAGGCCAGCCGGTCATCGATATCCGGTACGGTAACCAGCTTCTCGACCTCGGCAACGCTCAGGGTTCCGGGCAGCTGCCGGCCCCGCCGTGGGGTCTGCAGCCGCTCGCTGGGATCAGCCTTGACCAGCCCTTCACCGAGTAGAAACCGGTAGTAGGTGTGTACGGCGCTCACCTGACGTCGAATGGTGGCCGGTGAAAGGCCGAGGTCCTTGAGAGTAAAGATGAAATCACGGAGCTGTGCCGAAGTGAGCTCTCCCGGTCCGGCAGCGCCAAGTCCGTTGGCGTACTGGGCCATCCGGGCCAGGTCGCGGAGATAGTTGTCGACCGTGTTGACACTGTGACCGGCCTCGAGCGAGAGGTGGTCTCGGAAGGGTTCGAGCAGAAAGGCCCGTGACAGATCGTCGGTCATTGGGCAGATCGAACCAGGATTTCGGTCGCCCGCTCCGTGAGTCGAGCCCGGTGCGCGTTCAGCTCCGTCTGGCCCGAAAGCATCGATCCCAGCCGGGCCAGCGCTGCCTGCCGCGACTCGAGCGGGTACCGATCGGCGACAATGGCCGCCACATCCTGAATTGATTCCGCCGGCGGCAATGCCACCCTCGGACGTGGATGGACTGCTTCCTTTACACAGTACTTCCTGAATACCGTCTCGATATCGGCCAGCTCGACCGGCCCCAGCTCAGGATCGGCACCGGCGATTTCGCACCAGAGCTCGGCGGTGCGGCTCCGAACCATCGCGGCGGATGCGTCAGCACTATTCGAAAGCGCCAGCTCCAGCGCCGTCAACAAGGCACGCTGCTGGTTCTTGTGACGGCCCAGCAGGCGCCACAGCACCACGGCAGCGATGACAACGACGCCAAAGATGGCCATGCCGACATTGAGCCGGCCGATAAAGGTGATGATGGCATCCCACTCGGCCCCCAGCGCCATGCCGGCCCAGGTGAGGCCCGCGTACCAGGCGGCGCTGGCGAGTGCGATCGGTACCATGACCTGCGCGGGCGAGAGATCAGCCAGGCCGGCGAATGGGGCCACGAAGGTGCGAACACCGGGAATCAGCCGGGCGAGGAAGAGCCCGGTCGGACCCAGCCGCTGGTACTCACGTTCCATGACGGCGACGGCTCTGGCGGGCAACAGTTTCCGGCCGAGCGTCCCGGCGAAGAACTGGCGGCCGTGGCGGCGCGAGACTGCGTACACCCCGCCCGCCGCCAGCACCCCACCGCTCCAGGCGGACAGAAAGACGAGGTAGGGATTGGTGACGGAGTGATGGGAGAGGAAACCGCCCAGCGCCACGATGACATCCGATGGGGTCGGCGGAAAGACATTCTCGAGCACGGTGGCGATGAAGATCGTCAGGTAGGCCAGCCAGCCGGGCACCGACAGCAGCCAGTGCAGCAGCCGCTCGGTCAGAGCGCCTCCACGGTAGCCACAGCGATTGCGGCGATTCCCTCCCCTCGACCGATGAAGCCCATGCCTTCGTTGGTCTTGGCCTTCACACTCAGCGCGGTTTCCGGAATTCCGGTTGCACCGGCCAGCGTCCTGATCATGGCGGAGACGAACGGCGCCAGCTTCGGTCGTTCCAGGATTACGGTAACATCCGCCTGGACCGGCCGGAATCCCGCCTGGCGTATGTGATCACAGGCTGCGGCCAGCAGCTTGATCGAGTCGGCATCTTTCCAGCGTGGGTCAGTGTCCGGAAACAGCCGGCCGATATCGCCGGCGGCGGCGGCACCCAGCAGGGCGTCGGTCAGTGCGTGGGCCACGGCGTCGGCATCGGAATGCCCGGCCAGGCCCAGTTCACAGGGAATGCGCTGGCCACCGAGTATCAGGGGCCGTCCGGCGACCAGACGATGGGAGTCGTAGCCTATTCCGCTGCGCGTCATGAAACCACGGGCGGGCAGGCGGGCGGGCGAACCGGCAGAGCTGGCGTCATCAGGCTAGGGCAAGCAGAGCGGCCGAATTGCCCCCCTGCTCCCCTGCCCCCCCATCGATCAAACTGTAGTCCTGCCGCCGCCGCTTCGGGGTGTAGCCGGCATCGGTGATGACCCGTTCCATTTCGGCAATCGTGGTGCGGTAGGTCGTCCCAGCCGACGAGACCACATTCTCCTCCATCATCAGGCTGCCGTAATCATTGGCGCCGAACCGCAGCGCCACCTGCCCGACCTTGTGCCCCATGGTGACCCAGGAGGATTGCAGGTTGGGAATGTTGTGACAGACGATCCGCCCCATGGCCAGGGTCCGGAGATAGCTGACCGCGTCGGTCTTGGGCTGATCCGCCATGTCCGTGCCTTCGGGCTGCAGCGGCCAGCAGATGAACGCGGTGAACCCGCCGGTCCGGGCCTGCAGATCACGAATCCGGACCAGGTGCTCGATCCGGTCCGCGTTGCTCTCGCCGAGCCCGTACATCATGGTCACCGAGGTCTTCATTCCCTGGCGGTGGGCTTCCTCCTGGACCCCGAGCCACTCCTCGGTCTGGGCCTTCTTTTTGGCCACCCGGCGGCGGATCTCATCGACCAGGATCTCGCCGCCTCCACCTGGAATGCTGTCCAGCCCTGCGTCATGCAGCCGCCGGACGACCTCGGCCACCGGCATCCGGAACCGCTCGCTGAAGAACACGATCTCCGACGGCGAGAAGCCATGGATATGAATCGGGTGATGCTGCTTGATGTAACGCATCAGGTCCAGATACCAGTCGAACGGGATGTACGGATTGTGCCCGCCCTGCAACAGGATCTGGACCCCACCAATGTCCCGGCATTCGTCGATCTTGTGGCCGATCTGCTCGAAGCTCAGGACATAGCCTTCGTTGTCCTTGGGCCGGCGGTAGAACGCGCAGAACTGGCAATCGGCCACGCAGACATTGGTGTAGTTGATGTTCCGGTCGAGGATGTACGTCACCACATTGGCCGGGTGCTGCCGCCACCGCTCGGCGTCGGCGAGTTCGCCGAGTTCGAGGAGGGAGGCGTTCTCGTAGAGGTCGAGAAAGCCGCGGAATTCAGCTGAGGAACGGTCGACGTAGCTCATTCAACGCTCAACTCTGTTACCCACGGATGAATCCTGATCAGCACGGATGAACACGGATACCACAACTCTTGTTGAGCAAGGTGACTGTATCAACCGCAGCCGCTCGGCGGATCGGATCGATCCGTGTTTGTCCGTAGCCACTCTGTCAGGCAGCGGTGATGAACGAGAGCGACCCGTCCGGTACCAACCCGTCCGCCGCCAGCCGCCGGAAGAAATCGGTCAGCCCCGCCAGGTGACGGTAGGTCAGCCGGTAGTCGAGATCACCCAGATAATTGCGGCAGATCTGGCGGTCAATGCCGGTGGTGGACCAGGCCTGATCGGCCAGCAGGTCGAGGTGCTCGAGCCCCCATGCCCTCGATTCCAGCAGCCTGGCGTGCACCATCCGCGCCAACTCCTGGTCGGCGGATCTCCGTGCCGCCCATACCGCAAAGACGAATGGCAACCCGGTCCAGTCTTTCCACTCGGCGCCCAGGTCGGCGGTGACGGGATACCGGTCACGGGCGGCCAGAACCAGCGCCGCATCTCCGATGACCAGCACCGCGTCATGCGGGAAGCCCGCCAGCGACTCCAGATCGGCCGCCTCGGCGCGCACAGTCGCAAACTTTGGCGCCACCTTCCACTTATGCCGGCAGAGCAGCTCGAGCAGCAGCACCGAGGTACGCGATGAGGCGGTGACCAGCACGGTGGCGCCGTCCAGAGACTCCACCGGCCGCCGACTGAACAGCTTCACGCTGTGCACCGGCCCGTCACAGGTGATGGCCAGATCGGGCAACAGATGGTAGGCCGATGCATTCCGGGCGTACTCGACGGCGGAGACGACACTGAGATCGAGCTCCCCCGCCGCCAGCAGGTCATTGAGTTCGCTGGCAGTGCCGCTCACGAGCCGAGCCGGGAGCTGCACCAGGGTGCGGTCAATGGCACCGTAGACCGGGTAGCAGTTGATCCACGGGATTCGGCCCAGCCGCATCATCGGGAGCGTGCTCACGCGGCGTGGACCACCGGGGCTGATGCGCCAGCCAGCGAGGCCATCGCGTCCAGGTCGTCGAAGTTGTCCCGGACAGTTTGATACAGGCTGTTGCGTTCGACCGGCCGCTTCCCCGCCCCGCGAATCAGCTTGACCAGCCCGCTATACGGCATGTGCATCTGGGTCGTGGAGCCGGCTTCGTGGTAGATCCGCTCGAACACCACCGTACCCTCGACGTCATCACAGCCAAAACTCAGCGCAATCTGTGACAGGAATGGCGTCACCATTGGCCAGTGGGTCTTCACATGCGGGATGTTGTCGAGGAACAGCCGCGCGATGGCGATATTCTTGAGATCCTCGTACCCCGTGGTGGCACTCCCCACCCGTCCCAGCTCCTGACCCAGTTCGTTGTTCTCGGTGTGATAGGCCAGCGGGATATAGGTCAGGAACCCGCCGGTTTCATCCTGCAGCGCCCGCAGCATGCTGAGATGCTCGATCCGGTCGTTGGCCGTCTCGACGTGCCCGTACAGCATCGTGCAGTTGGTGGGAATGCCGAGTTCATGGGCCACGCGGTGGACCCGGAGCCACTCCTCGCCGGTGAGCTTCCGCTCCGCGATGGTGGCGCGTACTGCAGTGCTGAACACCTCCGCGCCGCCGCCCGGGAGGCTGGTGAGCCCGGCCTCCTTCATCGCGATCAGCACCTCGCGCTCCGAAGTCTTCTCGATCCGGGCCAGGTGGGCGATCTCGACCGCGGTCAACGCCTTGATGTGGATATGCGGGTAGCGCTGCTTGAGCCCGCGGATCATGTCGGTGTAATAGCTCAACCGGAGCTTGGGATGCAGCCCACCGACGATGTGGAATTCCCGGGTGGGGCTGTCCTGGGCCTGCTCGGCCTCCTGGTAGACCTCGTCGAGGGAGCGGGTGTAGTTCCCCTCTTCCTTCGGCATCTTGGCAAAAGAGCAGAAGGTGCAGGTGTTGCGCAGAATGCAGACGTTGGTCGGATTGATGTGCTGATTGGCGGAGAAGTAGACCCGGTCGCCGTTGGTGCGCTGGTTGGCGTAAGCGGCCAGCAGGCCCAGGCCGAGCAGGTCGGAGGTGGCGTAGAGGGCGCGGGCATCGTCGGCATCGAGCCGGCGGGCCTCAAGCACTTTGGCGGCCACGGGGTGGAGCGCAACATCGCGAAGCCGGACCGGATCCAGCGGGGCGGACATCCTATCTCCTTGGCGGTAAGCGACTTAGTGTCGCCTCACCAATTTACCCCCAAGGGGCCAGTAGGTGCCAGTCCATGTCACTTTCCCGTGGCGCCGATGGTTGTTCCCGATCGCTCGGTCCGGATCGATCTTTCCGCGCAGGCGTCTGCCGGTTGAGTCCGATGGTCAGATGCGCCCCGCAAATCCTCCCCGGAACATGAAGGACACCGCCCCCAGCAGGCAGAGCCCGGCCCAGAGGAAATCAAGTTTGACAGGCTGCTTCATGTAGATCACCGCGAATGGCACGAACACCGCAAGGGTGATGACCTCCTGCAGCATCTTCAACTGCCCCAGGGAGAGTTCGGTATACCCGATCCGGTTGGCCGGAACCTGGACCAGGTACTCGAACAGGGCGATTCTCCAGCTGATCAGGGCCGCCACGATCCACGGTCGGCCCGCCAGGTTCCTGAGGTGGGCATACCAGGCAAAGGTCATGAACAGGTTCGATACAACCAGCAGCAGCGCGGTGCGCACGATAACAGGCACGAAAGGATTCTCCTGACGGTATCTGGGAACAGGATGGTCCGGGCAGTTCCCTCTCTAGCCCGGGGCCCCGGGGCGCCCTATACTCCCCGAACTCTTCCCGTTTCCGGTGACCCGAAAGCTGATGCTGCGAATCCGATTGTCCAGCGGGCAGGAACTGCACTACGACTCGGCCGAAGATTTTTCGGCGGCGATCCGTGGTGGATCAGTGCGCTCGGACGCCACAATTTTTCATGCCAAGAGCGAGCGGTGGCTGCCGATCTCGAGCCATCCCGCCTTTCGCCTGGCTATGGCGTCGATGCCGATGCCTTCACCGGTTCCCATCGTCGGCGAACGCTCGGCCAGCAGTCACACCGCGCTGGTTGCCCCCTCCCCGCTCTACGCCGAACCGAGGCGACAGGCGTCCCGAGGCGCCGAGGGGCTGGGACGGCCGGAGGATGCCCGCAGCGATTTCCTGGTCCTGGTCCTGGCCTCGCTGCTGGTGCTCGGCATGGTGGTTCTCGCGGTCCAGCGCCCATTCGCGGTCCCGAGTCATGGCAGCGAAACGGCTGAGGCGGCTGCGGCCACCCTCACCTTTACCCGGGTGACCGCCCCCGGCAGTCTGGCCCGCCACCACGCCGACCGCGAGGACCGGCTGGTCAACCTGCTCAATGACCGGCTCCGACTGCTGGCAACGGCCCGGCCGCTGCTGCCGGCCGCGGTCGATACCCCACAGATCCTGGAACAGGCATTGGTTCACCTGCGAGAGGCCAGGGACACGATCGCAGTCTTCCGCCGGCGGGCAGTGGTGCTCGACCGGGTCTACGCCGACAGTTCGGGTCGCGTTGGCCAGGTGGATGCCGCTCCACTGGCCCCGCTGCTGGCCGAGCCCGATTCCTCGTATGCCCTGGCCCAGTCACTGACTGTCCTGCTGCTGGCGGCCAGGGAGCGATACCAGGGCACCGCGGACACCGTGACGTTCGAGCGGGTTTCCGAGGGCGCAGAATATTCCCGGCTGCTAGCCGAGTACAACGAGGTACTCACCGGCCTCAGGAGTAACCCGCGCTTCTCGATGCTTCCGCCGCCGCTTCCCGCTCTCCCGCCCGCCTCGTCGAGTCACTGAAACTGGCCCCCCAGGAAAGCAGAAGCGCCCCGGCAGGCTGCCGGGGCGCTTTGTCAGGACGGCCAATTCCGACTACGGCTTGAAGCCCTTGACTGCCAGGGTCACGTTGTGCCCGCCAAACCCGAATGAGTTGGACAGGGCAACATCCACCTTCCGCTCAATGGCCTGGTTGGGGGCGCACTCGAGATCACACTCGGGATCGGAATGGAACTGGTTGATGGTCGGTGGAATCTTGCCGGTATTGACCACCATCAAGGAAATGGCAAACTCCAGCGCCCCCGCTCCGCCCAGAAGGTGGCCGGTCATCGACTTGGTGGACCCGAAGACCAGCTTTCGGGCCTGGGCCCCGAAGACCGCTTTCACTGCCTGCGTCTCGGCAATGTCTCCCTGCGGAGTCGAGGTGCCGTGGGCGTTGATATAGCCAACATCCTCCCGCCGGATCGCGCCGTCTTCCAGGCACATCTTCATGGCCCGCTGGGCGCCCTCGCCTTCCGGTGCCGGGGCCGAGATGTGGTAGGCATCGCCGGTGAGGCCGTAACCCAGGATTTCACCGAGGATGTTGGCACCCCGCCGGGTCGCGTGCTCGAGGCTTTCGAGGACGATGACCGCGCCGCCGTCGGCCAGTACGAACCCATCCCGGTCCTTGTCGAACGGGCGGCTGGCGGTCGCCGGGTCATCGTTCCGGGTCGACATTGCTTTCATGTTGGAAAAGGCCGCCACCGTGAGGCCGGTAATGGCCGCTTCGGAGCCACCGGCCACCATGGCATCGGCAGCGCCGGACTTGATCAGCTTGTAGGACTCTCCGATGGCGTGGGCCGAGGAGGCGCAGGCCGAGACGGTGGCAAAGTTCGGCCCCTTGAGTCCATACCGCATCGAGACCAGCCCCGGGGCCATGTTCGAGATGAACATCGGGACGAAGAACGGGGAGACCCGGTCCGGCCCCTTGAGGATGTAGGCCGTGCAGTTGTCTTCGTAGGTCTGCATGCCCCCGATGCCGCTGCCCAGTACCACACCGGTCCGTTCCGGCGACGGAAATCCCTTGTCCAGGCCGGCCTGCACCACCGCCTGGTGGGCAGACGCCAGCGCGAACTGGGCAAACAGGTCGTAGCGCCTGGCTTCCTTGCGATCGATGTACAGCAGCGGATCGAACCCCTTCACCTCACAGGCGAAGCGGACCGAGAGTCTGGCGGGATCGAATTTGGTGATGGGGGCAGCTCCCGACCGTCCGGCCAGGAGCGCATTCCAGGTTTCATCGACCGTATTGCCGACGGGGGACACCATCCCCACGCCGGTGACCACGACGCGCTGCACCAAGTTACTTGCCCATCTTGTCGTGGAGATACTTGAGCGCATCGCCGACGGTCCGCAGCTTCTCGGCATCCTCGTCGGGAATGTCGATGTCGAACTCCTTCTCGAACGCCATGACCAGCTCGACCGTGTCGAGGCTGTCCGCGCCGAGGTCTTCCATGAAGCTGGCCTCGGCGGTCAGCTTCTCGCGCTCGACGCCGAGCTCCTCGACGATGATGTCCTTGACCTTTTCTTCGATGTCAGCCATGTCGTCCTCGAAAGTGTGATGAAGATGCGAACGGTCAGAAGACCATGCCGCCGTCGACCACCAGGACCTGTCCGGTGATGTAGCCGGCCAGATCGGAGGCCAGAAAAAGCACCGCGCACGCCACCTCTTCCGGGCGGCCCGGCCGGCCCAGCGCAACGCCGTGTAACATCGCGGCCCGAGCCTCATCGGGCAAGCCGCTGGTCATATCGGTCTCGATGAATCCCGGGGCCACGCAATTGACCAGGACATTGCGGCTGGCGTACTCCTTGGCCACGCTCTTGGTCAGGCCAATCAGTCCGGCCTTGGAGGCGGCATAATTCGCCTGCCCCTTGTTGCCGGTGATCCCGACCACACTGGCCACATTGATGATCCGGCCGTGGCGGCGCTTCATCATGCCGCGGGTGACGGCCTTCATGGTGTGAAAGGCGCCCTTGAGGTTGGCATCGAGCACCGCGTCCCAATCGGCTTCGGACAGCCGGAGCAGCAGGTTGTCCCGGGTCAGGCCGGCGTTGTTGACCAGGATATCGATCGGTCCCAGGGCCGCTTCGGCCGCCGCAATGGCGGCATCGACCTGGGCTCCATCCGCCACGTCGCAGGCCACCCCGACTGTCCGCTCTCCCAGCACTACCGCGGCCGCCTGGGCCTTGGCCAGGTCCCGCCCGACGATGGCCACACTGGCCCCCGCCGCATGGAAGGCGCGGGCGATGGCATTGCCGATTCCGCGGGTGCTGCCCGTGACAAAGGCGACCTTGCCGGTGAAATCCATGGCGCTGGCCATCGGTCAGCTGCTCATGAATTTATCAACGTCATCGGCGGTACCCAGCGCAATGGTCGCAGTGCCAGGCAGGATCCGCTTGACCAGTCCGGACAGCACGGCACCGGGCCCGGCTTCGATGAAGGTGGCCCCGGGTGCCAGTCGGCCGGCCTGCTCGACCGACGCGACCCACCGGACCGGCGCCGTCAACTGGGCGGCAAGCTGCTGGCGCGCCGCCGCTCCGGTACGAACTTCCGCGGCAGTGGCGTTGGCGATCACCGGGAATCTCGGGTCAGTGATCGTTGCAGCGGCCAATGCGGCTTCGAGACCGGCTACGGCCGGCGCCATCAGCGGCGAATGAAAGGCACCGCTGACCTTGAGTGGCAGCACTCGCTTGGCGCCCTTGGCCTTGCACCCCTCACCGGCCCGGGCCACGGCCGCAGGATCGCCGGAGATGACCGTCTGGTCAGGAGCATTGAGGTTGGCTGCCACCACGACCTCGCTGCTGTTCGATGCCTCGGCGCACGCGGCCTCGACCTGGGCGGTGTCGAGCCCGAGCACCGCGGCCATGGTGCCGGGCCGGGCCGCACCGGCTTCGAGCATCAGTTCCCCGCGGCGGCGCACCAGTCGCGCTGCAGCCGTGGCTTCGAGGGCGCCGGCCGCGATATAGGCGCTGTACTCGCCGAGGCTATGCCCCATGCTGGCCGCGGCCGTCGCCAGCCTGCTGCCGACGACCGCCAGCACCGCGGCGCTGTGGGCCAGAATAGCCGGTTGGGCGTTGTGCGTGAGGGTGAGCTGGTCTTCGGGCCCCTGCCACATCAGGTGGGAGAGCGAAACGCCCAGCGCTTCGTCGATGGCTTCAAAGGTGGCCCGGGCCGCGGGAAATCGCTCGGCGAGGTCCTTCCCCATTCCGACCTTCTGCGCCCCCTGCCCGGGGCACATCACGACCACTACCACCGGATGACCGCGCTGCCCCAGGTAAAGCCGGCGCCGAATGCCACCAGCAGCACCAGCATCCCGGGCTTGAGCCGGCCCTCTTCCTCCGCCTGCACCAGGGCCAGCGGAATCGAGGCCGACGACGTGTTGCCAAACCGGTCAACGTTGACCATGACCTTGTCCATCGGCATCCCGGCGTGCTTGGCCGTGGCCTCGATGATCCGGATGTTGGCCTGGTGCGGCACCAGCAGGTCGATCTGCTCAAAGGTGACGCCGGCCCGGCTCATCGCCACATCGCAGGCCTCGGCCATGGTCAGCACCGCGTGCTTGAAGACCTCGCGGCCGGCCATTTTCATGTAATGGTTCCGCTCGCCGACCACTTTTTCGCTGATCGGGTCGGAGGATCCGCCACCCGGTCGATAGAGCAGGGGGGCCAGCCGGCCATCCGACTTGATGAAGGTCGAGAGCACGCCGCGATCGCCGCCGTCCACCTTGCGAACGATGGCGGCACCGGCTCCGTCGCCGAAGAGAATGGCGGTGGACCGGTCGGTCTGGTCGGTGATCGTGCTGAGCTTCTCGGCACCGAGGACCAGGGTGATCTCGGCCTGCCCGCTGGCGATCAGTCCTTCCGCCACCGTCAACGCGTAGATGAATCCGGGGCAGGCAGCCTGGACGTCAAAGGCGGCGGCATTGGTGGCACCGAGCAGTGCCTGGAGATCGCAGGCGGTCGAGGGCAGCAGCCGGTCCGGCGAGGCGGTGCCCATGACAATGGCCCCGATGTCGGTGGCCGCAATGCCCGCCTGCTGCATGGCCCGTTGAGAAGCAATCATCGACAGACTGGCGACCGTCTCCCCGGGCCCCGCCATGTAGCGCTGCCGGATGCCGGTCCGCTCCACGATCCACTGGTCGGAGGTGTCGAGGATTTTTTCGAGGTCGGCGTTGGTTACCAGCCGGGCCGGGACCGCGGACCCGATACCGGTCACCCGGGCAAAGGGACGCCGGATCAACTGCGGACCGGGGGGCTGGGCTGGGCCATTTCGACCCCGATGTGCTGGCTGAGCTGGTGGGTAACGGACTGGATGGCGACCCGGATGGCATTCTTGAAGGCGTGCGGCGTGGAGGACCCGTGACAGATGATCGACACCCCCTTTACACCCAGCAGCGGGGCGCCGCCGTACTCGGAATAGTCCAGGACCTGGAACACGCCCCGGATGTCCTTCCGCTCCAGAACCTCCGGCGCCCGCTGTTTGACCAGCCGGACGATCAGCCGGGCCACCGACTCATAGAACTTGAGCACCACGTTGCCGACGAAGCCATCGCAGACCACGATATCGATCTGGCCGTGCTTGGCGTGACCGGCCAGGATATCGCGGCCCTCGATATTGCCGACGTAGTTGATCCCGGTCAGCTGCTTCAGCATCTGGTGGGCTTCCTTGGCGGCCGCGTTTCCCTTCTCGTCCTCTTCGCCGATGTTGAGCAGCCCGACCTGCGGATTGGGCCGGTCGAGCACATCCCGGACGTAGACATTGCCCAGCCGGGCAAAACAGGTCAGCTCCCGGGCCGAGCAGTCGACGTTGGCGCCGGCATCGAGCACCAGCACCGGCACGTCGGCCGTCGGAAACAGGGTGGCGACGGTGGCCCGCTCGACCCCGTCATGCAGCCCCAGGATCATGGTCGAACCGGCCAGCACCGCGCCGGTATTGCCGGCTGACACGAATGCGTCGGCCTGGCCGCTGCGCTGCAGGCCAAGTCCGACGGCGATGGAGCTGTTGGGTTTCTTGCGGATGGCCTGGAGGGGCTTCTCGTTCATGCTGACGACTTCGCTGGCCGGCACGATCGGCAGCCGGCTCAGATCGGCGGCCGGATGGCGTGCCAGCTCAGCCTGGATGGCCTCGGGACGGCCGACCAGCTGGATGACAAACTCCGGGGGCAATGATTCGAGCGCGAGGAGTGCCCCCTCGATTTCCGCTTGCGGGGCGTGATCGCCCCCCATCGCGTCCAGCGCGATGCGGATCACGCTCAGGCGTCCTCGACCTCGAGCTGTTTCTTGCCCCGGTAATAACCGCAGGTGGGGCAGATCCGGTGCGACAGCTTGGGGCTGCTGCAGCGGGGACAGGACTGGGTGGCCATGCTGGGCGCCTTGTGATTGCCCCGGCGGCTCCGCTTCCGGGCCTTGGACGTCTTTCGCTTCGGTACAGCCATCGCTTCCTCAGACTGGTTCGGCAGGAGCCGTGCAGCGGCACGGCCCCGCGTTCAGATCCGCCCCGCACCGCTGGCAGAGGCCGCGGCAATCCTCGCGGCATAGTGCATATTTTGGCGCGGCCAGGGCAATCTCTTCCCGCACGGCTGGCCGCACATCCACGTGAGACATCGGCTCCGGCACCAGATACACACTGGGGTCATCCGCCGCATCCGGATCCATGCTGAACAACACCCCGACCTGGGCCCTGAGCGGCAAGCTGAGATCCACCAGGCAGCGCCGGCAGGTTGTCCGCAGCTGTCCGGTCAACTCGCCACGCCAGAGAAATTCATCGGGCCCGCTGGCCTGCAGCTGGCCCCCCACCTTGACCGGGCCCTCAAACTCGAGACCGAGTCCTTCGAACACCGGGTCCTCTGGTTCCAGCTGCGCCGTTGTCTCGACCGGACCGGCATCGAGATCGCGGATATCGACCCTGAGCATAGCCCGTTAAGTTAGTCGGGACAACGACTTGGGGCAAGCGGACAGGGGTGACCGAAGCTCAGCCCCAGAGCCCTGCCAGTTCGGCCTCGGTGAAGAAAAAGCCGATCTCCCGCTTGCCGTTCTCCACGCTGTCCGATGCGTGGATCGCGTTCCGGCCCTTGGACTCGGCGTACAGCTTCCGGATGGTGCCGGCGGCCGCCTCCGCGGGGTCGGTGGACCCGATCGTGGTCCGCATGAACGCCACCGCGTCCTGGCGCTCAAGCGCCATCGGCAGGCAGGGCCCGCTGGTCATGAAGCTCACCAGTTCGGGATAGAATGGCCGGCCCTGATGCACCGCATAAAAGGCCGAGGCCTCGGCATGAGTCAGACGGACCAGCCGGGTGGCGCGGAGGACGAATCCGGCCTGCTGCAGGTGGGCGACGATCAGTCCCGCTTTGCCACTGGCCACGGCATCGGGTTTGACGATTCCCAGCGTGAGTTCAGCCACTGTATCCTCGAGATAAATTGAAAAGATCCGGCACTACTGCTTGAGCCGAGCCCGGACCAGCTCCACCACGTCGATGGGCCGCTTCATGACGCCGATCCCGGCGGCGGCAAAGGCGGCAATCTTTTCTTCCGCCGTTCCGGAGGATCCGGAAATGATCGCGCCGGCGTGGCCCATCCGACGGCCCTTGGGCGCCGTCTGTCCGGCAATGAATCCGACCACCGGCTTCTTGACCTTGGCCTTCACGAAGGCGGCGGCATTCTGCTCGTCGGTGCCACCGATTTCGCCCATCATCACGATCACATCGGTGCCCGGATCGTCGTTGAAGGCGCCGAGCACGTCGATGAAGTTGGTGCCGATGATCGGGTCCCCGCCGATGCCGACACAACTGCTCTGGCCGATCCCGTTTTTCGTGAGATGATTGACGATCTCGTACGTCAGGGTGCCGCTGCGCGAGACGATCCCAACCCGGCCGGGGGCGCAGATGTTGCCGGGGATGATGCCGACCTTCGACGCGCCCGGGCTGATCAGCCCGGGACAATTGGGACCGATCAGCCGGACTCCGCGCTCCCGGACGTACGGCATCACCTTCGTCATGTCCATCACCGGAACACCTTCGGTGATGCAGACGACCAGCCGCACTCCGGCATCGGCGGCTTCGTAAACAGCTCCCGCCGCACCGGCCGGCGGCACATAGACCACCGCGGTGTTGGCCCCGGTCTTGGAGACCGCCTCGGCGACGGTATTGAAGATCGGAACCGTGCCCTCAAAGGTCTGGCCACCCTTGCCTGGCGTGACGCCCGCGACGACGTTGGTGCCGTACTCGATCATCTGCTTCGAGTGGAAAGAACCGTCGCGGCCGGTGATGCCCTGCACCACCAGCCGGGTGTCCTTGTCGATGAAGATGCTCATGCGGCCGCTCCGACCAGTGCCACCACCTGACGCACCGCTTCATCCATGTCCGACAGCGCGGTCATCCCGACGTCCTTGAGAATCCGGAAGGCCTCGGCCTCGTTGGTGCCGGTCAGGCGGATCACGATCGGCACGTTGACCTTGAACTGGCGGGTGGCGGTCACGATGCCGTTGGCCACGTCATCGGTCCGGGTGATGCCGCCGAAGATATTGAAGAGGATGGCTTTGACGGCGGGATCACTGGTGATGATCCGGAGCGCGTTGACGACCTTCTCGGGATTGGAGCTGCCGCCGATATCGAGAAAATTGGCCGGTTCCCCGCCGTAGTACTTGACCAGGTCCATCGTGGCCATGGCCAGCCCCGCCCCATTGACCACACAGCCCACGTTGCCACTCAGCTTGATGAACGTCAGGTTGGCTCGGCGGGCCGCCACTTCACTCGGCTCTTCGGCGGTGTCATCGCGCAAGAGGGCCAGGTCGGGCCGCCGATCAAGCTCGTTGTCATCGATGATGACCTTGGCGTCGAGGGCCATGACCTTGCCGTCGGGTGTGGTGACCAGCGGGTTGATCTCGGCCAGCGAACAGCCATTGGTGGTGAACACGGTGTACAACTGTTCCATGATCCGGGCCGCGGCCCGCGCCCTGGCAATATCCGGGTACAGAAAGAGCGCCAGCCCCAGCGCCTGGTGCGGCAGCAGTCCGTAGCGCGGATCGACAGCCAGACGGCGAATCTTGTCCGGCGTCTTTTCCGCCACCTCTTCGATGTCGATACCGCCGGCGGGACTCACCATGAACACCGGGCGCTGGCTGTCCCGGTCCATGATCATTCCGACGTAGGCTTCATTGGCGATGTCGGCGG
Organism: Gemmatimonadota bacterium; assembly: GCA_039930765.1. Classification (GTDB taxonomy): domain Bacteria; phylum Gemmatimonadota; class Gemmatimonadetes; order Gemmatimonadales; family GWC2-71-9; genus DATEHG01. The sequence continues at coordinate 50,970 of JBDTTF010000285.1, read as the reverse complement.
CAGGCACCACGAGCACCTTCTGGACCACCAGCCCCTTGATCGACATGCCGAGGATCCGTTCAGCGGCCTCACCAGCTTCGGCGGCAGACTTGGCGAGCTTCACGCCGCCTGCCTTGCCACGGCCGCCGACATGGACCTGCGCCTTCACGACGACGGTGCCGCCGAGGCGGCGGGCAATCGATTCCGCTTCCGAAGCGGTCGACGCCACGTCACCGTCAGGCATGGGAATGCCGGCAGCCTTGAACAGCGCTCGTCCCTGGTATTCGTGGAGGTTCATGCCATCCCCGGCTGATCGTTTAAGGAGCGCTGAACCGCTGCTCCGGCCCCGCGAGCGCACAAGCTAGCCCGCGCCCTAACCGATGGCAAGTTCGTCACTTATGCGCTGGAGGCGGGACTTCGAGCAGCCGCCGGAGGGCCTCAAAGGCGCGGCCGAAAGTGGCAAAATCACTGCGCTTGAGGGCCGAGTCCGCGGTGGCGTACCAGCGGCGGGCCAGCTCAAGTTGCGCCGGAGGAGTCAGGACCAGCACCCCGGCCGCCGGTTGTCCAAGCAGGCTCCGCAGCGCTTCCGTAGGAGTTCGACCGCCACCGATTCGCTCACCGATGGCCAGGTCGAGCCACAGCAGCGACATCTCGCCGTTGGGACTCTCGGCATAGGTCGAGCGGGAGGCGGCCAGGGTCCCGCCGGTGCGGAAAAAGCGCAGTCCCGCCGTCCTCCAGCGCCCGCCGGACAGACGCACCGAATCACGCAGGTCGCCGAAGGGGACACTGCGGGCCCAGCGGCCCTCCAGCTCCAGGCGGCCGGCCAGCGCGGAGGCCGAGTCCACGTGCCAGAGCCGGAGCCGTTCCCAGCCATCTTCGATACTGCCCTCGATCAGGTGATTGATCCGGCCATCCCCAGGGCGACTGACCGCGGCGGTACGCAGCCGACCCTCAGCGCCATGCCAGACCAGTTCCGGGACCGGGATCTCTTCCGGCATGGTATCAGTGTGACCGACGACCCGGCCCAACTGCCAGTGGGCGCGTTCCATGACGCGGACCTGCACCCGAAACGCTTCTCCGGGATAATCGAGATCATGCGACAGGTCTGACGGCAGCGCGGACGCCGGCTCAAGCAGGCCTTCACTGACCATTGCCCAGGTTTCGGCCAGCGGATCGGCGGCGGGGCGGAGATAAATGTGAGGTTCGCCGCCGGCGGCATCGATGACACCGATGCAGGCGCTCCGCAGGGCTCCAATCCGCCGGCCGTGCCACGTCAGCCGAGTGCTGATCGGAAACGTGCCGGACGTCAGATACCCGTTGGCCACCCAGACCAGCTCACCACGGAGCAGCCGCGGCTCGGCCTGCTCCCATTCGATGAAGGGCGCCAGCGCCTGCAACCGTTCCAGCGGATCGAGCCGCCACGCTACCCGCTCGCCGTCGGGGAGCGGCGCAAGCAGCCGGCCGGCCTGCAGTGCCCAGGCCAGCAGCAGTCTCCGGGGCCAGCCACCGACCAGCGGGCCTGGGGCCAGGGTATCGACCGCAAACGGAGGCGCACCGGGATACAGCGCGGTGGGACCAAGCGTCAGTCGGACCACTGCCCGCGGGTAGGCAAAGGTGTCGGCGGGGGCGTAGGACAGCGGACCACCGAGCGGGCTGGTCCGATCGTCGGCAATGGCCGTGAGCTCCGGGGGATTGCGCAGGGTGCGCCGCAGGATCAGCCAGGCTGGCCGTGCGGTTCCCGATACCGGCACGTATCCGCGGCCGAGGCCGAGAATGCGAGTGGAGTCTCCGGCGGCGGCGTGAACCACGGCCGCCGAATCCCAGACTCCGGCGGGAACCTGCGCGGCATCCGTGACCGCCGGCCGGGCCAGGGTATCATCCGCGCCGAGCAGCCCGTACGCCAGACCATCCAGCTGCCGCAGCGTTTTCGGCGAAAGGACCTCTTCCTTGCCCCGGCCGGTGACGAATGCCGGTACCAGGAAATGACCTGTCACCCACGCAACAGCCAGGATGATCCACGCGGCCACCACCAGCCGGCGCCGGGCCTTCCATGCCCACCACGCGGACAGCAGCGCCGTGGCCAACGCCACGCCAGCCAGCAATTCCGAAATCAGCCGGTGGAGTCCGTACAGTCCATCGGCGTTGGCATCGTTGACTCCTGCCACCATCTCGTACGGCTCGAGCAGGCTGCCCCACACCAGGCAGAGCGCCAGCGCCGCCAGCAGGAAGCCGAGATGACGACGGGCGGGCTCCGCAGCCACCAGCCGGCCACCCTCCCATCGCAGCGCCCCGATCAGGGTGTACAGCATCGTGATGGCGGCGATGGCCAGCATGACGAGCAACAGGGCCTGGGCATGCAGCAGGCGCCACAGCGGCAGCTGGGCAACGTAGAGGCCGAGATCATGGCCCAGGATCGGATCGTTGACGCCGTAGACCACGCCAATGAACGCGAGCACCGCCGAGCCGGCAGCGTCTCCCTGGCCGTGCCCGGCCGCCACCCCCGCCAGCAGGCCGAGACCGGCGAGAATCAACACCAGGTTGCGGCTGTTGAGGGCCTGCTGAATTTCGAGGCCGCCGATCCGGCGGGTGATCGCGACACCGGAGACAGCACGGGAGAAGATCAGGAGGTGGCCGACGAACCAGGCGCCGGCCACGGCAACACCGGTGAGTTCAAGACTCAGGCGGAGAAGGCGCCACTGCCAGGCAAATTCCGCGGCCGCTGTGGAGACGGACCGCGCCCACCAGAGATCGGTCAGGAACTGGGAGAACCACCGTCCGGCGAACAGCAGGACCACCACGGCCGCGAGCAGGAGCCCGATCCGGCGGCCGCGGGGAGACATCGGGTCAGGCCTTGACGCCCTGGGCCGCCAGCCAGTCGTTGACTTCCTTGCGGTATGTGGCCAGCGAGTGCTCGTCGGTGGCTTCGAACCGGAGCACCAGGATCGGCTGGGTGTTGGAGGAGCGGAGCAATCCCCATCCATTGGGAAAGGTCATGCGCACGCCGTCGATCGTGTTGACCGGATAGCGGGCCGCGAAATGCCTGGCCGCCTTTTCGACGATGGCAAATTTGCGATCGTCGGGGCAGTCGACCCGGATTTCCGGTGTGGCAAAGGTCTGGGGCAGGTCGGCGAGGTGGCGGGCCAGCCCGCCCGGGGCGGCCGCCACGACCTGGAGCAGCCGAGCCGCCGCGAACAGGGCATCGTCGAAGCCGAGATAGTCGCCACCGAAGAACATGTGGCCGCTCATTTCCCCGGCCAGTGGCGCATGCTCTTCCTTCATCTTGGCCTTGATCAGCGAGTGACCCGTCTTCCACATCACCGGACGCGCGCCGGCCTTGATCAGGGCCTGCGGCAGGACCTCGGAGCACTTCACGTCGAAGATCACCGGCGTGCCCAGGCCAAAGCGCCGGACCGCGTCCCGGCCGAAGATGACCAGCAGCTGGTCGCCCCAGATGACCTTGCCGGTTTCATCGACGGCACCGATCCGGTCGGCGTCGCCGTCGAATGCGATTCCCAGTTCGGCACCGGTGCGGCGGACCTCGGCCTGCAAGTCGACGAGATTTTCGGGGACCGTAGGATCGGGATGGTGATTGGGAAAGGTCCCGTCCGATTCACAGAATAGCGGAATGACCTCGGCGCCCAGTTCCTGCAGTGTGCCGACCGCCACCAGACTGCCGGCGCCATTGCCGCAGTCGACCACGACCTTGACCGGGCGGGCCAGCTTGTGCCGGGCGACGATCCCCTCGCGGTACCGGCGAAGCACGGTGCCATCGCTGCGCTCGGTCCCCGCCCCGCTCCGCCAGCCCTCCCTGGTGATCACCTCGTGCAGCGCCAGGATCTCATCGCCGTGCACCGAGTCGCCGGCCAGCACCATCTTGAAGCCGTTGAACTCGGGAGGGTTGTGGGAGCCGGTGACCTGGAGTCCGCCATCAGTACCCAGCTCGGAGACGGCGGCATACAGCGCGGGAGTCGGAACCACTCCGATATCGATGGCGGTGCCGCCCGACGCCACGATGCCGGAGCGGATGCCGGCACTCAGCCGATCGCCGGAGGGGCGATTGTCACGCCCCACGGCCAGCACCGGCGCCCGGCCGAGGCGGTCCCAGCCCAGCGATGCAAAGGCCCGGCCAACCGCATGGGCCAGCTCAGGGGTGAGCTCCTTGTCGACCAGGCCACGGATGTCGTACTGGCGGAAAATCGAGAGTGGGGTCTGCATATCGGGTTATTGCCCCGCCATCGCGCCCGAAAGCACGGCGCTGACCGCATGTGCGCCGGTTGCCGCCAGGTCGAGGATAGGCGCGGGCCAAAGGCCGAAGGCCAGCAGGACCACCGCCGAGACGGCGAAGACGATCCGGGCCGGGACCGGCACCCGCACTTCGGCGTGCACCATCGGCGCGGCCGGCTCACGCATGTACATGGCCATGATGATGGGGAGGTAATAGCCTGCCGAAACCACGGTGGCCAGCACCATGATCACGGCCAGCACCGGGTGCCCGGTCGAGATGAGACCAAGCAGGATGTACCATTTCCCGATGAAGCCGAGCGTCCCGGGAAAACCCAGCAGCGACAGCATGCAGATGGCGATGGCCAGGGCCAGTACCGGACGGGTCCGACCGAGCCCCGCGATGTCCGACAGCGTGACCTCCCGTTCGCCGCCGCGTCCGATGAATGCCAGTGTGCCGAATGCGATCAGCGTCGTCAGGGTATAGGCCAGCAGGTATAACTGCAGCGCCGCGGTGCCCAGAATCGAACCCGGCACCAGGGCCAGGAGCAGGTATCCGGCATGAGCCACTGAGCTGTAGGCCAGCATCCGCTTGAGGGAGCGCTGCACCAGGGCGACCAGGTTCCCGATGACCATGGTCAGGACACCCAGGACGCCGAGGATCGGCTTCCAGTGGGGCATCGCGTCGGGGAACGCGACCAGCAGCACCCGGGCCAGGGTCAGGAAGCCGGCCGCCTTGACGGCCGTGGCCATGAAGGTGGTCACCGGCGTCGGGGCGCCATCGTAGACATCCGGCGCCCACATATGGAATGGGGCGGCCGCCACCTTGAATCCGAAACCGATCAGCAGGAGCCCCAGCCCGGCACCAGCCAGCAGCGGCAGCGGTCCGCCACCCAGTTGGGCGCCGATCAGTGACAAGTTGGTCACGCCGGTGGCGCCATACACCAGCGCGATGCCATACAGGAGGAAGGCCGAGGCAAAGGCGCCGACCAGGAAGTACTTCAGGCCCGCCTCGGCGGAGCGCTCGCTCCGCCGGTCAAAGGCGGCGAGGACGTAGACCGAGACCGACATGGTCTCCAGGCCGAGGAAGACCACGATCAGGTCGTTGGCCACCACCATGAACAGCATACCGATGACCGCGAACAGGATCAGGGGATAGTACTCCGGGGCCGTCATCTGTTCTCGCTCGAGGTAGGTGAGCGACAGCAGAATGGTGCCGGCGGCCGCCAGCAGGATCAGCAGTTCGGCAAGGAACCGGAAGGAATCGACCCCGATCATGCCGCCGATCGCCTCGGTGTGCGCCCCACTCGACCAGAGCCAGCCCGTCACCGCGGCGGTGATGCCAAGGCTGACCAGGCTGGCCCAGCCGGCCATACGGGAGTGGCGTGGTTCGGTGTGGTTCCAGGCGGCCATCAACACGACCACCAGCGAGAGCACCACCAGAATGGATTCCGGCAGGATGCTGGTGAGCAGTCCCTGCGGGGTGGTGAGATCGAGAGTGCCCATTAGCGGGCCTCCTCGAGCGGCAGCCGCGTAATCGGCGGCAGGCCGGGCTTGGCCAGTTCCAGATAGTGGCGCGCCGAGGCTTCAGTGCGGTCGAGAATCGGCTTGGGGTAGAGTCCCAGCCAGATCATGCCGGCCACCAGCGGCAGAATCACCCAGAGCTCCCGGGCGGTGAGATCGGTGAGGTGCTGGTTGGATGGGTTGTCGAGCCGGCCATACAGCAGCCGCTGCACCGCCCAGAGCAGGTATGCCGCGGCGAAGATCACGCCAGTCGTGGCGATTCCGGCGGCCCATGGATGCCGGCCGAAGCTGCCCAGCAGGACCAGGAATTCTCCGACAAAACCGCTGAGGCCCGGCAGGCCGATCGAGGCCAGTGCGCTGACCGTGAACAGCAGGCCGAACAGCGGCATCACGCGGGCAAGGCCGCCGAAATCGGCGAGCAGCCGGGTATGCCGCCGTTCATACAGCATGCCGATCAAGAAGAACAGCGCGCTGGTGGACAGTCCGTGCCCGATCATGATCAGCACGGCGCCCTGGACGCTCTGCAGCGACGCGGACCAGATCCCCAGCATCACGAATCCCAGGTGACTGACGGAGGAATAGGCCACCAGCTTTTTGATGTCCGGCTGGACCAGGGCCACCAGGGCGCCATAGATGATGCCGATGACAGCGCACCACAGGACCAGGTTGGTCACGAATGGACTGAATGCCACCCCGGGAAAGAATGGAATGGCAAACCGCAGGAAGCCGTAGGTACCCATCTTGAGCAGAACACCGGCCAGGATAACGCTGCCGGCGGTGGGTGCCTCGACGTGGGCATCGGGCAGCCAGGTGTGAAACGGGAAGACCGGGACCTTGATCGCAAAGGCGATGGCAAAGGCGGCAAACAGCCATGGCGCCGACGCCCGCACCACCTCGGCGTGGGCCAGGAGGTCGTCGTAGTTGAAGCTCAGGGTACCGGTGACCCTGTAGACCTGCCAGACCATCACCAGGATGGCCACCAGCATCAGCAGCGAGCCGAAGAAGGTGTAGATGAAGAATTTGATGGCCGCGTAGAGCCGGTTGGAGCCGCCCCAGATGCCGATGATGAAATACATCGGGATCAGCATCGCTTCCCAGAACACGTAGAACACGAACAGGTCGAGGGCCAGGAAGACCCCGAGCATCCCGGTGAGCAGCACCAGGAGCATGGCGTAAAACCCGGCTTCCCGCTCGTGGATGTAATCCCAGCTTCCCAGCACGCTCAGCGGCAGGAGGCCGGTCGAGAGCAGTACCATGAACAGCGAGATGCCGTCGAGGCCCACCCGGAAGGTCACGCCCCACTCCGGCAGCCAGGGCGCCACCAGCACGAACTGCATCCCCGGCACCGTGCGATCGTAGGCCCACCACAATCCCAGCGACAGGAGGAACTCGACCAGGCTGATGACCAGGGCGGCCCGCTTGGCCCGCTCCGGGGGCAGGCGCCAGACCAGCAGCGCCCCCACCAGCGGGAACAGCAGGAGGACCGAGAGAATCCAGTTGTTGTAGCCGATGGAATTCAGGAACGATGTCATCGGGGCCTAGAAGCGGATCGCGGCAGCGATCACGTAGAGCGCGCCCACCACAAAGAGCGCGACGTAGAGACCGACCTGACCGCTCTGCAGCCTGCTGCCCAGCCAGCCGATGGCCCGGGACAGATCGGCCGCGCCGTTGACGCCGGCGTCATCGATCAGCCCCTGATCGATCTTTTTCCAGAGAAAGGCCCGTGAAATGAAGAGCACCGGCCTGACGATGGCCGCATCATAGATCTCATCGACGTAATATTTCTGGTTCAGCACTTTCCAGAACCCGGACTCGGCTGGCGCGCGACGGGCTGTCGGAATCGGCCGGCCCAGTGTGACGCGCCAGCCCACGACCAGGAACAGGATCGCGACGGCCACAGCGAGGACGATCAGGGTGATCTCGGTCTGATGCGACAGCGCGAGCGGCAGGGCGCCGGCCGCCTGGCGCGCGGCCTGACCCGGGGCAGTCACCGGCTCAAGCCAATGCTCCAGCCAGGCGTTGCCGCCCACGAACGCGGGCAGGTTGAGCAATCCGCCGGCCAGCGACAGAATGCCCAGGATGACCAGGGGTCCGGTCATGATCCACGGGGCCTCATGCAGGTGCTGCTGTTCCTCGGTCCCGGTCCGGCTGCTGCCGAAGAAGGTCATGGCCATGAGGCGGGCCATGTAGAAGGCGGTCAAGGCCGCGGCCACCAGCCCCATGGCCCAGTAGAGCTTGAACCACGGATCGGTCTGCCCGGCGGCGTAGGCGGCCGCCAGGATCTCATCCTTCGAGAAGAAGCCCGAGAAGGGTGGCACCCCAGCAATGGCCAGGGTCGCGATCCCCATCAGGGTGGCGGTGACCGGCATGTGCTTCGCGAGCCCGCCCATGTTGCGCATGTCCTGGGCATCGTCGTGCGAATGGGTGGAGTGATAGGCGTGATGCATGGCGTGAATCACGCTGCCCGCACCCAGGAACAGCAGTGCCTTGAAGAAGGCGTGGGTGGCCAGGTGGAAGACACCGGCGGTGATGGCGCCGGTGCCGACACCGACGAACATGTAGCCCAGCTGCGAGACAGTGGAGTAGGCCAGCACCTTCTTGATGTCATACTGACGCAGACCGATGGTGGCGGCAAACAGCGCCGTCAGGGCCCCAACGCCGGCGACCACCGAACTCGAGACCGGGGCCATCGCGAACAGCACATTGGTCCGGGCCACGAGATAGACACCGGCGGTGACCATCGTGGCGGCATGGATCAGCGCGGAGACCGGCGTCGGGCCGGCCATGGCATCGGGTAGCCAGGTATAGAGCGGAATCTGGGCCGATTTGCCGGCACAACCGAGGAACATGAAGAGGGTGATGGCCGTGACCACCCCGCCGCCGTACGTCAGGACCGACGGTGCCCGGGCCACGATCTCGGCAAAATTGAGCGTCCCAAAGGCGCCCCAGGTCAGGAACATTGCCACCAGGAATCCGAAATCGCCGATCCGGTTCATGATGAAGGCCTTCCTGCCGGCATCGGCATTGGCCTTCTCGGTGTACCAGAACCCGATCAGGAGGTACGAGCAGAGCGCGACCCCTTCCCAGCCGACAAACATCACCGGCATGCTGGCGCTGAGCACCAGGACCAGCATAAAAGAGATGAAGAGGTTGAGGTACGCAAAAAACCGCGCCACTCCCTCGTCTTCCTTCATGTAGCCGAAGGCAAAGAGGTGGATCAGGCTGCCGACCCCGGTCACTATCAGCACCATGACGGCCGAGAGGTGGTCGATCTGGATGGCGGCATCGATTGAACTGCTGCCGACCGGCAGCCAGTGCCACAGCGTGACCACCACCTGGCCGTCTTCCCCACCGGCCATGGCGGGGAACAGTCCGAGGACCGCGGCGGCGCAGGCGGCGATGACGACGCCCGGCCCGATCAGCGCCACGGCCGTCTTGCTCGCCGGCTTCCACAGCGCCAGGGCGCCATTGAGCAGGAAGCCGATGAAGGGCAGCCCGATGACCAGCGAGCCCCAGAGTGCCACGGTGCTCTGGACCGACGAATTGGCTTCGATCATCAGCCGTTCAGCAGGTTGATGTGAGTCAGGTCGACGCTCCGCACGTGCCGGAAGATCGCGAGGATGATGGCCAGTCCCACGGCGGCTTCAGCCGCGGCGACGGTCATCACAAAGAAGACGAAGATCTGCCCTGAGACCCCATGGACCTGGGAAAAGGCCACCAGGGTCAGGTTGACCGCGTTGAGCATCAACTCGACGCACATGAAGACCACGATCGCGTTGCGGCGGATCAGCACGCCCAGCACGCCGATGGCGAACAGGATGGCGGAGACCGCGAGGGCCGGCCCGAGAAGCATGATCAGACCTTCCGCTTGGCGATGACCACGGCGCCCACGATGGCGGCGAGCAGCAGCACGCTGGTCAGTTCGAACGGAATCAGCCACTGGGTGAACAGCGGCTCGGCGAGGGCGCCGATCACCCCGCTCTTTTCGGTCGCGGCCAGGGCCGCGGCCCCGCCCGGGAAGACCAGGCTCGGCTCGGTCAGCTCGGCGGCCCGGGTCAGCTCGAACGCCAGCCGCTCCGGGGTGTACACCTGCAGGGTCAGCAGCTCGACCCCGAGCACCACCGCCAGCACCACGGCCGGGATCCAGACCGCGGGCCGGGCAATGTCCGACGGCGCCGTACCCAGGTTGAGCAGCATGATGACGAACAGGAAGAGCACCATGATGGCGCCGGCATAGAGCAGGATCTGGATCACCGCCAGGAACTGCGAACCCAGCAGCAGGAAGAGCCCCGCCAGCGAGGCCATCGTTACGACCAGCCAGACGGCCGACGCGATGGGACTCTTCCGGGTAATGCAGAGCAGGGCCGCGGCGATGGCCGTGGCGGCGAGGAACGAGAAGATCACGAGCAGCATCTATTCGCCCCGCGGATCGGTGGGGTCCCACAGGGTGGACACCGGGTGGGTCTGGGCCGACAGCCGCTCGAGATCATAGACAAACCGCGACCGGCTGAACTCCGAGTTCTCGTAGTGCACCCCGACGTGAATGGCCTCCTCGGGGCAGACCTCCTGGCAGTAGCCGCAGAACACGCAGCGAAATTCGTCGATTTCGTAGATCAGCGGGTAGCGATTGCCCAGCTCGTCCTCGCCGGGCACCAGCTTGATGCAGTTGGCCGGACAGATCTGGGGGCAGAGGCCGCAGGCCACACACTTGGAGCGACCCTGCTCGTCGGTCAGCATCCGGTGGGTGCCCCGCCACCTTGGCGAGATGGTCCAGTCGTCGGTGCTCTTCTGCTCGGGGTACTGCATCGTCACCTTGGGCTGGAAAATGTGCTTGAAGGTGAGTGCCATGCCCTTGAGCGTGGCCCGGACATAACTGACCTCGTTGCCGGGCCGTTTCATGACCTTGACCGTAATGGCCATCGATTGCCTCTATGCCGCGCGGCGCGGCCGGGACGCAGGAATCCGCGTCCGGGACGAACTGCCGCTGATGATGGAGCCGCGATCGAGCACGCGGAACAGCAGGAAGAGCAGTACCAGGTTGAGCCCGGCCAGCGCCATGTTGCGGTGCCACGGCTCGGTGATCCCGAGCCCCTGCTCCACCCCCCAGATGGCCGCCGCCGTGATCACCATGTACACCAGCGCGATCGGCAGCAGCACCTTCCAGCCCAGCGCCATCAGCTGGTCATACCGGAACCGCGGCAGGGTCCAGCGCAGCCAGATGAACACGAAGACCATGCTCATCGACTTGAGGAAGAACAGCCCGCCGGTGACCACGGTCTGCAGCAGGCCTGGAGTCTCGTCCCAGTGGGTCAGCGGGATGCCCCAGCCACCGAGGAACAGGGTGGTGAACAGCATCGAGATGGTGAACATGTTGGAATATTCGGCGATGAAGAACGCCGAGAATTTCATCGAGCTGTATTCGGCGTGGTAGCCGGCCACCAGCTCCGATTCGGCTTCCGGCATGTCGAACGGCACCCGGTTCGACTCGGCCAGGCCGGACACGAAGAAGACGAAGGCCGAGACGCCGAGTGGCAGGAGGTACCAGCCGAAAGGGCCGGCCTGCTGCTCCGTCACGATCTGACTCAGTGACACGTTGCCCGAGACCAGCAGCAGTGGCACCAGCGAAAGGCCCATTGCCACTTCATAGGAAATCATCTGGGCGGTGGCCCGGAGGCCGCCGAGCAGCGAGTACTTGCTGTTCGAGGCCCAGCCGGCGAGCGCAATGCCGTAGACACCGAGCGAACTGAAGGCGAGGATGAACAGGAAGCCCACCGGGACATCGGCGACGGCGGTCGACACCAGACCGTTGTAACTGAACCGCCCGATGAACGGAAGGGTAAAGTCAAAGCCGACGTGGAACGGTGCGCCCCACGGAATGATCATCGGCACGATCAGCGCCGGGAACAGCGCCAGGGCCGGAGCCAGCAAAAACAGGAGCTTGTTCGCCATGGCGGGCGTCATCTCCTCCTTCACGATGTTCTTGAGGCCGTCGGCCACCGGCTGGAGAATCCCCTTCCACCCGGTGCGATTGGGACCCATCCGGTCCTGCATCCAGGCGCAGACCCAGCGCTCAAGCAGGGTGGTGTAGGCCACCACCACCAGGATGAATACGAAGGTGATCAGCAGCTTGACCACACTGATGAGCAGGAAGCCCTTGAGGTCGGGGGTCATTGCGTGGCACCTGCCGTGGTGCCCTGCTCCGCCTTGGCGCCGGTGAGGCCGATGCTGGAATAACTGAGACCTCCCAGCCCTGCGACCGTCTCCGCCAGCAGAGCAAAGGCGGCATCGGCCGACCCGGGCGCACGGGCCCCGGTGCCGGCCAGCGCGATGGCCTCCGCCGCGATCCACCAGGCTGGCCGGGCCATGCCCGGGGCGCTGCGGGCCTGGTGATACCGCTGGACTCGCAGGTCACGGTTGACGAAGCTGCCCTCTTCTTCCGCCGTATTGGTCACCGGCAGCACCAGCGCCGCATGGTCCAGCGCCTGCGACTCGAGGGTGCCGAAGACCACGACTGCCTTGGCGCCGCCGATCGAAGCCTGCTCCACCTCGGTCAGATCGAGATCGAGGATGATGACGAGTGTGGCCGCACCAGCGGCTTTGAGTGCCGCTTTCCAGTCGGTCGAGTACCCCAGCATCCGGGCCCCGTCACCGTTGGGAGCCCGTTCCTTCCGGAGTGCCAGATTCGGGATGCCTGCCAACGGTGCTTCCGCGCCTTCGGGAATTCGGACCGCCGCGGTGGCCGCGCCGCTGACCAGCCGCCGGACCAATCCCAGCGATTCGGTCGAGGCACCCGCCGAGGCCAGGATGACCGTGGAACCGGCGGCCTTCCCGACCAGCCCTGCCAGCTTGCCCAGGGCGGTGTCCCAGTCGGTGGCCATGGTGCGAGACCCGTCCTGTACCAGCGGCGCATCGATCCGGTCGCCACGATTCATCCAGCGATAGTGCATCCGGCCGGTATCACAGATGAAATGCCGGTTGACCTCGAGATTGGCCCGGGGGCGGATCCGGACCACGATGTTGTCGCGGGTGTCAATGGTGGTATTGCAGCCCTGGCTGCAGCCGGTGCAGACGCTGGCGGTGTGGTCGAGATCCCAGACCCGCGCCTTGTGCAGGAAATCCTTGGAGAGCAGCGAACCGACCGGACAGAGATCGACCACGTTGCCGGCCCACGCGTGATCGAGCGGCTGGGAGGGATCGATGCCGATATAGGCCCGGTCGCCGCGCTCGGACACGTTGAGCACATCGTCGCCGGCCACGTCTCCCATGAAGCGGACGCAACGGGTGCAGAGAATGCAGCGGTTAGGCACGTACAGCACGTCGGGGCCGAAGTCCTCGACCGGATTGAATCGCTTGGGGTACTCGCTGTACCGGGTAGCGGGCTGGCCCTCCTGGAACACGTAATCCTGCAGCTCGCACTCGCCCGACTGGTCGCAGATCGGGCAGTCGAGCGGATGATTGATCAGCAGCAGTTCGAGCACCCCGGTCCGGGCCTTCCGGGCGCGCTCGCTGTCGGTATGCACCACCTGGCCCTCGGCCACCGTGGTGACACAGGCGGGCAGGAGCTTGGGGGCCTTTTCGACCTCGATGAGGCACATCCGGCAGACTGCCGGTGACGGCAGCGACGGGTGATAGCAGTAGTGGGGCACCAGCACCCCCGCCTGCTTGGCTGCCTCGATCACCGTCGTTCCCTTGGGAACGCTGATCGGATAGCCGTCGATAGTAAGGTTTACGAGATCTGAGCTCATTCAAAGTCCGGTGAAATGGCCATAAGCCTTAAGCCCTACGCCAGAAGCTGTACCACGAACCGCAGGAGCTGAGGGTTAATGGCTTACGGCTATTCAAACACCCGCCAACGACGGCTTCCGCTTCCCCGACAGGTACGCCTCGAAATCGCCGCGGAACTTGTGGATTCCGCTCACCACCGGTGCGGCGCACGAATCGCTCAGCACACAGATGGTCGTGCCGGTCATGTTATCGGCCAGGTCCAGCAGCAGGTCGAGATCGGACGGCTTCCCCGCCCCGGACAGGATCCGCTCGAGAATCCGGGTGGTCCAGGCCGTGCCCTCGCGGCACTGGGTGCACTGGGCGCAGGACTCGTGGGCATAGAACCTGGCCAGCCGCATGATCTGGTAGACCAGGTCGGTGGTGTCGTCCATCACGATCATGCCGCCGGAGCCCAGCATCGAGCCGGCCGCGACGACCCCTTCGTAGTCCATGATGCAGGTATCGACTTCGCCGGGGGTCATGATCGGTACCGACGAGCCGCCGGGAATGACGGCCTTCAGGGTCCGGCCCGGACGCATCCCGCCGCACATGTCGTAGATCAGGTCCTTCATCGGGGTGCCCATGGTGATCTCGTAGTTGCCAGGCCGCTGCACGTGGCCGCAGACCGAGATCAGCTTGGTGCCGGTGCTCTTGGGATTGCCCTTGCACAGCGCCTTGTACCAGGCGGCCCCACGCATCAGGATGTGGGGTGCGGCAACCAGGGTTTCGACGTTGTTGATGGTAGTCGGCAGGCCGAACAGCCCGGCGGCAGCCGGAAACGGCGGCTTGATCCGGGGATTGCCCCGCTTGCCCTCCAGCGAATTCATCAGCGCGGTTTCTTCACCGCAGATGTAGGCTCCGGCGCCCCGGTGCAGCACTATGTCGATCCGCTGGCCGGATCCGAACGCATTGGCCCCGATGGCCCCGGCGGCGTACGCCTCGGCCACGGCTGTTTCCATCACCTTCCACGGTTCGGTGAATTCACCACGGATGTAGATGTAGCAGGTCTCGGCGGCAATGGCGTACGAGGCCAGCGCGCAGCCTTCGATCAGCGCGTGCGGGGTCCAGCGCATGATCTCCCGGTCCTTGAAGGTCCCGGGCTCGGATTCGTCGGCGTTGCAGCAGAGGTAGTGGGCCTTGCCGTCGTTCTTCGGCATGAACGACCACTTGAGCCCGGTCGGGAAACCGGCGCCGCCCCGGCCACGCAGGCCCGACGCCTTGATCTCCTCGATAATGGCCTCAGGCGTCATGCCGAGGGCCTTTTTCAATCCTTCATAGCCGCCGCGCTTGATCCAGCCGTCATAACTCCTGGCCCCGGCGTCGCCGAAATACTGCGACAGGACCACGGTTTCCCTGGCGTGACTCGGATGCGGATAGCCCATTACTTGTAACTCTGCAGGAGACCGGGCACCCGTTCGGGGGTCACGTTCTCGAGGAAGTCGTCGTTGACGAGGAGCGGGGTCACGAAGCCGCAGGCACCGAGGCATTCGGTTTCGATGACCGTGAAGCGGCCGTCGGGGCTGGTGGCGCCGAGTTCCTTGCAGCCGGTTTCCCGGAGTAGCGCTTTGACCACCTCTTCGGCGCCGCCCATGTTGCAGGGGGAGGTGGTGCAGACCTGGATGAAGTGGCGCCCGACCGGATGCTGGTGGTACATGGTGTAGAAAGTCAGCACCCCGCGCACGTAGGCGGGAGTGAGTTCCAGCACCCTGGCCACTTCGTCGATTCCGCCGTCCGGCACCCAGCCCCGGGCTTCCTGCACCATCCAGAGGGCGGGCAGCAGGCAGGCCTGCCTGGTGGGATATTTCGGGAACAGGGCGTCGAGCCTGGCCTTGATCGGACCGACGAATACCGGTTCGTATTTGGCGTCATGTCCCGGCGACGCGGGGGTCGCCCCGGCCGGGCCTCCCGGCACGGTCTTGGGGTTCACCGGTCGATCTCTCCCATCACGATATCCACGCTGGCGTTGATGGCGATGACGTCGGACAGCAGCGCCCCCTCGCACAGGGTGGGCAGCGCCGCGAGGTTAATAAAGGAAGGGGGACGGATCCGCCACCGGACCGGCTTGGCGGTGCCGTCGGACACAAAGTAGTAGCCCAGCTCGCCCTTGGGGTTCTCGATCCCCAGGTAGGCCTCGCCGACCGGCGCCGGCACTCCCTCCATGACCTGCTTGAAATGGAAGATCATGGCTTCCATGTCACTCATGGCCCTGGACTTGGGCGGCAGGATCAGGCGGGGATCGTCAATGTTGATCGGACCCGGCTTGAGCTTGTCGAGCGCCTGCTCCAGGATCCGGGTGGACTGGAACATTTCCTCGAGCCGGATCAGGTAACGGTCGTAGTTGTCGCCATGTTCACCGACCGGTACATCGAAGCTGTAGTCCTCATAGCCCAGGTACGGCCGGTCTTTCCGGACATCGTAGGCCACGCCGGACGAACGCAGCATCGGACCCGACAGCGAAAAGTTGATCGCCTCGTCGGCGGAAATGGCACCGACACCCTGGTTGCGACCGCACCAGATCGCGTTCCGGGTGAACATGGTGTCGACTTCCTTGAGCACCTTGGGAAAGGTTCGGCAGAAGTCACGCAGCCCATTTTCCCAGCCTTCGGGAATGTCCGCCATCAGGCCGCCGACCCGGGTCAGGCTGGTGGTCATCCGGGCGCCGGTCCAGGCTTCCTGCAGGTTGTAAATCCGCTCGCGCTGCTGGAACAGCCAGAGAAACGGGGTAAAGGCGCCGATATCGATGCCGGTGGTGCCGAGCCAGACCAGATGGGAGATGATCCGGCTCATCTCGCAGGCCATGACCCGGAGCACGGTGCACCGCTCGGTGATCTCGATGCCCATCAGCTTTTCGGCCGCCAGCGCCAGGCAGACGTTGTTGGCCATTGGCGACAGGTAATCAGTCCGGTCGGTCAGCGGCACGATCTGGTTGTAGTGCCGGTACTCGCCCAGCTTCTCGAAACCGCTGTGCAGATAGCCGACGTGCGGAATGACCCGCAGCACCGTTTCGCCATCGAGCTCGACCACCAGGCGCAGCACCCCGTGGGTTGCCGGGTGCTGCGGTCCGATGTTGAGCAGCATATGCTCGTCGCCAAGGTCGTCCTCGGTGCGGCTGGGCTTGATGGTCAGGGGGAGGCGGATCGGCTGGCCCGTGGCGTCGATGCCCGTGGTGGCCAGTTCCATGGAAACGGTACGGGCACTCATTCGACCATCCCCCGCTTGCCCTCGTGAAGCCGCTCCCGCACATCGGCTGGCAACTCACCATAGGCCTCGGCGATCGAGAGTTCCTCAAGACTGTAGTGCGCTTCGGGATTGGCGGCCAGCGCCTGGCGAGTCTGCTCGGCCCGGCTGAAGTGTCCGCGGAGCGGGAAATCCTTGCGGAGCGGATAGCCCTCGGCGTAAGTCTCCCACATCAGGATCCGGCGCAGGTCCGGATGGCCCTTGAAGGAAATGCCGAACATGTCATAGACCTCGCGCTCCAGCCAGTCGGCACCACGCCAGAGGTCATAGACCGATTCGACCTCGAGCACCGCGGTCTTCAGCAGCTCGATCTTGAGCCGCAGTTCGGCCTTGCGGTCGATCGAGCGGAGGTTGTAGACCACTTCGAGATTCCGCTCGGGGTCACGATACTCGACCGCGGTGATATCGACCAGATAGTTGAAGTGCTGGGACGGGTCGTCGCGCAGCCAGGCCAGGATCTCGTGGGCCCGCTGGCGGGCCACGTGGACGATCGAGTCGCCGCAGGACTGCCAGACCCGGGTGACCGCGGTGCCGAACTGTGTCTTCAGCGCTTCCGCCGACTGCGCGCCCCCGTCCGTCGCGACCGCAGCCGCACTCATGCTGACCTCGTCTGCTGCACCGAATTACCGAACGGCTCCGATACCTCGTTGATCGTCTGCGGCGGCAGGAACAGGCCATCGGGGCCGAGGCTCTGTTCGCGGCGGAGATCGAAATCGGTGAATCGTTCGCCGGAGATCTTTTTCTGAAGCAGCAAGATGCCATACAGCAGGCCTTCGGGTCGCGGCGGACAGCCGGGAACGTAGACATCGACCGGAATGATCGTATCGATGCCCTGCACCATCGTGTAAGTATCGAAGATCCCGCCAGACGAGGCGCAGGCGCCCATCGAGATCGACCATTTGGGCTGCGGCATCTGGTCCCAGACCCGCCGGATGACCGGGGCCAGCTTGAACGGCAGCCGGCCGGCGCAGATCAGCACGTCGGCCTGACGCGGAGAAAAGGCCTGGCGCTCCATGCCGAACCGGGCAATGTCGAACCGGCTGGCGGCGGTGGCCATGAACTCGATGGCGCAGCAGGCAGTGCCGAAGGGCATCGGCCAGATCGAGCGGGTACGGCCCCAGTTGAGCAGCTCGGAGAGCCTGGTGACCATGAAGTTGGCGCTGGCGTCCGAAATTTCGCCGGCCGAACCCGTTTCAGGCGGCAGAGTCAGTCCCATTCAAAGGCCTTCCGCTTCCAGACGTAGACATACGCCACCACCATCAGCAGCACGAACGCCAGCATTTCGAGGAACAGAAAGCCGCGCATGGCCGTCAACTGATGAAAGGCGACGCCCCAGGGGTACAGGAAGACCACGTCGATGTCGAATACAATGAAGAGCACCGCGACCAGGTAGAACTTGACCGAGAAACGCTCCCGGGCATCGCCGAGCACCGGCATGCCGGATTCATAGGGAGCGAGCTTGGTGGCAGTCTTGCGGCGGGTCTTGAGCAACCAGGACATGGCGGCCGACGTGGCCAGCATCCCGATCGCGTTGACGATCGAGAGGGCCACGATGAACAGGACCGGGATGTACGGTTTGAGCATGCGGAAGCGGTTCTCCTGACAGGCTTTACCAGCAGCCGCAAAACCTAACGGCGCCTCTCTCCCAGTCAACCCGACTGGCGCTGAATTGCCGGTCAGCCAGTCCCCAATCCGGCCACCAGCGCGGGAACCCGGCCGGGTTATATTTGCCGCTCCATTTCCCAGCCCAAAATCCGATGTCAATCAAGTCCGATCGCTGGATCCGCCGGATGGCCACCGAACACGGGATGATCGAACCGTTCACCGACAGCCAGGTGCGGGCCGGTGGCATCTCGTACGGGGTCTCATCCTACGGCTATGATATGCGGGTGGCGCCGGAGTTCAAGATCTTCACCAACGTGCTCTCCGCCATCGTTGACCCCAAGCATTTCGACTCCAACAGCTTCGTCGAGTTCACCGGCGATGTCTGCATCGTGCCGCCCAACAGCTTTGCCCTGGCGCGGTCGGTCGAGTACTTCCGGATCCCGCGCAATGTGCTCACCATCTGCGTCGGGAAATCGACCTACGCCCGCTGCGGCATCATTACCAACGTGACGCCATTCGAACCGGAGTGGGAGGGCCACGTAACCCTCGAGATCAGCAACACCACGCCGCTTCCCGCCAAGATCTACGCCAACGAGGGGATCTGCCAGGTGCTGTTCTTCGAGGCGGACGCGGACGACATCTGCGAAATCAGCTACAAGGACAAGAAGGGGAAGTACCAGGGGCAGAAAGGTGTCACGCTGCCCAAGCTGTAAGTTCGAAACGGGATAACCGCAAAGGCGCCAAGCATGCAAAGACACGCGAAGGTCAACATCCTCTATTGGAGCGGTCCTTCGCGTTCCTTGGCGGTCTTCGCCTCTCAGCGGTTCCAGTTGCAGGTGCTGCTCAGAAATAAGACAGTTCGAAACTCCCGCCCTCCCGCTCCGTCGGGGGGCCCAGTCCGCTCCCGTCTTCCTAAACTCCCAGGGTTCGATGCGTTTTCCTCTGCTGTTCGCACTGCTCGTTGCCGCGCCGCTGGCGGCCCAGAATCCGCCGCCGCCGCCGACTCCCGCCCCTATCGGCCCTCCCAAGCCGGCCCAGCCCCCTGCCCCGCCAGCCAAGGTCGTGCCGGTCACCGATGACGGGATCTGGCAGCCGATCGATCTGGCCGCGCCGAACGAAATCCGTGAGGCCAACGGCGCCCCGGGCCGGAAATACTGGCAGCAGCGGGCCGACTACAGCATCACCGCCACGCTCGATACCGCGGCCAGGACGCTGAGCGGCTCGGTCACGATCCGGTACACCAACAACTCGCCGGACACTCTGGGCGTGGTCTGGCTGCAGCTCGACCAGAACCTGTTCAAGCCCGGCAGCGTCGGCTCGCTGCTCAACGCCTCCGAGAGCCGGTTCGGTGGTGCCGGATTCCAGGGCGGATTTACCATCGAGCGGTTTGAGCAGCTCACCCGAGGCGGGCCGTCCGCCGCGTTCCTGGGCAAGAAGCCACGTCCGGCCGTGATGCCCGCCGCCCGCGGCCAATCAGTAAAGACCCGGGTGGATGACACGATGATGGAGGTCACGCTGCCGACACCGGTGGCGCCCGGCCAGACCACCACCCTGGAACTGACCTACCATTTCAACATCCCGGAACACGGTGGCGACCGAATGGGCCGGGATGGCCCGCTCTACGAACTGGCCCAGTGGTATCCCCGCATGGCCGTCTACGATGACGTCCATGGCTGGAACACCCTCCAGTACCTGGGCCAGGGCGAGTTCTACCTCGAGTACGGCGACATCGAATACCAGATCACCCTGCCCGCCGGTTACATCGTCGCCGGCAGCGGTCTTGTCCAGAATCCGCTCGAGGTGCTCACCGCCACCCAGCGCAGCCGGCTGGCCGCGGCCGTCAAATCGGATTCGATCACCCACATCATCACCGCCGATGAGCTGACCAGCGGCGCCGCTCGGCCCAAGAAGGACGGGATGCTGACGTGGAAATTCAAGGCCACCAACGTGCGTGACGTGGCCTGGTGCGCCAGCCCCGAATACCTCTGGGATGCCTCAGGCTGGAAGGGGATCCTGGCCCAGGCCTACTATCGTCCGACGGCCACGGCCACCTGGAAGGATGCGGCGGACATGTCACGCTTCTCGATCCAGGAGTACTCCACGAAGTGGTTCCAGTACGCCTACCCGCAGATCTCGGCAGTCGAAGGTCCGGTCTCGGGCATGGAGTACCCGATGGTGGCCATGGAAACCCAGAACGACTCCAAGGAAGGGCTGTACAGCGTCGTCACCCATGAAATCGGGCATATGTGGTACCCGATGATGGTGGGCAGCGATGAGCGGCGCTACGCCTGGATGGATGAAGGGTTCAACACCTTCATCAACATCTATTCCGAGACCGGCTACTTCAATCGGGATGACACCAAGCGCCGGATCGGCGAATCGCGATTCACGGCGGCCAACGACCTCGGCCCCACCGCGCAGCCGATCATGACCTATGCCAACCTCTACCGCACCAATAACAACCTCGGCATCCTGGCCTACATCAAGCCGGGCAATGGCCTGTTCCTGCTGCGCGAGAAGATCCTGGGCCACGAGGTGTTTGACGAAGCCTTCCGCGAATACACCCGGCGCTGGGCGTTCAAGCACCCGCAGCCGGCTGATTTCTTCCGCACCATGAATAACGTCACCGGCCGGGACCTCGACTGGTTCTGGCGGGGCTGGTTCTTCTCGACCGCCACGCTGGACCAGTCCATCGAAACCGTCAAGCAGACGGCCGGCGCCACCGGCGGTTCTTCCGTCGACGTCACCCTGCGCAACCTCGGCACCCTCGTCATGCCCGTCGAGTTGCAACTGACCTTCGATGACGGCACGACGCAGCTGTACAAGTTCCCGGTCGAGGTCTGGTACAAGGGTGACAAGTACGTGGCCCACATCGACGCGCCGAAGAATGTGAAGTCCGCCACCGTGAACCCGGACGGACTGTTCCCCGATCCGGTGCCAGCCAACAACAGCTGGACTAGCGGCGCCCTCACGCCGTAGGGCAGCTCGAGCGCTGATGGACGAGCGGGGCCCGGAATCGATGATTCCGGGCCCCGTTTGCAGTCCGCCGTTGGTGGGCACTCGGCTACAGCGTGAATCGCAACTCCGCGCCGTAGTACTCACTGGCCCGCTGGTAGAACTGCCGCTGGGTCGAGCGGCCCCAGTGGCCGATCAGGCCAAATCCGAACTCGTGCCGCACCGCGCCCGGAATGGCGACACCGATCCGGGCGGAGGTACTGACCTTCCAGTCGGAGTCCTCCCACCAGTCGGCGTAAATCCCCGCCACCGGTGCCAGCCTGATGCCGAGCGGACGAACCAGCGGCCCACGATAGTCAGCGGCGAGGGCGGTCGACCAGCCAGTCAGTCCCAGCTGGTCCCGCAGCACCCGGGTGATGCCGCCGGTCAGGGTGAACGGCCCCGCCACGTAGCCCAGCCAGCCGGCCGCCAGCTCACGGGTCCAGTCGAGTCGGGTGGCGTTGTAGTCATCGCGGTACTCGTCACCCAGGTGACTGCTCTCGTGATACAGCTCAACGGCCGGCCGCCACTTCCTGAAATCGGCCTTGATGTTGAACCCCACCGTCCAGTCGTTGCTCACCAGCGCCGACTTCGGATTGGTCAGGTTGAACCGGCCATACACCTCCGCCCCGAACCCGAGTGAGATTGGTGAAGGCCCTCGGCGGAGCAGTACCAGCGGCAGGTTGCCGCCGATGGCGGCTTCCCCCTCGGTGCTGGGACCAAAATCGTTGTCACTGGTAGTTGCCCGGAAATACCGCCCGACCAGGCCCGTTACTCGGGGTGATGCGCTGGGGTAGCTGAACGGCGCGACGTCGGGGAGCCAGCGGCCTTGCGCCGACAGCGGGCCTGTCGGGAGCAGCAGGACAAACAGGACGGATATGACGGGTAGGACGGGTAGGACGGGTAGGACGGATGAGACGGTCGAGGCGGGCAAGACCGGCGAGATGACCGATCTAGCCGGGAACCGACCTCGCATTGCTGCCGCCGCTGGTCCAACGGCCCGCCGGTCCGTCAACGCCAAACGCCTGAACATCATCCCTGCCCTCCTCATGGAATCGCCACCACCCGTCGAGCCCCGGACCAGCGCTGCCACCACCACTTGCCGTAGACATCACTGGCCGAGAGCCGGCTGACCTGCACGCCACCGCTGGCGCTGTGGATGAACCGGCCGTCTCCGAGATACAGCCCGACATGGGTCACCGGGCCATTGGCCGACCGTCGAAATGTGAGGATATCTCCCGGCAGCAGCGCATCGAGCGAGCGTTCGACTTCACTCCCTTCCTGGGCCTGGTCGACGCTGCGGCGCGGCAGACCGACTCCCTCCTTGCCGTATGCGTAGCGGATTAGTCCCGAGCAGTCGAAGCCGCTCTCACCCTGCCCGCCCCATTTGTACGGTGTGCCCATTTCGTCCTGCGCGGTGCGCAGCACATTGGCGATCAGCGCATCCCGCGCGCTAGCGGTCCCGGTCCGGATCGAGAGGGGTACCGCTGAGGACGTCGAGAAGCCACCGGAAGCAACGGGCGGATACGCCGCATTGCCGGCGGCGCTCGGCAGGTTCGACCCCCGCTGGTCACTGCCGCCGAATCCCAGCCTGATGCCGAGCTCGACGCCGTGCTGCCCGCCGGGATTGAACGTCCGCCATCGCCCTTCCACCGCCAAGGTCAGCCAGTGAGCGGGGTAGAGATCCCATCCCGCACCGACTGACCAGCTCCACCAGCCATGAAACCGGTCCGACGGCATGACGCCGCCCCCCAGGCTGCCGAGTCCGTACAGCCCGCTGCGGCCGCCGCGGAACAGGCTGAGGTCTGCTTCGGCGCCCCAGGCGTTGGGCAACCGCTTGGTGCCCTCGAGCAGTGTGGCGTACAATCCATACCCCACTGGTCCCGCCAACCGCTGGTTGATACCCGCTCGCCACGTGACCCGGGTCGTATCAGGAAACCAGGCCCCGACCGCGACCACCGGGGTCTGGGCCGACAGCGCGGGCACCGCCAGCAGAGTGGCCGCAATCACGGACCTCATCGAGCAATCAGGGTGGGATGACCAGTGGTGAGATTCACCCGGTAGCGATCCAGCACCTTGCAGTGCAGCCAGAGCTCGGCTTCGATGGTCGAGTCATCGAGGAGGTTCGGAACCGTCGCGGTGTACAGCAGCGGCACCGGGATCCGGCTCGTGTCCCGGTGAATTGTCAGCACCCGTTCGCGGCAGCTCTGTCCGCTCTGGTCGTGATCATCACGACTGTCGCCGAACCAGACCGATACGCCAGCTGACACCGGCAGTGCCAGTGTTTCGCTGGGCGTCGGTGCCGCGGGTGGCGGGTTCGATTTCGGGGGCGGCGGCGATGGGTGACTACACCCAAACACGATCAGGGCAGCCCAGTGCTGCGGCTTCACGGCGGGGTCTCGGACGCAGGCTCGGCCGGTTTTTTGTCCGCACCGTCGGTCTCGTGAATGGCCTGGAGCAGTTCGCCGGTCATCGGAATCCCCTCACGGGTGATGGCCAGCGATCGGCGCAGCCGCGGCGAACGCCGCAGCAGCCGCATCCAGAGGTAGACCGTCACGATGCCAGCGGCACCGCCGCCGACGATGGTACTGACCAGTCCCGAATCGGCGGTGGACAGCGCCAGGCCGATGGTGGCACCTACCCAGGCCCCCAAAAGAGAGGCTGCCCACACCACCAGAGGCGAGAGCAGCCAGCCGATGACCAGCGCGAGGATCCGAAGCCAGCGCATCCGCTAGGTGCGCCGGGCACCGAGAACCGAGATCAGCGTGGCAAGGGCAAGGCCCGGCAGGAAGGCGACACCGAAGGTACCGATGCCCCAGGCCGCGCCCGGGAAGCCCGCCACCACCGCCACGGCTGCCACCACGATCGCGAGTACCAGGGAGGTGATCATGAGCGTCGGCACCGACGGCGTGCCGGACTTGTCAGCCTGATTGGCGAGAATCCAGGCACCCAGCCACGGCACCAGGGTGCCGACCATCCACCAGACCGGGAGGTACCACCAGTTGCTGCCGCCGCCGACATCGAGCCAGCGGTGACTGTAGAGATGCACGTGCTGGAACAGGATGGCATCGATCAGGGTGAAGACAACGGTGGCGCCCAATCCGATCCCGGCGGCGCCGGCGATCCCTTCAATGGTGCGGGCCCTGGTCCAGAACCCCGGCAGCGCCGTGACGGCCGTGAGTCCGATCAGCAGCAGCACCGCTTCGAGCGCCAGCTCGGGGACGCCATCGAGCATTCTTGAGACCAGCGCAAACAGCAGCACGATGACCGACTCGATGACTCCCAGCTTCACCGAGGCCTGGAAGACGAAGGCCGCGTTGGTCCTGTCCGCATCCATCCGGGTGGCGACTACCGAGCTCATGCCGGCTCCCGAGTCTGAGAAGTGTGGCCCGCGGAGATCGCGGACAGTAGTGGTCACCTGCTGAACAGCCCTCAACTGGAGCCAAATCTAGCCCGGCCCCGCCGAGCCCGCCAAGAGGCTCAGGTGGCCCAGGCCGCGAGCACGACGAGGTCGGTCAGGGCCCATACCGCCAGGGCATCGTACATCCCGCGCTGGTGGAGCGCCGGAGTCCAGCTGCGATAATGGCGGAGCCACGGCAGCAGCAGCCTGAGCCACGCTGCCAAGGCCAGCCCGAGCCCAGCCCATCGGGCAATCCCTGCCGCTCCCAGTCCCCATTCACTCAGCATGCCCGCCCAGATCAACAGTCCGAAAGCCAGGCCGACGCCGACCACCGCCACCTGCAGGCTCAGGCGCATGCCAAGCACCAGCGCGAGAGTGCGGTCGCCGTGGAGCCGGTCAGCCTCGAACTGGTACAACTGGGTCAGCGGGTACAGCGCGGCAAACAGCGGACAAAAGGCCAGCAGCACGAGCGCCGACACGGTGGTCACTGGCCTACCGGTCACCGCGAAACCAGCCAGCGCAGTCAGGGTGCCAAAGCCCCACATGTTGATGACCCAGTCAAATCCGGCCACCGCCTTGAGGCGGATCGGCGGCACCGAGTAGGCCAGCGACATGATGAAGCAGATCGCGTACGCCTTGACGAACAGCGGTGGCAGCAGGAAGGCCAGCGCCTGCCCCAGCGCCATCAGCGCCAAGCCGAACGCCCCGAGACCCCTGGGGGCAACTGGTGGCGCGGTGAGATAGCCGATGTCGCCGGTGTCATGGTCAAAGGCGCTGTTGATGGCCAGAGTTCCGCCATTCAGCAGCAGCACCCAGATGAGCAGGCCCAGAAGCAGAGGCAGGATCTGGTCACCGTGCCAAAGCCCCGACCAGCCGACCGCCAGCAGGTAGCCGACGGTGGTGTGCGCGGTCATGATCGGCCATTCGGCCGGTCGAAGATGCAGGATGTAATCGAACGACGAGCCCAGCAGCCGGTAGCCTGTTCGGCGCGCCGGCGTGGTGGCCGCAGGGTGCGTCACCAGGCCAGGCCGAGGTGGCCGGCCGCGATGCGGAGTCCGTGCAGGGTCAGGTCAGGCTCGACCCCTTCGATCGACTTGGTGAGCGGCGCAATGGTGCCGGCCAGTCCACCGGTCGCGATGACCTTGGGATTGCCGCCAGCCGGCCACTCGGCCTTGATCCTGGCCACGATACCGTCAACGGCATCGGCGGTGCCGAACAGCACGCCGGCCCTGATGCATTCTTCGGTCCGTCGGCCGATGACCCGCTCCGGCGGCCGCAATTCGGTGGCCGGCAGCTTGGCCGCGCGACGGGTCAGCTGATCGGCCGAGGTCCGGAGGCCCGGCATGATGACGCCGCCGATGAAGCGGGAGTCGGCGGTGATGCAGTCAAATGTCGTGGCCGTCCCGAAGTCCACCACCAGCGTGTCCCGGCGATAGAGGGAGACGGCCGCCAGGGTGTTGACGATCCGGTCCGCGCCAACCGTCCTCGGTTCGTCGACATCCAGGGTAACCGGCAGGGCCGAGGAGGCATCAATGGCCAGTGAATGCCGGCCGGTGGCCATCCGGATTCCTTCCTGCACACTCTGGGTTACCACCGGCGCCACCGACGCCAGGCAGGAGGCCCGTACCTGGCTGGGTGACAGGCCGGCGTGAAGGAAAAACGCCCCGATGGCCACGGCCCATTCGTCCGGGGTCCGGTCGGGATTGGTAGTGACCCGCCAGCGGCCAGCCAGGGATTCCCCGTGAAAGAGTCCCAGGGTGATCTCGGTATTGCCGATATCGACAGTGAGCAGCATGAGAAGAATCTAAAGCGGTAAGCACGAAGGAGGAGGGTGGCCCTCTAGCGCACCGATTCCTCCAGCACCACGTGCCCCGCCCTCACCTCGGCCACGATTCCATCGGCGACTTCGACCCGAAGCGAGCCGGCACCGTCGATGCCGCGCGCCACCCCCGCCACCGGCTGCCGCAAGGCCCGGCCCTTCAGGAAATCGCGCCCGGCAAAACAGGCCAGTTCGGCGGGGGTGAGCTCCGGCGGTAGGGTCTTGATCTGCTCGAGCGCCGGCAGCAGTACGGTCAGCAACGAATCGGCGGTGACATCGGAGCAGAAATCCCCCAGCCGTGTGGCGGTCGATCGCACCTCGTCGGGAATTGGATTCTGGACATTGAGACCGATCCCGACCGCGATCCATCCCGGCGCGCCACCCTGCCACCGGGCTTCACACAGGATGCCCGCCACCTTTTTCCCGCCGATCAACACGTCGTTGGGCCACTTGAGCTCGACGGCGGGCAGATCACCCAGTTGATCGAGCACCGAGGCGATCGCCATTCCCACCCGCAGTGAAAGCACTTCCCCGGCCACCGCGGACGTCGGTCGGCACAGCCACGCGAGCCAGAGTCCGCCGCGCGGCGAGTGCCAAATACGGCCTCGGCTACCCCGGCCGGCGGTCTGCTCGACGGCCACAACCGCCGTGCCTGCCACCGCGCCGGATTCCGCCAGCTGATGCAGCGTGTCGAGGGTCGAGGGAAGTTGGTCGTGACGGTGAAGCAGCGCGGCCTGGTTCACACTCCGGCCGCGTGGCGGTAGAGGAACAGCAACAGCGCGCCGAAGGCCAGCCGATACCACGCAAAGCCGCGGAAATCATGCTGGGTCACGAATTTCAGAAAACTCCGGATTACCACCAGCGCCGACAGGAAGCTGACCACGAACCCGATGGTGAAGATCGGGATGTCAGCGGCGGATAGCGCTCCCCGGCTCTTGAGCAGATCGTACAGGGTGGCAGCACACATGGTGGGCAGGGCGAGGAAAAACGAGAATTCGGTCGCCGCCACCCGGGCCAGGCCGAGCGAATAGCCGCCCATGATGGTGGCGCCCGAGCGGCTGACACCGGGAATCAGCGCCAGCACCTGGCAGCAGCCGATCCCGAACGCCAGCGCCGGAGTGATCTCGTTGAGTTCGTAGACCTTGCTGCGCGGCCGCCAGCGCTCGATCACCAGGATGATGGCGCCACCGACCATCAATGCGGCCCCGACCACCAGTGGCGAGAAGAGATGCTCCTTGACCCAGTGATGCAGCAGGAGACCGATGGCGCCGGCTGGCAGGAAACCCAGGGCCAGGTTGATAATGAGCCGCTGGCCGTCGCCGGGAACGGTGGCGCTCTTGATGGTGGCGGCGAGCCGGATCCGGTAGAACCACGCCACGGCCAGGATGGCGCCGAGCTGGATGAAGATCTCGAACGTCTTCCAGCGTTCACCGGTGAGATTGAGCCAGTCGCCGGTCACGATCAGGTGACCGGTGGACGACACCGGCAGAAACTCCGTGATCCCTTCGACCAGGCCGAGGAGCACCGCATCAAGCCAGGGCATCAGGACAGCGCTTCCTTATAGAGTGATTCATACATCGGGACGATCCGGTCGGCCGAAAAGGACTGGGCCGCGGTGATGGCGGCATTCCGCATTTGGCGATGCGCGTCGGGATCGCGCAGCAGATCGACCGCCCGGCGGCCCATGGCCTCGACCGATCCGACCGGCTCCAGGATGCCGTTGACCCCGTCGGTGATGACCTCGGGCAACCCGCCCGCTCGCGAGGCCACGACCGGCGCGCCGCAGGCCATGGCCTCCAGCGCAGCCAGGCCGAACGATTCCGACTGTGAGGGCAGCAGGAACAGGTCGCTGCACTGCAGGATCGAGGCGACGTGCTCGAGCCGGCCGAGGAACCGGACATCCGGGGCCACCCCCAGCTCGGTCGCTTCCTTTTCCGCCTCGCCACGGTCGGGGCCATCACCGACCATCAGCAGCGTGGCCGGCATGGCGCGCCGGATCCGGGCAAAGACTCTGACGACGTCCTTGATCCGCTTGACTTCACGAAAATTGGAGACGTGACAGATGATCTTGTGATCGTCCGGCGCCAGCCCCTGGCGCACCGGATTCTCGACCGCCCGATACTCTCCGAGGTTGACGAAATTGGGAATGACCTTGAGGTCGCAGGTGACACAACCGAACGCCCGGTAGGTCTCGTCCCGAAGGAAGTCCGAGACCGCGGTCACCCGGTGTGATTGTTCGATCGAGAATTTGGTGATGGCGTAGAAGCTGGCTTCCTGGCCTACCAGGGTAATGTCGGTTCCGTGCAGGGTCGTGATGATCCGCAGTTCGCGCTCCGGCTTGAGCATCTCACTGGCCAGGTGGGCCGCCGCGGCGTGCGGAATGGCGTAGTGGACGTGCAGCAGGTCGAGG
This sequence comes from Gemmatimonadota bacterium, assembly GCA_039930765.1. Lineage (GTDB taxonomy): Bacteria > Gemmatimonadota > Gemmatimonadetes > Gemmatimonadales > GWC2-71-9 > DATEHG01. The sequence goes on along the minus strand of JBDTTF010000285.1, from coordinate 22,017 downwards.
TTTTCCCGCTTGGCCACCTCGTGCTGCTTGGACGCCAGGGCCAGGGTATACGGATAGTGCTCGAACAGCGGGTAGCGACCCATCCGGGTCTCGACCTCATGGAAATAGACCCGCTCGACATAGCCGCCGGTCCGGAGCCGGAACGGTGAGGCATAGGTAATGAAATGAACCTCGTGGCCGCGCCGGGCAAGCTCGAGCCCGAGCTCGGTGGCGAGGGCGCCGGAGCCGCCGTAGGTGGGATAGCAGGTGATGCCGATGCGCATGGAATACAACCCTTGGCTATGAGCCGTTAGCCATTGGCCAACGGGTGTCGAACTAAATTGAGGCGGACCCTGGCCTTCGTGTCGAATTGCTCGCCAACGGTCAACAGCTACCGGCCAATGGCCAGCGCCCAGGCAGCCGCAATCTCCTGGGCAAGGGCCTCCGGCGATCGCGTGGCATCCAGTGCCAGTACCGTGCCCTCGAGCTGATGCCGAAACCAGGTGCTCTGCCGCTTGGCATACTGGCGGGTGCTGAGTGAAATCGCCTCGGGAATGCTCTCCCGGGTGCGGCGACCCTGAAGGTAGTCCACCGCTTCGCGCATGCCGATGGCATCCAGCCCCGCCGCGTTCGGGGTCAACCCTTCCTCGGCCAGGACCGCGGCCACTTCTTCGATCATCCCGTGCTGTACCATGTCGCGGGCCCGGGCTTCGATCCGCTGGTGCAGCACCGGCCGAGGCGCATTCAGCACAACGTACCACGGTTTGACGGTGCCGACCTTCCGTGCATTGGCCTGCCAGAAGCTGAGCGGCCGTCCGGTGAGCAGCGCCACTTCGATGGCGCGTTCCGCCCGCTGCCGGCCACCGCCGGCAAATCCTGCGTCGAGCCGGGCGGCCCAGCGAATCAGCTCAGGGACCGAGAGCTCGGAGGTCCACGCTGACAACTGCCTGCGGCGTGCCGAATCGAGCGGTGGTTCGGCGAACAATCCCTCACACAGCGCTCGAATGTAGAGTCCGGTTCCGCCCACCACGACCGGCTGCCGGCCGCGAGCCCTGATTCCCTCAATCCAGCGAGTCGCGTCACGGGCAAAGCGACCGGCACTGTAGCGCTCACCGGGATCGACCAGGTCGAGGCCGTGATGCGGAATCCGGTCCCGCCATTCGCGCGTCGGCTTGGCGGTACCGATGTCGAGCCTTCGATACACCTGGCGGGAATCGGCCGAGACAATTTCCAGATCCCAGTGCCCACTCAGGGCGCAGGCCACCGCCGTCTTGCCGATGCCGGTCGGCCCGACGAGTACCGGGACCCTATCTACGGCCAAACCGGCGCTCCAGTTCCTCGCGGGGAAGCTGGACGATGGTGGCCCGGCCGTGGACATCGTGAGCCGGAAGCTCCGCGGCCATCAGCCGGGCCAGCAGTTCGCGCATCTCGCTGGCATCGAGTCGTTCACCGCCCTTGATCGCGGCCCGGCAGGCAAAGGTGGCGGCGAATCGCTCCAGTGGACTGGCCCACCCGCCAAACCGGCCGCGGGCCAGGTCCGCCACCAGCTCCTTGAAGCAGCGCACCGCATCGAACCGGGGGTGGGGGGTGGGCACTGCGTGAATGACCACAGTCCGCCCGCCGAAGGCCTCGGCTTCGAACCCGACCCGCTGCAGCACCTGGGTATGGGATTCGACCGCATCGAGCTCTTCATCGGTCAATTCAAGGGTGATCGGCAGCAGCAGCCGCTGGGCTGGTGCGTCGTGCCCGGTGAGCCGGGCCATCGTTGCCTCGTAGATCACCCGCTCGTGGGCTGAATGCTGGTCCACGAAAATCAGGCTGCCATCGTTCTCGTAGACCAGGTAGGTGTCGAACAGCTGATACGGAGTCGGCAGCGGAATCGACTGGAACGAGTGCGCGTCAGCGGACAGCGCCGGCGATTCAGCCTCCGGCGCGAACAGGTCGGCCGCTTGCTCCAGCGAAATTGGCGCGGCACCGCCCTGGGCACTCCCCTGCCAGACCGGCGGCGCACCCGGCATTGGGCGCCACTCACCAATCGGGGCGGCGGCCGCCAGCGGGCCCAGCGCCTGGCGCACGGTTTCCTCGACCGCCCGCTCGACCTCCATCCGGTCGCGGAACCTTACCTCGAGCTTGGCGGGGTGCACATTGACATCGACGGCGCCGGCATCGACCAGAATATTCAGGAAGATCGAAGGGCGGTCGCCGGGATGGATGGCGGACCGATACCCCGCCTCGGCCGCCCGGATCAGGAACGGATCGCGGAATGGCCGGCCATTGACGAACAGCTGGGTGCGCCGCCCGGTCGGGGTCGCGTCACCGGGTCGCTGAATGAATCCTTCCACCCGGGTGCCGCCGACTGCATGCGATGCGGGCAGCAGCGTTCCGGCCAGGTCGCGGCCCCAGACCGCGGTCAGCCGTTCCGAGGACGTCTGCCCGGCTGGGACCTGCATCCGGAGCTGTTCATCGGCGTGAAATTCGAACCCAACGGATGGATGGGCCAGAGCCAGCGTGGCCACGACTTCAGTTGTGGCGCGGGTTTCGGATGGCTGTGAACGGAGAAATTTGCGGCGGGCCGGCGTGTTGAAAAAGATCCCGCGTACCCGGACCGTGGTGCCGCGCTGCCGGGCGGTTTCGTGCACCCCTTCGAGTCGGCCGCCGGTGACGGTGATCTCGGTCCCGGTGCCATTCTCTTCAGCGGTGGTCAGCCCGAACCGAGATATCGAGGCAATCGCCGGCAGCGCCTCACCGCGAAAGCCGAAGGTCCGCACCCCAACCAGGTCGGCGGCACTCCGGAGCTTGCTGGTGGCGTGGCGATCCATGGCAAGGATGGCGTCCTCCCGGCCCATGCCATGGCCGTCATCACTGACTTCGATCAGCGTCTTGCCGCCCCCCTCGATCGACACCCGGATGAACCGCGCCTCGGCGTCGATGGCATTCTCCGCCAGCTCCTTGACCACCGATGCCGGCCGCTCGACCACCTCGCCGGCGGCGATCTGATCGGCAACAGCATCCGGCAGCAGTGCAATTCGGCGTGGCATGGGCCCAAAGATAAATCAGAGCCGTACGACCCGGGCGGCTGGCAGCCACCCGGTATGACCGGCCGCATCCTCAATCAGCAGCCAGCCGCCTGCCTGCCGGGTAATCCGCACCGCGTTGCCCCGGGACGCCGTGGCCACCGCCGGTGCCCGCTCGGATGGCGAGAGCGTCACGTCACCATCCGCCACGATCATCCCGACCGGCAGCGATTGCCGCCGCTGCTGCACCAGCGCGGTGACCGCGCACGCCACCCCGACACCGGCCAGAATCAGCCAGCGACTCCTGATCCGCCGCTGGATCGCGGCACCGCACCATCCCACGACCCAGCAGAGCAATGCGATGGCCGCCAGCTCCTCGACCGTGACCGGCGAGACACTGAGCCAGCGATCGGAGCCATCCGTCGGCGGCGGCACCAGCTGAATGGCCTGGCGCAGTTGCCGGCTGCGCGGCGCGATCCGGAGCCCCCGCCGCCATGCGGCCGAGGCGTTGGCGTCGTCCCCCAGCCGAAACCAGGTGGCGCCGAGGTTGTACCAGTTGGCCGCACTGGAAGGCTGCTGCTCGGTCCGGGCGACAAATCCCAGGGCGGCGGCCCGGAGTGCGCCCGCCTCGTACAACTCCTCGGGCTTGGGGGCCTGGGCCTGCAGACCGATCGGCAAGATCAGGAGAAGCACGGGCAGCAGCGGAAGCAGTCCCGGCCGCCTGCGACTGGCCGTTCCCTCTCCGCGCAGCCGGGTCGTGAGCCTGCTGGCCTGCTCGACCAGCGCATGCCGCTTGAGCTCGCCGACGCCGCCGAAGCGAGCGTATTGCAACCCTTCCCTTAACCCCACGATCTCGGTGATATCGCCTTCCGCTACACCGGCTGCGCGGAGCGCCCTGGCCAGCGCCGGCCCGTCGAGTTCCGCCGGAGCCGGCACCAGGGGAGCGAGTGCCTCCAGCAGCCGCCGCTCCGCCGCTGGCAACCCGTCCGCCTGGGCAGGACTCGTGACCGCGGCGTGCCGCCGATGGGACAGCCGGGCACTCAGCACCGCGAGCAGCGGTGGCAGCAGGAGCAGCAGCGCAAAGGCCCAGACCGGAGTCTGATGCAGTGCCTGCCACGCCGCCGGGAGACTATTGCCGGGCAGCAGCGGCGGCGGCGACACCCTGGCCAACGCTGCCTCGGAGCCGGGCTGCACCGGCAGGACCTGGCCGGCCGCACCTGCGACTTCATAGGACGCCGAGGCCGAATTGAAGAAGCCGTAGCGCAGCGGTGGCACGATCAGTCGGCCACTGGAGTCAGGCACCACCAGATAGTGAAATTTCTTTTCGCCGGTGAGGCGACCATCCGTGAGCCCGGTGTGATCGTCGACCTGGTCGGGATAGACCCGGACCCCCACCGGCCACAGCAGCGGCGGTGCCGGCCAGAGCGCCACGTTGCCTTCTCCCCGCAGCGTGACCGTGAATCGCACCGGATCGCCGACCTTCACGGTATCGGGCGAAAACTCACGGGTCGCCACCAGTGACCTGGCCACGGCTCCGGTAAACTCGGCCGGTGGCGGTGACGGCGTGTCCCGGACCTGCAGCCGCCGAGCGTCGGTGGTGACGGTGTGGTTCTCTTCCTGGCTGAAAAACTGAAAGGCCACCGGCACGCTGTAATGCAGCGTGGCCGGCGTGATGGTTACCGCGCCGGGAGAGATCGGGAAAATCAGCTGGTGGACCGCGAACAGGTCGTACCACTCGCCGCCGAGCAGCCGACTGGCCGAGATGCCCGACGGCGCGGGCTGCGGATAACTCCAGACACCCTGGACCTGCGGCGGATCGAGCGTCGGCGGCCGGCGCATCTCGAGCCGGAGCCGCCGGGGAATCCAGGCCACAGTCAGCAGGTCAACCTGCTCGCCCACGGTCACCGCATCGGAGGACAGCACGACCGATAGTCCGGCACCACCATCGAGTCTGGGCGGCGGGGCATGTTCGAGGATGCCCCGGACCCGCGGATTGAGCCCTGCGGCCAATCCTGATCCCGGATTCGATTCGACCGTGACCGTCGGCGCATCCGCCTGCACGTAGCTGGTCCCTTGCCTGACCTGGATTGGGCCCAGCCGGAAGGTGCCCGGCTGGGTGGCGCGCAACCGCAGCGCAATGACCACCACGCGCGCCACCCTGGCCCCCGGACTCACCTCGGTCTGTTCGGCCCGGGCCACCAGTTCCAGACCTTTGATCGGTGGCAGCCCGATCTCGACCGGATCGGCGGAGTTGCCAGATGCCCTGACCGTGAAGGTCAGCTCCTCGCCGACCGTCAGGTGGTCACGATCAACGCTGGTGTTGACGTCGGGCGGCGCGGGTTGCTGCAGCAGCGCCACCAGTAGCAGCGCGATCACCAGTCGAGGATCCTCGGCGCACCCGGCCGCGGCCGCGCGGCGTGGCGGTTCCGGGTCAGCCCCTCTTCATGCTCGACTGAATTGAGAATCTGTTCAGCCTGCGAACGGGACAGGTCCGACTGCTTGGGCGGCTGCGGTGGTGGCGTTCCACCACTCTTGGGTGGCGGCGGAGGCGGATTCTTTGAATTGCCGTTCTGAGGCGGCGGCGGCTGGTTCTGGCGGGCCAGCTCCAGATTCCATTTGGCCCGCGCCGAGGTCGGCGCGATCAGCAGCGCATCCTGCAGCGATTGCGCGGCCTCCTGCAGGTGCTGGTCCTTCTTGGCCGGGTCGGCCCGCGATGCGGCAAGGCTCAGCACGCCGAGGTTGTACAGCGCTCGGTAGCGAAGGGCGGGATCCCGGGACTTGGATGCTTCATCGAGCGCCTTGCGCGCCGCATCGAGCTGACCGGCCGCCAGCGAGGCCGTCCCGGCATTGTAGTACGCGGTGTCAGGCGCCTGCCCGGCCTTGGCCTCAGCGAGATATCGCCTGGCCGCGTCGGCCGCCTGGCCGCGCCGCAGCTGCTGGTCGGCTTCGGAGGGCCGCTGGGCCTCGGCCCGTCCGGCCAGCAGCAATCCGGCCAGGCCGATCAGGGCCGCGCTGCGCCGTCGAAAGGTCTGGATGACCAGGAACAGGATGGCGATCAGCATTGGAATCCAGGCCCTCGGCAGCATCGTGGCACTGGCGGTCGAACGCTGGTTGCTCCGCTTGAAGACGGCCAGCAGGTCCCGAACCGCTCCGGCCTGGTCGGGCAGCGCCGCGGACACCACCGTGCCTTCGGCGGCATCGGCCAGCTGCTGCAGCGCTGAATCGTTCCGGGCAGTCTGGATGACCACGCCATCATCATCCTTCTGGTATTCGAGCAGCCGGCCGGAGCTGTCGCGAACCGGGATGCGCACCGGGGTGTTGAGTCCTTCGCCAACCAGGACCAGATGGATTCCGTCATCGTTGAGCTTCCTGGCCATACTGACCGCCTGGTCCAGCGAATCGTGCAGCTCCGCGTCGGTGAACACCACCAGCACCCGGTCAGCCCCATCGCTGGTGGCGCTCAGCAGTTCCCTTCCCTGCGCCAGGACCGGAGCCAGTCGGGTCCCACCTTCGCTCACCAGGTCAGGGTCGAGCCCGTCGAGGTACAACTCGATGGCGCCGCCATCGACCGTGAGCGGCGTGAGGATGAAACTCTTGCCGGCAAAGGCCACGAGGCCCATCCGGTCGCCCTGGAGATCGTGCACCAGCCGGCGCACCTCGCGCACCGACCGTCCCAGCCGGCTTGGCACCACGTCCTCCGCCAGCATTGAGCGGCTGATGTCGACCGCGAAGACCACGTTGAGCGCCTGGGTGGCGGACGTCACCTGGGCTCGTCCTCCGCGCGGTCCGGCCAGGGCCACACCAGCGGCCAGCGCCGCCAACCCGAGCAGGATCGGACCCATGCGCCCGCGGCGGGCGGAGGCCTTGGCCAGGGCCGGTTCCCAGGCCCGGGTCCGCCGCAGCCGCTTCCGCCGCGCCAACCAGGCCAGGGCGCCGAGCGCCACACCGAGGACCGGTGCGAGATACAGCAGTCGGGGCGAATCGAACACCGGCCCGATCATGGGACCCGCACGACCAGGGTGCCACTGAGCAGCACTTCGAGGCCAAGCGCCAGCAGCCCGATGATGATGAACGGCGGGACCAGCTCGTTGTAATTGGTGTAGCGCACGATTTCGACCGGGGTCTTCTCGAGCCCGTCGATCTGCTTGAAGATCCGGGACAGTGCCTCGCTGTCCTTGGCCCTGAAGTATCGTCCGCCCGTCGTCCGGGCAATCTCGGTCAGCAGGCTGTCATCGATCTCGACCGGCAGCACTTCGTACCGATAGCCACCGGGACCGCGACCGGTCGGGATCGGCGCCTCGCCCTCGGTGCCGACGCCGATGGTGTAGACCTTGATGCCCAGCGACTTGGCGGCAGCCGCCGCGGTGCGCGGATCAATGTTGCCACGGTTGTTCACGCCATCGGTGAGCAGCAGCACCACCTTCGACTTGCCCTCCGCCCGCCGCAGCCGATTCACCGCGGTGGCCAGCCCGCTGCCGATGGCCGTGCCGTCCTCGAGGATACCGATCCGCAGTTCGTGCACCGCCCGCTCGAGCACCGCGTAGTCCGCCGTGATCGGGACCTGAGTCAGCGCCTCACCGGCAAAGGCCACCAGCCCGATCCGGTCGGCCTCGCGCCCCTGGATGAACGAGATGGCCTGGGCCTTGGCGACTTCAAGACGGTTGGACGGCGCAAAATCTTCGGCCAGCATGCTGCTCGACAGGTCGATGCAGATGACGATCGCGATCCCTTCCTTCTTGACCTCGACCGTCCCGCCTCCGGTGCGCGGTCCGGCGGCGGCGAGGATCCATGCCGCGATTGCAATGCCGCGGCAGACGAACGGCACCCGCAGCAACGGGGAGGGCCGGGGCAAGCGAGCCAGCAGCGAGACATCGCTGTACGACGCGCCAGCCGGGGTGCGGCGGCGCTCCCACCACCACCAGAGTGGCAGCAGCAGCAGGAGCGGCAACAGCCACGGCCGGGCAAAGCTCATCCGGGCCCAGTCAATCGAGTCTGGATCTCGGTGGCTCGGCGGGCCAGGGCCAGGGCATCGCTCTCACTGGCGGCGAACCGCGCGGTGTCCAGATCGCTGAGCAGCTGCTGAAGGTCGGTGAGCGGCCACTTTGGCCGCTCGTGATTCAAGGTTGTCACCAGCTGTTGGGCAGGAAGTTCGATGCCGGCCGCGCCGCAGAGCTCCGCAATCCGCTGCCGCAGAGCCTGGCTTGAAGTCGCCACCAGTGCCCGATCCTCACCGCTCAGATGCCATGCCTCATACGGCAACGGGCCCACCGGGGGTGCCACCTCTGGCAAAACCAGGATTCGGCCGGCTCGGGAACGCCACCAGCGCATTGCCAGCACCAGCAGGGTCACCACCAGTAGACCGATAGCCAGGGGCCAGGGCGTGGCCTCACCTCGCAAGACCACGCCGGCTCCGGGCTGGATCTGGATGGCCGAATCGGGAACTCCAGGTGGCAGGACGCTATGGATCACCAGCGTCATCGACTGGGCTGGCAGCGTGTCCTCGGCGCCACCAGGTGCGATGAGAATCGGGCCGGGCACGCTCACGGTGTGCGACCCTGGATCCCACGCCACCAGCGGATAGCGCACCATCGTACTGTCCCCCACCCGCTCGACGGTGGGCTGCCCCAGCAGTTCGACCGCTCCGGTGAGCGTCCAGCCGTTGGGGCGCACCGCGTATCCGGCCGGGACCGAGACGGCCCGGGTGACCCATATCGTGTCGCCGACTGTCGGCCCGGAAGCTGGTGTCTGCCGGATCAACGCCGGAGCCGGCGCGCCCGGCGGGCAAAGGCCTGGCGCAGCGGACGCGCGTAGTCCTCCGCGGTGTCCAGCGCTACGGTATCGACGCCGAGCGCGGCCAGGATCCGGTTGCGTTCACCGCGGCGCCGGTCGTACTCGGCCGACAGCGCGATCCGCACCGCCCGGTTCGAGGTGTCGACCACCACCCTCGAACCACTCTCGGCATCCTCGAGTTCGATCCACCCGGCCTCGGGCAGCCGCCGCTCTCGCGGATCATCGACCGCGATGGCCACGACATCATGGGCCGCCGCCAGCCGTCGGAGCGCCGGCTCCCAGCCAGTCGCCAGGAAGTCGGACACCACCACCACGATGCTCTGATGCACCAGCAGTTGGGCGGCGTAACGCAGTCCTGCCTCGAGGTCGGTACGCTTCCCCGCCGGTTCAAAGGCCAGCAGATCCCGGATGACCCGCAGGGCGTGCCGCCGGCCCTTGGCCGGGGGAATGACTTTCTCGACTGCATCGGTGAACAGCAGAGCCCCGACCCGGTCGTTCTGCCGGGCGGCCGCCAGTGCCAGCACCGCGGCCACCTCGATGGCCAGCGCCGCCTTGGTCCGCGGCTGGCCGAACTTGGTCGAGCCCGACTGGTCGACGAGCAGCATGACCGTCAGCTCACGCTCCTCGGTGAAGGTCTTGACGTATGGGGCCAGGGACCGGGCCGAGACATTCCAGTCGATGTGGCGGAAATCGTCGCCATGCTGATAGGCCCTGACCTCGGCGAACTCCATTCCCTGCCCCCGGAATACCGAGCGGTACTCGCCCGCGAACAGCGTCGAGACCACGCCGCGGGTGCGGAGCTCGATGGCCCGAACCTGCTTCAGGATTTCAGGGGAGATGGGAGGCATGGGAGGAAAACGGTTCCGGGTACCGGGTTCCGGGTGGCGCCGGGAATCACCCCGGAACCCGGAACCCGGAACCAGAGCTACGGACTCGGAAGCGCAGCGAGGATTTTCGAGATGACGGCATCACTATCCATCTGCTCCGCCTCGGCCTCGAAGGTAAGCACCACCCGGTGACGCAGCACGTCCGGGGCCAGGGCCCGCACGTCCTCGGGCACCACGTAGGCCCGGCCCCGCAAAAAGGCGTGAGCCCGGGCTGCCTGGGCCAGCGCAATCGAGGCCCGCGGCGAGCCGCCAAAGGCCACCAGCGGCTTGAGCTGGGTCAGGCCGACCAGTCCGGGATCCCGGGTGGCCCGGACCAGGTCCACGATGTAATCGACGATCTTCTGGTCCATGAACAGGCCGGCGATGGCGCTCCGCAGGCCCAGGATCGTGGCCGGGCTCAGCAATCGCTGCACCGGACTCTCTTCCGTGCCGGAGCGCCGGACCAGCACTTCCTTTTCCTCGTCGCGGCTGGGATAGGTGATCCGGATCTTGAGCATGAACCGGTCGAGCTGGGCCTCGGGCAGCGGATAAGTGCCCTCGCTCTCGATCGGGTTCTGGGTGGCCAGGACCAGGAACGGTTCTTCAAGCGGAAAGGTGATGCCGCCGATGGTGACCTGCTTTTCCTGCATGGCCTCGAGCAGGGCCGACTGGACCTTGGCCGGTGCCCGGTTGATTTCGTCGGCCAGGATGATGTTGGCGAACAGCGGTCCCTTCTTGACCCGGAAGTCCTGGGTCCGCTGGTCGAAGATCATGGTCCCGATCACGTCGGCCGGTAGCAGGTCGGGGGTGAACTGGATCCGCGAAAAGCTGGCCTCGATGATCTCGGCCAGGGTGCGCACCGCCAGGGTCTTGGCCAGGCCCGGCACCCCTTCGAGCAGGATGTGACCGCCGGTCAGCATGCCGACCAGCAGCCGCTCGATCATGATGTCCTGGCCGACAATCCGTCGGCCGGCTTCACGGATGACGGCCTGGATCGGCGCGGGGTCGATGGCCTTGGCCGGGCTCGATGGTCGCGCGGTCATGCCCGGGCCCGGCGCGGTGCACTGGGTTTCTTGCGAGTCGAGGACCTGGGCAGATCACCCTCCGGTTCCGGGGTCAGACGAACGGCGGCATACAGCGCTTTTTCCTCGCCGGGAGTCAGCGGTCGGGAACGGCCCACCGGAAGATCTCCCAGCCGCACCGGCCCATACGACAACCGGGCCAGCCGTTCCACCTTGAGGCCCATCTCCTCGCACCAGCGCCGGACGATACGGTTGCGCCCCTCGGTCAGTGTCACGTCGAGAATGCTCCGGCCGGCATCACCGGGCCGGATCCTGACCCGGATCGGCACCACCGGCCGGCCATCGACCATGATCTTCTGCTTCACCAGCTGCTCGAGCTCGCTGGTCGACTTGCCGTGCACCAGCGCGGTGTAACTCCGCTCCACCCGGAACTTGGGATGGGTCAGCCGGTGCACCGCATCGCCGTCGGAGGTCAGGAGCAGCAGTCCGGTGGTCATGACATCGAGCCGGCCGACGTAGGTCAGTCCGGTGGGATCTTCGATCAGGTCGAACACGGTGCGCCGTCCCTGCTCATCGCTGGCGGTAGTGACGACCCCCATCGGCTTGTGAAAGGCCAGCCAGCGGCGGCGCAGCTTGGTGAGCTTTCGGCCCGAGACGATGATGCTCTGCCGGGCCGGATCAACCTTGGAGCCGAGGGTGGCCACCTTGCCATCGACCCGGACCTTGCCCTCGGTGATCAGCGTTTCGGCCGCGCGCCGGCTGGCGACACCGGCCTGCGCCAGCGCCCGCTGCAATCGCATTTCGCTCACGATTCGGCCAGGACCGACGCGGCGGCATCCGGTTCAGGGATCGCCGGCTTGGGCGGTTCCAGCGCGATGGTCAGTTCCTCGGCCCTCGGCAGGTCGTTCAAGTCTCCGAGCCCCAGCAGTTCGAGGAACATCGAGGTGGTGCCGTACAACAGTGGCCGTCCCAGCTGCTCGCTCCGACCGACGACTTCGATCAGGCTGCGCTCCTGCAGGGTCCGCAGCACTCCGCCGGCCGATACCCCGCGAATCTCCTCGACCTCGGCCCGTCCGACTGGCTGGCGATACGAGATCACCGCCAGCGTCTCGAGCGCGGCGCTGCTGAGCTTGGGCGTACGGATCGCGAACTGGGCCCGCTCGATGGCGGCCGCGAATGCCGCCCGGGTCAGGATCTGGTACCCCCCGGCAATCTCCGACACCTCGACTGAGTGGCCGTCGAAGTCGTAATGTTCCCTGAGTTCGTCGAGCGCGGTGCGGACGTCGGCCAGGCCGGCGTCGGCATCGAGAGTCTGCAGCTCCTCGGCCGTCAACGGACGGGCGGCGGAGAACAGCGCGGCTTCAATCAGCTGTGCGAGTGGCGTCACGGGCAATGACCAGAGGCGCGAACGGCGCCGGTTGAGCGAGACGGAGTGTACCGCGGCGCGCCAGTTCCAGCAGCGCCAGCAGCGTCGAGAGCAGATCCACGATGGTCGGCGCCGGGCCCAGGGCCTGGCGCCAGCTGATCTCCTCGTGGTCGAGCAGCAGCGCTTCGATCCGGAGGGTGGCGCCCTCCACGTCGAGCGGCCGGGCCACCACCCGGTGCAATACCGGATGGCGAATTTCCGAAATGACCACCTCGACCGCGGCGATAAGCTCGAGGAGATCGAGGGTCAGCGGCGGTGGCGGCAGCGAGGGCGGCGGCGGCAGGTAGCCGCGGACATACCGATCCGCCCGCCGGTCGACGGCCCGCTCCATCCAGCCGGCGATCTCGCGAATCTGCTGGTACTCCAGCAGCCGCCGGACCAGTTCGTGACGCGGATCCTCCCAGCCATCGTCGTCGAAGCGCCGGGGCAGCAGCATCTGCGCCTTGAGCCGCAGCAGCCGGCCCGCCATTTCGAGATAATCGGCGGCCTGGTTGAGGCCCAGAGTATGGATGGCCTGGAGGAACTGATCCGCGATCCGGGCAATCGGGATGTCCGAAATGTCCAGCTGCTCCTCACGCAGCAGGTGCAGCAGCAGGTCCAGCGGGCCATTGAAGGCATCCAGCTGGACCACGAAGCCGGGATCGGCGCCGAGGGCCACCGTGGTCGGGGAAAAGGCGGCAGTCATCGGGTGAAGATGTTCCAGCTGTCGCCCAGCGCGAAGTGGGGCACCACCAGGTTGAGCAGCACGTCGAGCATCCATGTTGCCGGGGTGAGCAGCAGCGCGAACAGCGGCCGGAGCAGATACAGCATCAGGAGCAGGATCAGGAAACCATATCGTTCGAGACTGCGATACTGCGCCCCGAGTCCGGGGGGCAGGAAGTGGTACAGGATCTTGGAGCCATCCAGTGGCGGAATCGGAATCAGATTGAATACACAGAGCAGCAGGTTGATCTGGATACCCCAGACGGTCATCCGCTGTACCACCCCGAGCCCCGTCGTCAAGTCGGGGAGAGCCTGGCCGACCAGCCCGATCGCGGCAAATGCCAGTGTGAAGCAGCCGGCCAGCACCAGGTTCGTCGCTACGCCGGCCGAGCTCACGATCAGGTCGCCCCGACGGTAATTGCGGAACTTGCGGGTGACCACCGGAATCGGCTTGGCGCCACCGAACACGAAACCGGGGCCGGCCACAAAGAACAGCAGCGCCGGCATCAGGATCGACATCCAGGGATCGATGTGGGGCAGCGGATTGAAGGTCAGCCGCCCCAGCATGTAGGCCGTATCGTCTCCCTGCTGCAACGCCGCGTATCCGTGGGCGTATTCGTGCGCCACCAGTGAAAAAACCAGCACCGGCATTAGAAGAATGAAATCAGTCAGGAGGGACGATCCGGGGCGAAAGGCCGGGAAAAGTTAATCCTTGGCCTGAGGCAAGTCAAAACGCTGGCCCGCTTGACGTTGGGCGCGTCTCCGTCTACAATTTGCGCTCCATTGGCCGGGCTCCCTGGCCGGCCCGATGCTCCTACACGAGGTACCGCGTGCCCCGGATCAAATCAGCCAAGAAGCGCCTGCGCCAGAGCAAGGCATCCACCGAGCGCAACCGCGCTCAGCGCAGCCAGCTCCGCACCGCCATCAAGAAGGTCCGCTCCGCCACGACCCCGGCTGAAGCCGAAGCGGCGTACAAGACCGCCTCCGCCATGCTGGACCGGGCGGGACGCAAGAACCTGATCCACCGCAACGTGGCCTCGCGGACCAAGAGCCGGCTGGCCAAGGGCTTGAAGAAATAGCCGTAAGCCGTAAGCCGTAAGCCGTTCAAAAATAATTCGACCCTCCGATGCGCACTGCACCGGAGGGTCTTTGGCTATTCCACCGAGTTTATGGCTTACGGCTGGCCGCTAGAGCGCAGCAAGCTCCGCCCCGCACCGCTCACAATACCACTCAGTCGGCCGGTTGAGGGTGCCACATTCGCCGCACTTGAGCGTCTTGGGCGCCGCCTGGCTCGGCCGACCCGCCGGTGCCGGCTGCTGAGGCGGGCCATCGGGAATGGCCGGCTGGCTCTTGGAGGCAAACGGATCGGCCCGGGTAATCCCGGACATGCCTTCGGTGGAGGCTCGCTCCGGGACCACCGGCGGCGCCGGCGGCATGACCTCTGGCGGACGCGGCAGTCCACCGCTGGGCCGCTTCGGCATCGGCTTTTCGGGTGCCACCGACTTGAGGAAGGCCAGTTCATCGAGCTTGGGAGCCGGGTTGCGGCCCGGCTTTTCGCTGGGGATCCACTCGGTCCGCACCGGGGGCTGCAAATCTTCGCGCTTGGGCGTTGCCCGGCTGACCCGTCGAGCGGCGCTGGCAGCGGCGGCTTCCGCCTCGGCCGCGGTGCTCGCCGCACTCGACGGGGTACCCAGATCGAGATTGAGCGGCGGAATGTCCACCATGACGGCGGGAATTGGCGCGGTGACCGGGGGAACCAGCGGCTCCCGGGACGGCAGCGGCCGCTCCATGAGCCGAGGCAGTGGCATTGGCTCCGGTTCCGGCTCGGCCTCGAGCTCCGGTTCGGGTTCCGGCGCATGGTGCGTGGGGGCCATTACCAGAATCTGAACTTCGGTCAGCCGGTCGATCTCGGTCGTGGTCCGAACCAGTTCATCACGAGTGGTGGAAAGAATCTTGGTCTGCTCACCACGAATTTCCTGCCACTTGGCTTCATCGAATTCACCGACCGCGTGGCGGACTTCGGCCTCCGCCATTCGTTCCCTGGCCAGCGATTCGCGATTGGAAAGATCGGCCCGGCGGGCCCGGAGGGCGTCCAGCTGCTCGGCAATACTAGCCGCGTGACCTCGGAGCTGGTCCACCACGGCGTCGAGACGAGCCTCATAGTCTGCCCGGACCCGGACCCGGACTGATTCGGGCACGGCACCGCCCCCCTCACCGGTCGCGTCGAGACGCGCCAGCCAGTTGAGGAATTGGGCTCGCTCCGCCAGGAGCGATTCGATGGGATTTCCCTCGGGGGCGTGAGACTTGGCCATGGGTGGATCTCCCTCGTTGCCGTTCGAGCCTCGCCGGAAAAGAGCCCTGCGCCGGTTGAGGTAAGTGTAATGGCCTCTTGGCTCTATGGGAATTGTACGGGGGCCCCGAATGGCCCCAGATCAGCTCCGCCGATAGACCGTCCTACCGCCGACCAGGGTCCACTCAACTCGTCCGGTCAGCTGCCGCCCGCCGAACGGAGTATTTCGGCTCTTCGAGTAGAACCGGCTCGGCTCGACCGTCCAGACCGCGGCCGGGTCGAAGATGACCAGATCCGCTGGCGCTCCGGCCGACAAGGTCCCACCTGGCAGCCCGAAGATCCGGGCCGCTGTCGTGCTCATCCTTAACATTAGCTGAGGCATCGTAAGAATACCAGGGACAATGAGTTCGGTGATGGCCAAGCCGAGGGCAGTTTCCAGTCCCAGGATGCCGTTCGGAGCCTGGTCAAATTCCCGTTCCTTGGCGTCATAGCCGTGCGGAGCGTGATCGCTGGCCACCACGTCGATGGTCCCATCCTTCAGCGCCTGCCTGATAGCCTCCCGGTCCGCATCCTCGCGGAGCGGCGGGTTCATCTTGGCGTTGGTGTGGTATCCCTCGCAGGCCTGATGGGTCAGGCTGAAATGATGCGGAGTGGCCTCGGCGGTGACGTTGATCCCCTTGTCCTTGCCGCGGCGGATCAACTCCACCGACCCTCTGGTCGACATGTGGCAGAGATGGACATGACCGCCGGTCAATTCTGCCAGAATGATGTCCCGCGCCACCATGATCTCCTCGGCCGCCGCCGGAATTCCCTTGAGGCCGAGCCGGGTGGAGATGATCCCCTCATGCATGGCGCCACCGGCGGCCAGCGACATGTCCTCGCAATGGTCCGCCACCGGAATATTGAAAGTCCGGGCGTACTCCAGCGCGGTCCGCATCATGTGACTCGAGGCCACCGGCTTGCCGTCATCGCTCACGGCCACCGCTCCTGCCCCGACCATTTCGCCGAACTCCGAGAGCTTTTCACCCTGCTGGCCCAGCGTCACGGCGCCAATCGGATACACCCGGGCCTTGGCCGCGCGCATCGACTGCCGAACGATGAAGCCGACCGTGGCCTGGTTGTCAGTGACCGGATCGGTGTTCGGCATGGCGCAGACGGCGGTGAACCCGCCGGCCGCCGCAGCCATGGCACCGGTGGCGACAGTTTCGAGGTCTTCCTGGCCGGGCTCCCGAAGATGGACGTGCAGATCAATCAGCCCTGGCCCCACGACCATGCCGGGGATATCGTGGATTTCGGCATCGGTTGGCGGGGTGATGTTGTGACCGACGCCAGCAATCCGGCCATCCACCACCAGCAGGTCCGCAGTGCCATCGGTGCCACGGGATGGATCGATGACGCGGCCACCGCGGAATAGTACGGGTACGCTCATTCGTGGCCTCCGCCCTGTTGCCAGTCCGGGGCCCCGCCCGCCAGCAGGTAGAGCACCGCCATCCGCACGGCGACACCATTGGTGACCTGATCCAGGATCAGTGAGTGCTCCCCGTCCGCGACATCGCTGTCGATCTCGACGCCGCGGTTCATCGGGCCGGGATGCATGACCATGACCGGGTGCCCGGCCCGGCTCAGCCGCTCGCGGCTGACGCCCCAGACCCGGTTGTACTCCCGCAGGGACGGGATGAACCCCGCCTGCATCCGCTCGAGCTGCAGCCGCAGGACGTTGAGAGCATCAGCCCATTGAATGGCATCTTCGATTCGGGGCAGCACGGTCACGCCGAGCTCCGTGATGTCGCGTGGCAGCAGCGAGGCCGGGCCACAGACGCCAACCTCCGCCCCGAGCTTGACCAGTCCCCAGATATTGCTCCGGGCCACTCGGCTGTGGAGGATGTCACCGCAGATGGCAATCTTGAGCCCCTTGATCCGGCCAAAATGATCTCGCAGGGTGAGCAGGTCGAGCAGCCCCTGGGTCGGGTGCTCGTGCTGGCCATCACCGGCGTTGATCACGTTGGAGCGGATCCGCTTGCCCAGGAACTCCGCCGACCCCGAGGAGCCGTGGCGGATGACCACCATATCGATCCGCATCGCTTCGAGGTTGCGGGCGGTATCAACCAGGGTCTCGCCCTTGCTGACTGAAGAGCTGCTGGTGGCGACATTCACCGTGTCGGCCGACAGTCGCTTCTCGGCGAACTCGAAGGAAATCCGGGTCCGGGTCGAGGCTTCGAAGAAGAGATTGACGATGGTCTTGCCGCGGAGCGCCGGCACCTTCTTGATCGGGCGCTCGCTGACTTCCTTGAACGGGACGGCGGTATCGAGGATCATGCGGATCTGCTCGGCCGAGAGGTGCTCGAGCCCCGTGAGGTCCTTGCCGAGTGCCAGGGTGGGGGCCATCAGGTGGCACCCCGGACCAGGTCCACGGCATCCCGGTCATCGAGTTCGGTCACCTGGACATCGATCCGGTCTTCCGGACCGGTGGCCACGACAGTACCGGCAATATCGGCCTGGATCGGGAGCTCACGGCCGCCCCGGTCAACCAGCACACAGAGCAGCACCCGCCGCGGCCGGCCGAAGTCGGCGCATTCGTCGAGGGCGGCCCGAACCGTCCGGCCGGTGTAGAGCACATCGTCGATGATGACCACGGTTTTGCCATCAAGATCCGGCAGTTCGGTGGGCCCGACCACCGGCCGGGCGCCGACCGCCTGCAAGTCGTCACGATACAGGGTGATATCGAGTTTGCCGGTCGGGATGGTGGTGGATTCGCGCTCGCCGATCAGACGAGCCAGCCGCCCGGCCAGATGGACTCCACGCCGCTGGATCCCGACGAGCACCAGCCCGTCAGTCCCTCGACACTTTTCAACGATTTCGGAGGCCATGCGGTGAAGTGCGCGGGCAATCGCGCGACTATCGAGGAGGGCAGAACGAGTGGGCATCTCGAAGCGGGAAAGTAGCTGGACGGGCCGCCGATGGGAATCGGGGAAAATTCAGCCGGTCATGGCCGCGGCCAGGCTCATTGGGCCGGCAGCAGGAGCCCTCCCCGGGCCACCCCCATCCGCACCGTGAGAGCCGGAGCATCGCCGGCCGAGTCGAAGGCCACCGTTCCGACCGCACCCACAAAGGCCGAATCACCGAGGCCCACCTTGGCCAGGGCCCGCTGGATAGCCGAGCGATCAGTGCCCGCCTCGCCGATGACCCGCGCCAGCAGATAGACCGCATCGTAAGTGGCCGCGGCCCCCTGGTCGGGGGGGCCGGCATCGGGATTGGCCGTGTAGTAGGCCAGCACAAATGACTGATTGGTCGGGCTTGAATCTCCCATCAGGTAGGCCGAGGAGACCGTGATCCCTTCCATCATATCCGGGTCGCTGCGTTCAGCCCCCACCATCCCGTCGCTGGCGATGATCGGGATGTTCAACCGGGCGCGCCGCAGCGCGTCCAGTACCCCGAGCCCCTCATTCTGGTTTGCGGCGAGCAGGATGACCTGCACCTGCTTCCGGGCCGCGATCCGGGCCAGGTAGGGGCCGACAACAGTCGAATCGGCCTGGAACGGGTCCAGTTCAACCGTGGTGCCGCCGGCGTGGCTGAATTCGTCGGTGAATGTGGCCCTGACCCCGCGGCCGTAGGCATCGTTGACATAGAGTACCGCGGCCCGGCGGAATCCCTTGGCGGCGGCATAGCGTGCCAGCGCGGCCCCGTAGGCAAGATCGGTAGGACAAAGACGGAAGGTAAAGGGGCCGGCGTTGGTCAGGGCGGTGGCGGAAGCGGAGGGACTGAGCTGGACCAGCGGATCGCGGCCGCCGTTATAGATCGGGGCCGACGCCAGGGTGGCGCCGGAGTAGGCGCCGCCGATGACCGCCACCACATCCGACTGGTACATCTCCGTGGCCACGGTCACGGCAGAATCTTCGCTGGAGTAATCATCCCGCTCCACCAGCTCAAGCGGGCGCCCCCTGATCCCGCCCTTGGCGTTGATCTCCTTGACCGCCAATTCGGCGGCCAGCTTCATCGGGATCGTGCCGGCCTCATGCAATCCCACCGCCAGTCCCACCCGGATGGGACCGCCGTTCGACTGACAGCCGAGCAGGAGCGCTACGGAGGCAATGGCGCAGCGAAAGGGGCACATGAGGACCGGATGTTGGAAAATGGATCGGACGAGAGCCCAAAGGTGGCCAGCCGAGCGGCCGAATGGTAGAGGGTTTCGGCCGGCGGAGCGCTTGCTCTTCCCCGCCGGAACGCCTTGGGGCGTTGCGGCGCAGCGGCGGGATTCGGTCCTCGCCTCCGGCGAGGAGAGCGAGCACCGGCAAAGCCGGAGCGCAACTCCACCCGCGAACTGGGAGCGCGGCGACACTCCGCCACCCAAGCGGACACGCCAGCGGACAGGGCGGGATTCGGTCCTCGCCTCCGGCGAGGAGAGCGAGCACCGGCAAAGCCGGAGCGCAGCTCCACCCGCGAACTGGGAGCGCGGCGACACTCCGCCACCCAAACGGACACGACAGCGGACAGGGCGGGATTCGAACCCGCGAAACCCTTTCAGGTTTACACGCTTTCCAGGCGTGCGCCTTAAACCACTCGGCCACCCGTCCATACGATCAGCTAACCCCTTGCCGAATATTCAGTTCGGCAAGGGCGTCAATTATCGCCCCAGTGGTGTGACGATTCAAGGGGCCACGGCCGTTGCGGTCGGCCCCTGCTGCCGTAACTTCCGCCATCCTCAATCACGAGCCTCGACATGGGCAAGCTGGTGTTTGGCGCGATTCTGTTCATCGCGGCGCTGCTGATCGCCGTTGTCCGAGCCGGTATGAGCAGTGGGCCACGACCGTCCGCCGGTGTGCTCAAGGCGATCGCGTGGGGACTGGCGGTGGCGGGTCTGGCCATGATTGTGTCCGCCCTGTTCATCGTGATCGAGCCCGGCGAGGTCGGGGTCCGGCACGCCTTTGGGACGGTCGATCCCGCGCCGCTGCTGCCCGGGGTCAACATGGTCACTCCATGGTCGTCGGTGGAGCGGTACAGCACCCGTGAGGAGCAGTACCCGACGGCTGGAGAACAGATCGAAGAGATCAGCGCCTTGTCCAGCGAGCAGATGGGGGTGATGGTGGACGCCGGGCTCCGCTGGCAGATCAATCCCCAGGATGCGCCCCGGATCTTTACCGAGATCGGCGGCGAGGAACAGATCCGCAGCATCGTCTACAACGCCATCCGCAAAGGGGTCCGCGACGGGATGTCCCAGTTCTCCATCAATGACATCGGCAAACGGAACCTGATCACCACGATGATGGAGCATGAGGTGGACAGCGCCCTGATCACCCAGCCCCGGGTCGGCGGCCCGGCATTCCGGATCGCCGAAGTCACCGCCTTTTTCCTCCGGGACCTGCAGCCGCCGAAGCAGGTCGTCGAGGCGATCAACAACAAGATCGCCCAGGAGCAGCAGATCGAGACCGAGCGGCACCGGGTCGAAGTCGCTCGGCTGCAATCGGACCAGCAGCGGCTGCTGAACCAGACCCTGACACCGGAAGCCCTCACCAAGCAGTACCTCGAGGTGCTGCACGACCTGCGCAACAGCAGCAACACCGTCATCCTGATTCCCACCGAGGGCGGGATCCCGATGCTCGACATCGCCAAGCTGCAGCAGAACCTGAAGAAATGAGCTCGACCACCCGGGGGCTGCTCGGACTGGCCGGCGGCCTGTTGGCTGGCAGCCTGATCGCCGTTTCCGCCGATCCGGCGCAGTGGCATCTTGTCACCCAGCTGTCAGAGGCGCTGGGCACGGTCTGGATCAACGCCATCCTGATGACGGTGATCCCGTTGATTACTGCCAGTCTGGTCGTCGCCATCGGCGCCGCGCCTGACCGGCGCACCCTGGGTCAGTTGGGCGGCCGGGCAATGGCGGTGTTCCTCATCCTGCTGGTCGGCGGCGCCATTTTCACCTGCCTCATCATGCCGGTGGTGGTCGGCTGGCTGCCATCGAGGGTCAGCATGGCTGGGATTTACAGCCCGGCCACGGAGGCAGTTACTCCGCCGACTCTGGCCCAGTGGCTGGTCGGACTGATGCCCGCCAATCCGGTCAAGGCGTGGGCTGACGGCGCCATCCTGCCGCTTATCGTGTTTACCATCATCTTCGGCCTGGCTATTACCCGGCTCACCGCTGAGCTGCGCGAAGTGGTGCTGCAGTTCGCCGAGGCCATCCGTTCCATCATGCTCACGATTCTGATCTGGGTCTCGGCTCTTGCCCCGGTCGGAGTCTTCGCGCTCGGCCTGGCCCTGGCGGCCAAGGCAGGGCCGACAGCCGTGGGAGAGCTGGGCGCCTACGTGCTCATGGCCGTGGTGCTGGCCGCCATCGGCACCCTGGTACTCTACCCGCTGGTCCGGATCTTCGGCCGGCTGCCGATGGGCCGGTTCGGGAGGGCCGTCGCGCCGGCACAGGCGTTGGGATTCACCTCGCATTCTTCGCTGGCCGCGCTGCCGGCGCTGATCGAGGTGGCTCAGCGGGACCTGCACTACCCACCGGAGATTATCGGGTTCTGCCTGCCCTTCTCGGCCGCGACTTTCAAGTACTCGGCTCCCATCGCCTCTTTGTCCGCTGCCTTTTTCGTGAGTCATCTGTACGGCGTGCCGATCGCGCCTGGCTCGCTCCCGATGATCGGGGCCGTGGCCGTGCTCACCAGCTTCAGCGTGCCCGGAGTGGGTGGGGGCGCCGTGCTGGCCTCGATGGGGCCGGTGTTGCTGGCGGCGGGTATGCCCACCCAGGCGCTCGGTGTACTGCTGGCGCTCGATCCGATCCCGAATTCCGCCCGTACCGTGGCCAACGTGACCGGATATCTGGCGGCAACGGCGATAGTGGCGGGAAGACCGGGAGTGGCCGACGGGTAGGACGGGTAGGACGGGCGAGACGGGCGAGACGGGCGAGACGGGCGAGACGGGCGAGACGGGCGAGACGGGCGAG